>NZ_LN868937.1:1270355-1580310 GCF_001244735.1 Bacillus andreraoultii
CGATTGCTCACCAATTTGGTGGCTTCTATGACCTACCACATGGTGTATGTAATGCTATTCTTTTACCACATGTAAGTAAATTTAATCTTGTTGCTCGTCCAGACCGCTTCCGTGATATTGCGATTGCATTAGGTGAAAAAGTTGATGGACTAAGCACTTATGAAGCTGCGGAAAAGGCAATTGCTGTGATAGAACGGCTGGCTCGTGATATGAACATCCCAAGCGGTTTCAAAGAATTAGGTGCAAAAGAAGAAGATATTCAAATTTTAGCAGAACATGCGATGGCAGATGCTTGTGCAGCAACAAACCCACGTAAAGCTAAACTTGAAGAAGTGATGGAAATTATTCGCCAAGCAATGTAAATAATTTTGAATGAATAAACGAACTTGATATAATAAGGGCTTGTCATTTAGCATACGGTTTAATAGCTAAATGGCAAGCTTTTTTAGCTAATAGGAAAGTAAAGCGTAACTACGGCTCTTGGTTGTCTGAAGGATCTAGCATCACTGATATTCTTTACTTTTAATCATTTGCAAACCCTCAACATTTTCAGTGGAATGTTTTTTTCTTAAAAATAAAAAGAAGAAAGATAAAATGAATATGTGTAAAATTATTCTCGGGAGGAATTCAAGCAAAATTTCCGAAAAAAAGAGAGAAGGCACGTATGCTACCAGGCACATACATTTTAGAAAAAGAGCCTTCTCATGAGTAACATTATAACAAAAATATATGGGCTTTTAAAGAATACCTGAAGAACAGTTTCAAATATATGTACGAGACGTTTGCTTATTATTTTTTTTGCAAAGAGATATTTTAGTGGTAAAATATAATGTTACATACAATACAAGTATCATCCATAATGAATTTGTAAGATAAGGATAATATATTTAGTATGAAGAAGCTATCGGAAGGAATGTACATGTATGAAATCAATCACAATTGAAAAAATGGCTCGAGCGTTCTCTTTGGAAGTATTAGAAGGTGGGGATTTTTTACACCGAACGATCACTCAACCAAGAACGCATCGACCTGGTCTTGAATTTATTGGTTATTTTGATTATTTTCCCAAAAAGCAAGTTCAAATCCTTGGGAAAAAGGAGATTACATATTTACATAAATTGACAGATGAAGAACGGCGCCATCGTATCGGCAATGTTGTTAAATATCATCCGCCCTGCTTTATTGTGACAAGAGGATTAGAAGGATTAACTTATCTTAGAAAGTTTTGTAAAGAAGAATCGATTCCTCTACTCAGAACAACAGAAAAAACATCTGAGTTTGTAGATAAGTTAAATAATTATTTAAAAAATAAACTTGCTCCTGAAATGGCGATTCATGCAGTTTGTATGAATGTTTTTGGAGTAGGTATTTTATTACGCGGAAAATCAGGGATTGGTAAAAGTGAAACAGCTCATACGTTAATCGGACGTAGTCATCGGTTAATTGCTGATGATATTGTTGTATTGAAAAAAACAGGTTCTCAAACCATCCTTGGAACGCATAACCAAACAAATAAGGAATTTTTAGCGTTACGAAGCATCGGTCTCCTAAATGTAGTTCGCGTTTATGGAAGAAAAGCTTTTCAAGAAGAAACGAGAATTGCTTTAGATATCGAATTATGTCCTTGGGAAGAAGATGATTTAAATAATGAACTTGAATTAGAACCGCAGTACACAGAATATTTAGGTGTAAAAATCCCCCACGTAAAGATTCATCTTCACCCTGGACGAGATGTTGCTGGCCTCGTGGAAGCTGCATGTACGAATTATTATTTAATGCAACAAGGGTATAGTGCTGCAGAGGAATTTTTTGATCGGATTCAATCTCAATTGGAAAACGAGGATTAGTACCAACTTATAGAGAAAAAGGCTATAAAGGTCGTCTAGGATGGTTAAGGCGACCTATTACGTAAAAAGATGGAAAAGAATTTTTAACCTCATTCTCCATGTTCACTCTCTCCGGTAATTCCCCATATTCAATTTATTCATCCGCTTGCCACTAACTGATAAAAAGAACATAGCAGTTGAAGTGTTACTATGTACAAAAGGTGGCGGAATCTTTCTCTTCTATCAAAATATTGTTGGAAATATGTCTATTCTTTGTACAAGTATCGATTTATCTTTCTGAATTGTGAACGCAGGATATGATTGTTAACGTTTTCTAGTTAATGTCAGCGATTTCATAAAAACACAAAAATAACACCTTCGAATAAATTGTGAAATGTTTCACAAAGATATTGTATTCCTTTCGAAGACCTAATATAATGAAATTAGAAAGCAAGGATTACTTGTTTTCTAAGATAAGAATCAAAGAAATAGTAAAGAAAAGAGAATTCAAGTTAGGTTCTTTCTATTGTGAGACTAACTTAAAAATTTTGTATTAGTGGGACATAAAAAGTCTTACATGGTTACTTTGTGTCCCTAATAAAAGATAGGAGGCCTTTAACATGAGTACAAAAACGATTGTAAAAGAAGAGAAGAAAGTCGAATCCCTTTTAAATGAAGTGGATGAACTAGTAGCTAAAGGTCAAGTTGCGCTTGATAAGTTTATGGATTATGACCAAGAAACAATTGATAACATAGTGAAGGAAATGGCATTAGCAGGATTGAATGATCATATGCATCTTGCAAAAGTTGCTTACGAAGAAACAAAAAAAGGTGTATATGAAGATAAAATTATTAAAAACATGTTTGCAACCGAGTATATTTATCACAGCATTAAATACGATAAAACCGTTGGAATCATTCATGAAGATGATAATGAAGGGATAGTTGAAATAGCAGAGCCAGTTGGAGTCGTTGCTGGTGTAACACCTGTAACAAACCCGACATCAACAACAATGTTTAAATCATTAATTGCGATTAAAACTCGTAACCCAATAATATTTGCATTCCATCCATCAGCACAACAATCAAGTAAAGAAGCAGCAAAAGTATTGTTAGAAGCCGCTGTTCGTGCAGGTGCTCCAGAAAATTGTATTCAATGGATTGATACTCCTTCAATGGAAAAGACAGACTACTTAATGAAACATCCGGGCGTGTCACTTATCCTTGCTACAGGTGGATCAGCAATGGTTAAAGCAGCATATAGTTCTGGAAAACCAGCTTTAGGTGTTGGACCTGGTAACGTTCCTTGCTATATTGAAAAATCAGCAAACATTAAACGGTCAGTGAATGACTTAATCCTATCAAAAACTTTTGACAATGGAATGATCTGTGCCTCTGAACAAGCAGTCATAATTGATAAAGAAATTTATGATCTTGTTAAACAAGAATTAATTGCTAATAATTGTCACTTCTTAACAAAAGATGAAAAGAAAAAAGTAGAGAAATTTGTAATGAAAGAAAATGGTAGTGTAAATCCAGCTGTAGTTGGCCAATCTGCTTATAAAATTGCGAAAATGGCTGGTGTAGATGTTCCTGAGAATACAAAAATTCTTATTGCTGAAACAGTAAAAGTCGGGCCAGAAGAACCATTATCTGGGGAAAAGCTAAGTCCAGTATTAGCTTGCTTCAAGGTGAAAAATTCTGATGAAGGTATTGAGCGTGCACTGCAAATGCTTCATTACAATGGTATGGGTCACTCAGCGGTTATTCACTCTCAAAATGAAGACGTAATTCTTGAGTATGGAAGAAGAATGAAAGCTGGCCGTGTAATTATTAACCAACCTTCATCTCAAGGTGGAATCGGTGATATTTATAATGCATATATTCCATCATTAACACTTGGATGTGGAACTTACGGCGGTAACTCAGTATCTACAAACGTTGGTACATTCAACTTAATTAATAAAAAAATAATGGCTAAGAGACGTGTAAATATGCAATGGTTTAAAATTCCACCAAAAATTTACTTTGAAAAAAACTCAACACAATATCTATCAAAAATGCCTGATATTACTAGAGCTTTTATCGTAGCAGATAAAGATATGGTAAGACTAGGTTATGTCGATAAAGTTCTTTACTATTTAAGAAAACGACCTGATTATGTTCATAGTGAAATTTTCACAGACGTTCAAACCGAACCTTCCGTAGATACAGTAATGAAGGGTGTCGAACAGATGATGAATTTCCATCCAGATGTTATTATTGCTCTTGGTGGTGGCTCTGTTCTTGATGCAGCAAAAGGCATGTGGCTTTTCTATGAACATCAAGAAATTGAGTTTAATGGTGCAAAACAAAAATTCATGGATATTCGGAAACGGATTTACAAATTCCCTGAACTAGGTAAAAAATCGAAATTAGTATGTATCCCAACAACATCTGGTACAGGTTCTGAAGTAACATCCTTCTCAGTTATTACAGATGATGACTTAGATATTAAGTATCCATTAGCTGACTATGAATTAACGCCAGACGTTGCAATTATTGATCCAACATTTGTTATGTCATTACCAAAATCCATTACAGCTGATACAGGAATGGACGTTCTAACTCACGCGATTGAAGCATATGTATCGAACATGGCTAACGATTTTACAGATGGGCTAGCAATTAAAGCCATTCAACTTGTTTTTGAATATTTACCAAGAGCTTATCATCATGGTAACGACGAATTAGCAAGAGAAAAAATGCATAACGCATCAACAATTGCAGGAATGGCTTTTTCTAACGCATTCCTTGGCTTAAACCATAGTATCGCTCATAAACTTGGTGGAGCATTTGGAATTCCACATGGTCGAATGAACACAATTCTTCTACCACATGTAATCCGATACAATGCTAAAAAACCAACAAAATTTGCAACGTTCCCTAAATATGAACATTTCATTGCTGATGAACGTTATGCAGAAATTGCAAAAAGTCTTGGATTACCTGCTCGTACGACAGAGGAAGGCGTTGAAAGTTTAGTGAATGCAATTATAAAATTGGCAAAAGAAATTAATATACCAATGAGCATGAAAGAAAATGGTGTACAAGTAGAGGATTTGGAAGAACAAATCACTGAGCTAGCTGATAAAGCATTTGAAGATCAATGTACGAATGCCAATCCAAAACTACCATTAATCTCTGAAATTGAAGAAATAATTCGCCAAGCTTATCAAGGAGTATAATCATTTTATAGTTCATAAATCGTCATCATGTATCCTTGTTGAAGAGGACAGGCTTTTAGGAATGATCCTATAGACCTGTCCTCTTCTCTTTCATTCCAAAAATGTGGTAAAATGATAGGCAGCAATAATAGGGAGAGGATTTTGTGTACGAGTATATTATTGGGACCTTAGAATATGTAAGCCCTCAGTATATCGTTGTTGAAAATAACGGAATTGGCTATCAAATCTTAACACCGAATCCGTATACGTTTAGTTTAGAACAACAAAAACAAAAAATATATACATATTTTCATGTTCGGGAAGACGCACAATTACTATATGGGTTCAAAACTTTAGAGGAAAAGGAGTTTTTTATTAAATTGATTAATGTATCTGGCATTGGTCCAAAAGGTGCATTAGCCATATTAGCTGCCGGCGAACCAGGTCAGATCGCCCACGCAATAGAACAAGAAAATGAGAAGTTTTTAACGACCTTTCCTGGTGTTGGTAAAAAAACTGCTCGGCAAATTATTCTCGACTTAAAAGGGAAACTTCATGAATTTATAAATGATTTTCCAGAAGATATGGAAAGCGAAAGTAACGATCGACATGACGATCATGAACGACAAGAAGCCATTTTAGCTTTAGAAGCTTTAGGATATTCTAATAAGGAAGTAAAAAAAGCTATGCGTCACTTACAACAGGAAAAATTGACGACCGATCAATTTATTAAATTAGCGCTAAAAGAGTTATCGGGTTTTTAAATTATTAGGAGAGTAAAAAATTTGCAATCTTTACTTAACGCGTCAGTGTATAAGAAAAACTTCGGCAATATTTCGCGCAACCAAATATAGTTTTTTCGGTTAGCTAATAGGAAAGTATTCATTTTCCAATTTCTACTTTCCAATACAAATAGCGCACAAGGAAGGCTCTAGCAGCATTACATCAATTCCAAAAACTCTCATTTCGGCGAACTCTAGGCTCTTTGGTTGGGCTAAAGGTTCGGACCCTAAGTTTACTTTTTCTATCGTCTAAAGGTTCGAGCCTTGTGTTTTCTTTAAAACAATATTCGTCATGATATTGATTTCGATCGCTAACTTAATCAGTTGAAGGGGGGATTACAGTGGAAGAACGAATGGTTTCAGACCAAGCAGATAGTGAGGAGTTATCTTTAGAGCAACATTTACGTCCCCATTCATTTGATCAATATATTGGACAAGAGCATGTAAAAAACAACTTGAAAATATTTATTGAAGCTGCCAAGATGAGAATGGAAACGTTAGACCATGTTTTACTTTACGGACCACCTGGCTTAGGGAAAACAACGTTAGCTGCGATTATAGCAAATGAAATGGGCGGTAATTTACGAACGACTTCAGGACCAGCGATTGAACGGCCAGGTGATCTTGCAGCAATTTTAACAGCAATTGAACCAGGGGATATACTTTTTATTGATGAAATTCATCGCCTAAATCGTTCCATTGAAGAAGTGCTATATCCAGCGATGGAAGACTTTTGCCTCGATATTGTGATTGGGAAAGGGGCAAGTGCGAGGTCAATTCGAATTGATCTACCTCCTTTTACGTTAGTAGGAGCAACAACTCGTGCTGGTGCTCTGTCTGCACCACTGAGAGATCGCTTTGGAGTATTGAGTCGACTAGAGTATTATAAACCAGATGAGCTACAAGAAATTATCTACCGAACCGCGACAATATTAGAAGCAGAAATTGCTGATGATGCTGCAGAAGAAATTGCTTTACGTTCCAGAGGCACGCCACGTATTGCCAATCGATTGTTAAGACGGGTTCGAGATTTTGCCCAAGTAAAAAGTAATGGCAATATTACATCCTCATTAGCAAAAGAAGCACTAGATCTTTTACAAGTAGACCGACTTGGGTTAGATCATATCGACCATAAATTATTAAAAGGGATCATTGAAAAGTTTAAAGGTGGTCCTGTTGGTCTCGAAACAATTGCTGCAACAATTGGCGAAGAAGCGGGAACAATAGAAGATGTATATGAACCATATTTACTGCAAATTGGTTTTCTCCAACGGACCCCAAGAGGAAGAGTTGTCACACATGCAGTTTACGAACATTTTCAAATGGAGGTTCCAAAAACATGACAGGCATCGGCAAATTATTGATGACGATTGGTGGAATCATTTTTCTCATAGGGTTACTTATGCAATTTATCAAGATTGGAAAATTACCTGGAGACATTATTATTAATAAGGGAAATACAACTTTTTATTTTCCGATTATGACATCAATTGTATTGAGTGTCATTCTTTCGGTTATATTTTTTATTATCAATAGATTTAGATAGAAGTTGGTGGAAATAATGAAACTAGAAGATTTTGATTACGAATTACCAGAAGAACTAATTGCACAAACTCCATTGAAAGATCGAGCAAGTAGCCGGTTAATGGTTGTTGATAAAAAGACAGGTGAGATTGAACATCGTAAATTCGCTGATATTATTCAATACTTAAATCCAGGAGATTGCTTAGTACTAAATGATACAAGGGTTATGCCAGCAAGATTGTTTGGTGAAAAGAAAGATACGGGGGCTCATGTTGAAGTTCTTTTACTAAAACAAATTGAAGGAGACCGGTGGGAAACATTAGTCAAGCCAGCTAAAAGAGTAAAAGTAGGAACGGTTTTAACATTTGGTGAAGGAAAACTAATCGCAAAATGTATAGATGAATTAGAGTACGGTGGAAGAATATTCGAATTTCAATACGATGGTATTTTTTATGAAATATTAGATGAACTAGGTGAGATGCCACTACCTCCATATATAAAAGAACGATTAGAGGAGAAAGACCGGTATCAAACTGTTTATGCACGCGAAATTGGATCGGCCGCAGCACCGACGGCAGGTCTTCATTTTACGGAAGAATTATTAGCTGAGATTAAGAAAAAAGGTGTACATGTTTCGTTTATTACTTTGCATGTTGGTCTTGGTACGTTCCGGCCTGTGAATGTAGATGTTATTGAAGAACACGAAATGCATGCAGAATTTTATCATATGACAGAAGAGACTGCACAGTTGTTAAATCATGTGAAGACAAGTGGTGGTCGTATTATTTCTGTTGGAACGACTTCGACAAGAACACTTGAAACAATTGCTTCAAGACATGAAGGAAAATTTGTTGCAGAAAGTGGTTGGACAGAGATTTTTATTTATCCAGGCTATGAATATAAGGCGATTGACTGTTTAGTGACGAACTTTCATTTGCCAAAATCAACACTTATTATGCTAGTAAGTGCATTAGCTGGTCGTGATACGATTTTACATGCTTATCATACAGCTGTGCAGGAACGATATCGCTTTTTCAGCTTTGGTGATGCAATGTTTATTAAATAACATTGAAGGTCACCCTAGATAAAGAATGATTTACTGGAATGAATATGTTCTAATATAGAGGGTTTCTTTTGAGGAAGTAACAGAATGGTACAAAGAAAGGAGCAACACGAACTTGACTGCAATTCGTTATGAATTAATAAAAACTGACAAACAAACTGGAGCAAGACTTGGGATGTTACATACTCCACACGGATCTTATGAGACACCAATGTTTATGCCAGTTGGTACACTTGCTACAGTAAAAACAATGTCCCCAGAAGAATTAAAAGAAATGGGGGCTGGTGTAATCTTAAGTAATACATATCATTTATGGTTACGTCCTGGTCATGAAATCATTCGTGAGGCTGGAGGGCTTCATACATTTATGAACTGGGATCAAGCCATTTTAACAGATTCTGGTGGATTCCAAGTGTTCAGTTTAAGTGAATTCCGGAAAATTGAAGAAGAAGGCGTTCATTTTCGTAATCATTTAAATGGGGACAAACTATTCTTATCTCCAGAAATATCAATGGAAGTCCAAAATGCCCTTGGTTCAGATATTATGATGGCTTTTGATGAATGTCCACCATATCCGGCTGAACATGATTATATGAAAAAATCGGTGGAACGGACTTCTCGTTGGGCGGAACGTTGCTTAAAAGCTCACACACGTCCCGAAGATCAAGGTTTATTCGGAATTGTTCAAGGTGGAGAATATGAAGACTTACGTAAGCAAAGTGCAGAAGATTTAGTGTCACTTGATTTCCCGGGCTATGCAGTTGGCGGTCTTTCTGTAGGTGAACCAAAAGATATTATGAATCGAATGCTTGAATTCACAACTCCACTTTTACCAACAAATAAACCACGCTATTTAATGGGAGTGGGTTCACCGGATTCACTTATCGACGGAGCTATTCGCGGAATTGACATGTTTGACTGTGTGTTACCAACTCGCATTGGTAGAAATGGAACAGTGATGACGTTTACCGGTCGACTAGTCGTAAAAAATGCGAAATTTGCCCGTGATTTTCGTCCACTTGATGAAAATTGTGATTGTTATGTATGTCGAAATTATAGTCGTGCCTATATTCGACATTTAGTTCATACAAATGAAATATTCGGATTTCGACTTTGTACTTATCATAACCTACATTTTCTGATAAAATTAATGGAGCAAGTCCGTCAAGCAATTCGCGAAGATCGTCTTGGGGACTTCAGAGAAGAATTTTTTGAACAATATGGTTTTAATAAACCTAATGCGAAAAATTTTTAATAGTGAAAGGAGGAAAATAAATTGGGTCAATCAGCATATAGTATTATCATGTTAGTTGTTATGTTTGCTATCTTTTATTTCCTTTTGATTCGTCCGCAACAAAAGCGTCAAAAAGCAGTTCAACAGATGCAAGCGGGTCTTGAAAAAGGAGATAAGGTAGTAACTATTGGCGGACTTCACGGTTTTATCGATTCAATGGATGATAGCACGGTTGTTATTAAATGTGGTGATGGAAGCCGTCTTACATACGACCGCAGCGCAATTCGCGATGTAGTTGAAAAATCAAATAATTCATAACTACCATTTACCCAGTCCTATTTGTAGGTACTGGGTTTTAATTTTTCTGTATGAGAAAACGTCTTTGAAGTCAACAAACCATTTGATTTGCCTATTTTTGAAAAAAAGGAGTGAACTTCGGAACTAATGCTTCAACTTCGGAAATATAAGGAACAACTTCGGAAAAAACGCGCCTATCTTCGGAAATAAAAATCATAACTTCGGAAAAAGGTTGCCATCTTCGGAAAAAAGTCTTGAACTTCGGAAATACGGCTTTAACTTCAGAAAAACATAAATTCATTCCAAACGGTCACCATAAAAAGATACACAAGCCTTTGCGAAGTGAGAGACAAGAGCTCACTTGATAAGAAAGACAGTTTTTCGGCTTTTGTAGCTACTAGAGTCTTCTTATTAGCAAAAAAGCAAGCTTGAATTTCTTAAGCTTGCCGAGAATGGTTACCAATGATATTTACACCAAGGATGCCACCCATGATCGCAGTTACTGTAAAGCAAATATAGTAAATCAATTGTTCAAAATTAAATACAGAATCAAATCCTAAATATTGAAACATAAAATTAATTCCAGTGTATAAAAATCCTGTTAATGCTCCAAGAAGCCATCCTTTTTCTTTACCACGTCCACCGGCAACAAAACCACCGATAAACAAAGACACGAAAGAAATAATCGTGATGACTAAGTTCAGTTGGATTTCTTGAACTGATGTAAACTTCAGAATCAGTGAAAATATTAAGCTACAAAATGCAGCAACTACATAAATGACACCTAATCCAATTAAAACAGAAATACCCAACCTTCTTGAATCCATATCTTCTCCCCCAAAACTTGTATTTTTTTATCTATCGGTACAAGCATATTCACGTTGGAGATGAATTAGAATACATTTTACAAAAACTTCATCAATTCAAGAGTTAAATCAGAAATTATCTTCAAAAAACCAACGATAATTAATGGAAATGGTGAGTCTCCAAAAAGGAGACTATTTTAAGTTTGTGAGGTTGCAAAAACGACGATGTATTGTAATTTGATTGAAAAAATTGGTATCCTATGCGGTGTGAAAATTGTTTGAATGGCTTCATCAGAAGTGAATCATGTTAATAATAGCTAAAAACCTGTGATTCTGTAACAAGTCAAATAACACGAAACGAAATAAGAATAAAAAGCCATGTGTTGAAGCAAAATATTTTGAGGACGAAATGGAGGCAGCAAAATGGATATTTATATGAACCTAATTTTACGTACGGTTTTCGTTTACTTGTTAATTGTAATTATTTTTCGGATTATGGGGAAAAGGGAAATCGGTGAGTTAAGTATCATTGATCTTGTTGTATTCATTATGATTGCAGACATTGCAGTAATTAGTATAGAAGAACAAAATGAACCATTATTCCAACCGTTAGTTCCAATGGGAATACTCGTTATTGTCCAAGTTCTTTCAGCCTTTTTTTCCTTACGTAGTCGAAAATATCGAAAGCTCATTGATGGAGAGCCGACAATAATTATAAAAAACGGCAAAATTAATGAAAAAGAAATGAAAAAGGAAAGATATAATTTTGATGATTTATTAATGCAATTACGAGAACAACAAATTCGTTATATTTCAGACGTAGAATTTGCTATCCTTGAGCCAACGGGAAAACTATCTGTACTAAAAAAAGAAAAAAATAAAAAAGGGCATACAGTTGGTCTAATTGTGAATGGTCAAATTCAAGAAGATAAACTTAGTGAACTTAATATATCTAAAGAATGGTTATTAAATGAGATATATAAAAGAGGTTATAAAAAATTGGAGGAAGTTTCCTTCTGTAGTTATGAAAACGGGAAATTGCATATCGATAAAAATGACTTGTAAAGTTCATTTTATTCAATGGACTCCCCCCTTTTTCTAGTGGGGGACGAATGTAAAATAACTCAACGATATAGTAGGGGGTTAAACCCCGAATGACTTGTGGCGAAACAAAAGTGTGGCAGTCTGAGTGACAAATATCGTGTTGGCCTAAAGCCTCTAGCCTTGATTTCTCAGAGGAAGCCCTTCTTTAAGTTCGAGAAAAATCGGATGCAAACGTGGCTTAGGTGTTTGATAAACTTGGCTGCCTCAAACATGGATTTGTATTATCCGTTTGAGGACAGCCATTTTATATATCATATTTACCTTCGATGAGGGAAAACGAGCGAAATTGCTTTTTGAACATCACCTTTACCAATAACACCTATAAAAAATGAAAGAGCAATATATATTCCGATCATTGCACTAATACTGAGTAACACGGCAAAAAATGTGGAGACTTGTTCAACGAAAATTGGAAATAAATAGTTACCTGCTAGACCTGTTACCATCGTAATAATCAATACTTTCACATAAAAGCGCACATAAAAAGTTAACGGAATCACTTTTAAAATTGTCGCATAATGAAGTAGTGTTACTAAAACAAAGCCAACGACGATACCGATTGCCACGCCATTTATACCGAAACTAGGATTGGAAGCAAGTAAAAAGATAATAGCTAATTTGGCAACTGCACCAATTAAACTATTAATCATGGCAGCACGGGCCAAATCCAAAGCTTGTAAGGCAGACTGGAGTGGTGATTGTAAATATTGCAAAATAATAAAAGGAGCAATCATTTTGATAAAAACTGCACCATTAGCTGAGTTATATAAAATTTCCATCAACGGACTAGCTAATATAAGAAGAACAACGACGGGTAATGCACCTGTTAATATACAAAATTTTAAAGCTTGTTGGATTCGCTTTTCAACAACTGCGTACTGCTTTAATGAATGTGCCTCACTAATTGCTGGAACAAGTGAAGTACTTAAAGCAACCGTTATAAAGGACGGGAGTAAAACTAAAGGCATTGCCAGTCCAGTTAGTGAACCATATTGTTTTGTTGCGAGTACGGTACTAACCCCAGCTAATGCCAACGCCTGAGTGACAACAATCGGTTCAAAAAACCATGAAATAGAACCAATCATTCGACTGCCCGTTGTAGGTAATGCGATACTCATCAACTCATTGAAAATATTACGCGTATTCGTTAAACTTTTAAAAAAATTTTTACGTAATGGGAAAGCTTTTCTAAACTTAAACATCGTTAATAAATAAAGCAAGGAAGCAAGTTCACCAATGATTGTTGCAATCATCACAGCAGCGGCAGCAAATTCAATGCCATACGGTAAAAAGATTCTCGTTAAAATTCCAATAAAGACAATTCGGATAAGCTGCTCAATTAACTGGGATAAGGCAGCTGGCTTCATATTTTGTTTACCTTGAAAGTATCCTCTAATTACTGAACTGACAGCAATAATTGGAATTACAGGTGTGATGGCGAGAAGTGGGTAAATTGTTCTAGAATCGGTGAAAATTGTTTCTGCAAAATATGGTGCCCCGAAAAATAATGCAGGCGTAAAAATAATCGATAATGTTAATGTCATGATTAATGAAACAACAAAAATTTTCTTTACCTTTGCTGTATCGCCTACTGCATCAGCTTCTGCCACCCGTTTTGAAATTGCAACTGGTAAACCCATTTGAGTTAGTGTAACAACTAAGATGAAGGTTGGGTATGCCATCATATATAATCCTACACCTTCTTCGCCGATAAACCGTGCGATTAAAATACGATTGATGAATCCAAGAATTCTCGTAATAAGACCGGCAACAAGAAGGATCATTGTTCCTTTTAAAAATTTCGACATTTCCGTTCCCTGCCTTCTCAAATGAGATATTTTTTATTACAATGATATATATGCAAACTTTTGGACAACCTTGCCTAGTTTTTACGAGAAATGAGAAATAACAGTACCGTTAGGATTGTTTCCGATTGTGAAGGATAAAGCAATGAAGGAAAAGGGAGGATTTGAGTTGATTACTCATCTTTATGAAAAATATAGGGAAGATGTGGCCGTTGTCTTAAGATCGAAGTTGGATGAATTCAAAGTATATGACTATGATTATGTGACTGAAGATCAACTGTGGAACTATTTAATTACAAAGAAATGGCGAAAACCGAAAGAAAATACACATATTTATGAAATTGTTAGCGATATTCTTCAAGTGAAAGTGAGTGATTTCATCGCTTTTCAAACCGTCGAGCATTTAAAAGGACCAGATTGGTTTTCTGAAGATGGCATGAAGGAACTGGATGAATTGTTAAAAAAATAAGAAAAATTGACAGTCACCTTTAATTGTAACATAATGTACATGTTCTAATTTAGTCTGAAAACCTCATATGAAAACGTTTTGAATAGCTAGTATGGGTGTTCTCGTAAGGAGGATTATGAAACAGATGGTTAAACGCAGTAGAATTATAGCAGTTTTTCTCATCGTCATACTGTTTGCTAGTCTACTTGGTACCACTACTAATCCTATTCTTGATAGAATCAAACTAGGTCTTGACCTTCAAGGTGGATTTGAAGTTTTATACCAAGTAAGCCCTGTTAACGATGGTGATAAAATTACCGAATCAACGTTAACAAGTACGGCTCAAGCATTGAATAAACGTATTAATGCATTAGGAGTTAGTGAACCGAGAATTGATGTAGAAGAAGGAAATCGGATTCGAGTTCAGCTTGCTGGAATTAAAGATCAAAAACAAGCAAGGGATATGTTATCTACAACGGCTGAATTATCATTTCGTGATGCAGAAGATAATAAATTACTAGATGGCACTGATCTTGTCCAGGGCGGTGCAAAACAATCTTATGATCAAAGTGGAAATCCAAATGTAACGTTAAAATTAAAGGATGCAGCTCGTTTTGCTCATGCAACTGAGAAAGCGATGCAAAAAAGCCCATCTGTTATGGTTATATGGTTAGACTTTGATAAGAAGACAGATTCGTATGCCTCTGAAGCGACGAAAGCAGATCCAAAATTTATTTCCGCACCAAGAGTTTCTAAAGTGATTAATAGTAGTGATGTAGAAATTACAGGTCAATTTACTGTAGAAGAGGCAAAAACATTAGCTGAACTCTTAAATGCAGGTGCATTGCCAGTTAAATTGAAGGAAATCTATTCTACCTCAGTTGGTGCTCAATTTGGTGCCAATGCATTACAAAAAACAGTTACTGCCGGAATGATTGGTATTGCAGCTATCTATTTATTCTTAATTGCTTTTTATCGATTACCGGGTTTAATTGCTAGTATTACAATGACTATATATATATGGCTAATTCTTGCTGTTTATGACGGTCTGAATGCTGTACTAACTTTACCTGGGATAGCAGCCTTATTACTTGGAATTGGGATGGCGGTTGATGCCAATGTTATTTCCTATGAAAGACTAAAAGAGGAGATAAGAGTTGGACGTTCTCTACAAGCTGCCTATAAAGAATCAACGAAATCATCCTTAATTACAATTATTGACTCACAGTTGACAACCATTCTTGCTGCTGTTGTATTGTTTATTTATGGAGAAAGTTCTGTCAAGGGCTTTGCAACAATGTTAATCGTTAGTATTTTAGTAAGTTTTATTACAGCTGTTTATTTATCCCACTTAATTTTAGGGTTATTAATAAAGAGTAACTGGTTAAATGATAAGGTTCGTTGGTTTGGAGTAAAACCAACGAATATACACGATATTAAAGAAGGCGTCGATACAACCGAGTTAACAACAAAATTTGATCGTGTTGATTTTGTCAAACATAAAAATAAATTTTTCATTGCCTCTGGTGTTCTTATTGTCATTGGCTTAATCATGCTATCTATTTTCCGTTTGAATTTGTCTATCGATTTTACAAGTGGTGCTCGGATTGAAATTATGTCTAATAAGGCTTTAACGACTCAGGAAGTCAAAACTGAACTTAGTAAATTCGATATAAAAACGGATGATATCGTGTTATCTGGTGACAATCATGATCGGGCTGTTGTTCGATATAAAGGCACATTAACACAAAAAGAAATTAATAATATGAAACAATATTTCCATGAAAAATATGGATCTGATCCAAGTGTTAGTGTTGTAACACCGACTGTTGGGAAAGAGTTAGTAAGAAATGCGATTAAAGCTATTATTATTGCTTCTATTGGTATGATTATTTATGTTGGTCTCAGGTTCGAATGGAGGATGGGTGTTTCTGCAATCGTTGCGCTTCTCCATGATGTGTTCTTCATGGTTGCTATTTTCAGCATTACCCGTCTTGAAGTCGATTTGAACTTTGTCGCGGCAATTTTAACGATTGTAGGTTATTCGATTAATGATACGATCGTTACATTTGACCGAATTCGTGACCATCTCAAGAAGAAAAAGAAAATCCGGAAATATGAGGAACTGGTTCAAATTGTCAACGGCAGTTTACGACAAGTGTTTACCCGTTCCATTAATACGGTAGTTACGACTATCCTCCCTGTCGTTGCTTTACTTTTGATGGGCAGTGAAGCTATTTGGAATTTCTCACTTGCGATGTTTGTCGGATTAATCATCGGGGTATATTCTTCTCTATTCATCGCTTCACAATTATGGCTTGCTTGGAAAGGTAGAGAGCTTAAACAAAAAGGTGTATTAATTACGTATAAAGAAAAGAAAAAGTATTCAGATCAACCACAAGTGTAATTCAATAAAAAAACTCGCTCTTTTCGTCTTAGGGCGAGTTTTTTATTCGTTTCATCTTGCCACCAGAAAGTAACAAATGTAACTTAACATTTCTGATTCATGAAAACAAATGAAAATGTTGTACACCTAATTGATTCACTTTCATCTCTCTAGTATAATGGATGAGTTGAGAGGTGATAGAATAATGTTACAAGCCAAAACACGCTGGGTGATTAATGAAGGAAATCGCCAAAAAGCGGAAGAACTAGTGAATAAATTACAGTTAACACCTCTAGTAGCGAATTTGTTAGTTAATCGAGGAATAGATACTGCTCAAGAAGCGAATCTCTTTTTAGATTCAAATAGTGATTTTCATCATCCTTTCCTACTTAACGATATGGATATATGTGTTGAACGAGTTCATCAAGCGATACGGAATGGGGAGAAAATTGTTGTTTATGGCGATTACGATGCGGATGGCGTAACGAGTACGTATGTCTTATTAAAAACATTACACACACTTGGTGCGAATGCCGACTATTATATACCAAACCGCTTCACAGAAGGATATGGCCCGAATGAACAGGCATTTAGGAATCTAAAAGATGCTGGATACGAACTATTAATAACCGTGGATAATGGTATATCCGGCATACATGAAGCGAAAGTAGCAAAGGAAATTGGCATTGATTTAATCGTAACAGATCACCATGAACCTGGCCTTGAATTGCCAGATTGTTTAGCAATTATCCATCCGAAAAGGCAAGACTCCACTTATCCTTTTCAAGAATTAGCTGGTGTTGGAGTGGCCTATAAAGTAGCAACAGCACTATTAGGTGAAGCACCCGAAGAACTTCTCCCTTTTGTTGCAATCGGAACAATTGCTGATTTAGTTCCTCTTCGTGATGAAAATCGATTATTTGTAAAAAAAGGTTTACCGTTATTGCAAACTTCGAACCATCTCGGCTTAAAAGCGTTAATGCAAAAATCGGGAATTAACCAACAAGCATTAAATGAAGAAACGATTAGCTTTGGACTTGCTCCTAGAATAAATGCACCAGGTAGATTGGAACATGCCGGTATTGTCGTTGATTTATTTTTATCCAATGATAAAAAAGAAGCAGAATTTCTAGCTTCTGAAATAGATGATTTAAATAAGGAAAGACAAACAATTGTTGAACAAATGACGAATGAAGCACTGACCGAAATTAATCAATCAGTGGAACATCAAGACAGCAAGGTTATTCTAATCGGTAAAGAGAATTGGCATCCTGGTGTAATCGGAATCGTTGCTTCTCGTTTAGTAGAAAAATATTATCGACCTGCTATTGTCTTTTCTTATGATTCCGTGACAGGACTTGCAAAAGGTTCTGCTAGAAGTATTCCAAAATTTAATATGTATACAAACTTATCCCAATCAACAGATATATTACTGCATTTTGGTGGTCATCCAATGGCGGCAGGAATGACTTTAAAAATAGAAGATGTGTCTATTTTACGAAAGCGATTAAATGATTTGGCCCATGAACAATTAACAGCCGAAGATTTTATACCTATTACGAATATTGACGGTGTATTTTCTTTGGAAGATATAAACTTATTAGCTATCGAGGAAATGTATAAACTTGCTCCGTTCGGTGTGACCAATCCAAAACCGAATATATTGATTAATGATGTTCAATTGCCGCAACTAAGAAAAGTTGGTGCAGATCAAAAACATGTGAAATTAACGATTGAAACTGATCACTCTCAACTTGACGGAATAGGTTTTCATATGGGTTATATTGCCGAAGAAGTATCACCAATCTCAAATGTTTCAGTTGTTGGTGAATTAGATATTAATGAGTGGAATAACGTTCGTAAACCCCAGCTTATTTTAAAAGATGTCGCCGTGAATGAGTGGCAATTATTTGACTTTCGGAGCAATCGAAAATTAAATGAATGGATGAATCAAATACCAACAAATAATCGGAAATTTATTATTTTCCGAGAAAACACAATAAAACAGATGAATTTAACAAACAATAGTCATGAGCTTGCAATTATTCATTCAGAAGCGGCTGCACGTGATTGTGTACTAGATGGTATGAATGTTGTCTTAGTGGACTTCCCACAATCAAAACAGCAACTACAGTACTTGCTTAGTGGTAAGAAAGTGGCTAGAATTTATGCCCATTTTCATCAGGAAGAAATTGAAATGTTAAATACGATGCCAACAAGAGATGACTTTAAATGGTACTATGCGTTTCTCTATAAAAAAGGTGTCTTTGATCTTCGTCAGTATGGAGTCGATTTGGCTAGACGAAAAGGTTGGTCAGTTCGTACATTAAAGTTTATGACGACTGTGTTTTTTGAATTGGATTTTGTTACAATGAGTAATGGTATTATAACAGTCGTCAAAACTCCGGAAAAAAGAGACTTATCTAACTCAAAAACGTACCAATCAAGACAAGAGATTATCCAATTGGAAAAGAACTTACTTTTATCTTCATACAAGCAATTAAAAGAGAATTTAGATTTGTTTATTGGCACTGCGAAACTTGAGGAGGCAGAATTATGGATTTAACGAAATTTGTAGCAATTGTTCAAGATTGGCCAAGTAAAGGAATTAGCTTTAAAGATATAACACCTTTAATGGCTGACGGTGGAGCTTTTAAATATGCAACAGAACAAATTGTTGAATATGCAAAAGAAAAAGAAGTAGATATTGTTGTAGGTCCAGAAGCTCGTGGGTTTATTATTGGCTGTCCTGTCGCCTATGCATTAGGAGTAGGCTTTGCTCCTGTACGTAAAGAGGGAAAACTACCTCGTGAAACAATAAAAGTACAGTACGGTTTAGAATATGGAAAAGACGTATTAACCATTCATAAAGATGCAATAAAACCAGGACAACGGGTATTAATTATTGACGATTTACTAGCTACAGGTGGTACAATAGAAGCAACAAAAAAATTAGTAGAAGAATTAGGCGGTGTTGTCGTAGGAGCAGCATTCCTTATTGAACTATCTTATCTAAATGGTCGTGACAAATTGCAAGGTATTGACTTAAAAACATTAATTAAATATTAAACTAAACTGCTGAATGGAAGGCTTGGCTTATATGCCAAGCTATTCATTTAGATGAATTTGGAAATAAAAAGTAATAATCTACTGTATTTATTTTGAGTAAACAGATAAAATACTTTACTTTTCGTATTTTTTTATAAATAATAGATACAATTAATTGTACGTTAACAAGCAAGTAAAGATGCATTTTATAAAGGTGATTAACATGAGTTCCGATCAAACAATAACAATTGAAGAATGTATGGAAAAAGTTAGCGGATATTTAAACGAAGAACATACTGCTTTAGTTCGACGTGCATATGAATTTGCTGAGTTTGCACATCATGATCAAATCCGTAAGTCTGGAGAACCGTATATTGTTCATCCGATTCAAGTAGTAGGGATTCTTGCGGATTTAAAAATGGATCCAGCTACATTAGCTGCGGGCTTTTTACATGATGTCGTAGAAGATACAGAAATTACTTTTGAGCAAATTGAACAAGAGTTTAGTACTGAAATCGCAATGTTAGTAGACGGTGTTACGAAGCTTGGCAAAATTAAATATAAATCTCATCAAGAGCAACAGGCTGAAAATCATCGAAAAATGCTTGTCGCAATGGCTAAAGATATGCGGGTCATATTAATTAAATTTGCTGACCGCTTGCATAATATGCGGACGTTAAAACATTTACCGGAAGAAAAACAGCGACGAATTGCGAATGAGACGTTAGAGATTTTCGCCCCCCTTGCCCATCGTTTAGGGATTTCGAAAATTAAATGGGAACTAGAGGATACAGCCCTCCGCTATTTAAATCCTCAACAATATTATCGAATTGTCAATTTAATGAAGAGAAAACGGGCTGAAAGAGAAGAATATATTCATCAAGTTATTGATGAAGTTCAAAATCGGGTTGATGAAGTAGCCATTAAAGCGGAAATTACTGGTCGGCCGAAACATATTTATAGTATTTATCGAAAAATGGTATTACAAAACAAACAATTTAACGAAATTTATGATTTGTTAGCCGTCCGTATTATCGTAAATAGTATTAAAGACTGTTATGCTGTACTAGGGATTATCCATACTTGTTGGAAACCAATGCCGGGTAGATTTAAAGATTATATTGCGATGCCAAAGCAAAATATGTATCAGTCCTTACATACGACTGTCATCGGACCAAAAGGTGATCCGCTAGAAGTACAAATCAGGACTTTTGAAATGCATCAAATTGCTGAGTACGGGATTGCCGCACACTGGGCATATAAAGAAGGAAAAAAAGCAAACAATCGTGACCAATTCGAAAAAAAATTAACTTGGTTCAGAGAAATTTTGGAGTTCCAAAATGAATCGACGAATGCTGAAGAGTTCATGCAATCATTAAAAGTCGATTTATTTTCCGATATGGTTTATGTGTTTACTCCAAAAGGAGAGGTGTTTGAGCTACCGTCTGGATCTGTACCAATAGATTTTGCATATCGAATTCATTCGGAAATCGGTAATAAAACAATTGGCGCAAAAGTAAATAACAAGATGGTTCCATTGGATTATAAATTGAAAACAGGGGACATCGTCGAAATTCTTACATCAAAGCACTCTTATGGTCCAAGTCGGGACTGGATTAAATTAGCCCAAACTTCCCAAGCGAAAAACAAAATTAAACAGTTCTTCAAACGGCAATTAAAAGAAGAAAATGTTAGTAAAGGGAAAGAACTTGTGGAACGAGAAATTCGTAATCTTGATTTTGAGTTAAAAGAAGTTATGACCCAAGATAACTTAAAACGGGTAGCAGACAAGTTTAATTTTGCCAATGAAGAAGATATGTACGCTGCAGTTGGCTACAATGGAATAACAGCTGCTCAAATAGCGAATCGTTTAACAGAGAAACTACGGAAGAAGAAAGAAAATGAAGAAGCATTATTATTAAAAGAAATTTCCGAGGCAAAACCAGTAGCACATCCACGCCGTCATGACCCAGGTGTTCGAGTAAAAGGAATTGATAACCTACTCATCCGATTGTCTAAATGTTGCAGCCCAATTCCGGGAGATGAGATTGTTGGATACATTACAAAAGGCCGAGGTGTTTCTGTTCACCGTACGGATTGTCCAAATGTCAAAGGTGATGATGCAAGGGATCGACTAATTCCAGTTGAATGGGAAGGTTACGCGTCAACGAAGAAAGAATATAATGTTGATTTAGAAATAAACGGCTATGATCGTAGAGGATTATTAAATGAAGTTTTACAGGCAGTTAATGAAACAAAAACAAATATTTCCCAAGTTTCAGGGAAAACCGATCGAAACAAAATGGCCTCTATTCATTTATCTATATCGATTCAAAATATTGCCCACTTGAAGAAAGTCGTTGATCGTATAAAACAAATTCACGACATTTATTCCGTCCGACGGGTAATGAACTAGAGGAGGTTTCTAATGAAAGTTGTCTTACAAAGAGCAAAAAAGGCCTCTGTATCTGTTGCTGGAAATATAATTGGTAAGATTGAAAAAGGTTTTGTTTTACTTGTAGGTGTAACGCATGAAGATACTGAACGGGATGCTGAGTATTTAGCAGAAAAAATTTCAGGTTTACGTGTATTTGAGGATGAAAATGGGAAAATGAATTTATCCCTACAGGATATCGGTGGAGAAATCCTATCTATTTCCCAATTCACCTTATATGGTGATACTCGTAAAGGTAGACGCCCAAATTTTATGGATGCAGCTAGACCGGAACAAGCAAATAAGCTTTATGAATATTTCAATGCGAAATTGCGAGAAAAAGAAATCCTTGTTGAGACAGGAGAATTTGGGGCAATGATGGATGTTACTTTCACGAATGATGGACCGGTTACATTAGTCATTGAAAGTAAATAAGAATAGGTGGACAAACTGTGGAAGATTCGGTTTGTCTTTTTTTATGGAATGAATAAGACCAACTGAAAATAGTTTTAACTTTTTTAGCTAATAGGAAAGCATTAATTCTCCAATTTCTACGTTCCTATACGCAAAAGCGCACAAGGAAGACTCTAGATAGCTACGGCCGAAAAATTCTCTTTCTTATTAAGCGATCTCTAGTCTTTCTTCGTTAAGGCTTGTGCGTTTAGAGTTTTCTTTAGGAACTTCGAGAAAGAATCCTCCCCATTCATTTGGGAGATGAAAGCTCGGTCAGATTTCTTCCTAGTCAATGTAAAACTCGATGAATTTAAGGGCATACTACATAAAGACAAATGACTTATGGCTAGGAGGAACAAACATGCATTCTAGTGACAAAAATGAACATGCAAATTTATCAAGTAAACAAGTATTTGGTGTCGACTTCCATGATTTTATCGTTAAACAGGAAGATTCATCGTCATTCGAATTAGCTTCAGAATATGGACTTTCGTTAGGTGAAGTAAGAAAACTGAAAAAACAACTTTTTCGCTCATAAGCTACTTGACAATTGAAGTTGCTTCCCTTAACATTAATAAACAATAAGAATATATTTTAAGCTGATGACGGAGAAAAGTAATTTCACCCCAAATGGAAAAGAGAGGGGATGGCATGGCTGAAACCATTCCTCCATGATGATGAAATGAAAGACACTCCTGAAGTTATCTCTGAACAATCATTCATTTGATTCAGTAAGAGTTTTACGTATTCAGGCGTTAACTGACGAAAGTGGAAGATTGGAAATACTCTCTCTTCAATTAGGGTGGCACCGCGAGATCAGCTCTCGTCCCTTGGTTTTTTACAAGGAACGAGGGCTTTTTGTTTTGCTTTTATATTTACAATCCTAGAATAAGCACTACATACAATATTTATTTATACATATTTAAAGGAGGTAAAACATTGAAAGTTCAAATACCTAGAGGAACTCAAGATATCCTCCCCGAACAAGCAAAAGTTTGGCAATGGATAGAAGAAAAAATGAGAGAAGTTACAAAGCAATACCATTACAAAGAAATCCGTACACCCATCTTTGAACATACCGACATTTTTGCAAGAGGTGTAGGAGATACAACAGATATTGTCCAAAAGGAAATGTATTCATTTCAAGATCGAGGTGGTCGAGATTTAACGCTAAGACCAGAGGGAACAGCTGCTGTTGTAAGATCTTTTGTAGAAAATAAAATGTATGGCGATCCAAACCAACCTGTAAAACTTTATTATGTCGGACCTATGTTTCGCTATGAACGACCTCAATCAGGAAGATATCGTCAATTTGTGCAATTTGGCGTAGAAGCATTAGGAAGCCAAGATCCAGCCATTGATGCGGAAGTGATTGGTCTTGCCATGGACATATATAAACAAGTTGGTCTTAAAAACTTAAACCTAGTTATTAATAGTTTAGGTGATAAGGAAAGTCGCGCGAATCATCGCGAAGCATTAATTCAACATTTTCAACCACGTATCGATGAGTTTTGTAAAGATTGTCAAAACCGACTTGAAAAAAATCCATTAAGAATTCTTGATTGTAAAGTAGATCGTGATCATGAACTAATGAAAACAGCACCGTCAATTCTTGATTATTTAAATGATGAGTCAAAAGTTTATTTTGAGAAGGTTTGTCAATATTTAACAGATTTAGGGATTGAATATACCATTGATCCAAAGTTAGTACGTGGTTTAGATTATTATAATGCAACGACATTTGAAATTATGAGTTCAGCAGCAGGATTTGGAGCGATTACAACTTTATGTGGTGGTGGTCGTTACAACGGTTTAGTTGAAGAATTTGGTGGACCAGAAACACCGGGAATTGGTTTTGCATTAAGTATCGAACGATTAATTGCTGCACTGGAAGCAGAAAACGTTCAATTAAATCTTCCTCATGAAATTGACTTTTACCTTATTGCACTTGGAGACCGTGCGAAAGATTATTCGGTTAAATTATTAAATGATTTACGTCATAATGGTTTTTCAGCGGATCGAGATTATACGAATCGAAAAATGAAAGCTCAGTTAAAATCAGCTGATCGACTTTCTGCTAAATATGTACTCATCTTAGGTGAAGATGAATTAGACCAAGGGATCATTCAAATGAAAAACATGCAAACAAGTGAGCAAAAAGAAATTCATTTACAGTCTTTTATTGAAGAAATTAAGCAACTTGTAATTTAATGGAGGATGGAAAAATGTCGATGTTTGGAAGAACCTATTATTGTGGTGAAATTTCCGAAAAGAATATCGGGGAAACTGTTGTATTAAAAGGATGGGTACAAAAGAGAAGAGACTTAGGTGGCTTAATCTTTATTGATTTAAGGGACCGGACGGGTATCGTTCAAGTTGTTTTTAATCCTGATGTATCGAAAGAAGCCCTTGCCATTGCTGAAAGTATTCGTAGTGAATATGTTGTTGATATAAAAGGGGAAGTAGTTGCTCGAGAAAAAGGAACAGAAAACGCAAAATTAAAAACTGGGAAAATTGAAATTAAATGTGAGGAAGTAACGGTTATAAACGAATCAAAAACCCCTCCATTTATGATTGAAAATGATGCTGAAGTTTCAGAAGAGTTACGTTTGAAATATCGCTATTTAGATTTGCGCCGACCAATGATGTTCGAAACATTAAAGCTTCGTCATAAAACGGTTAAATCCATTCGTGACTTTTTAGATGAAGAAGCATTTCTTGAAGTAGAAACACCAATTTTAACGAAGAGTACACCAGAGGGAGCACGGGATTATCTTGTACCGAGCCGAGTATATCCAGGTCATTTTTATGCTTTACCTCAAAGTCCACAAATTTTTAAACAATTACTAATGGTAAGTGGATTTGATCGGTATTTCCAAGTGGCACGTTGTTTCCGTGACGAAGATTTACGTGCGGATAGACAGCCAGAGTTTACTCAAATCGATATGGAAATGAGTTTTCTAAGTCAAGAGGATATCATTCGTCTTGTTGAACGGATGATGAAAAAGGTAATGAAAGACGTGAAAGGAATGGATATAACTATACCATTTCCACGACTAACTTATTATGAAGCGATGGATCGATTTGGCTCAGATAAACCAGATACTCGATTTGGACTTGAACTAATCGATGCTTCGGAAACTGTAAAAGAAAGTAATTTTAAAGTTTTTTCAGATACAGTCGCAAATGGTGGACAAGTAAAGGGTATTAATGTAAAAGGTTCAGCTGAAAAATATTCTCGTAAAGACATTGATGCGTTAACAGACTTTGTGAAGCGTTATGGTGCAAAAGGTCTCGCATGGGTGAAGGTGACTGAGGATGGATTTAACGGTCCGATTGCTAAGTTTTTCAATGAAGCCGATCAAACACAATTAAAATCAATTTTTGCTGCAGAAGCTGGGGATTTGTTAGTGTTTGTAGCAGACAAAAAATCAGTTGTTGCAGATAGTCTTGGTGCACTACGTCTTAAGTTTGGTAAAGATTTACAACTGATTGATGAATCTAAATTCAACTTCCTATGGGTTACGGATTGGCCACTATTAGAATATGATGAAGAAGATGGCCGCTATTATGCTGCACATCATCCGTTCACAATGCCATTTAGGGAAGATATTGAACTGTTAGAAACAGACCCTGGAAAAGTTCGTGCCCAAGCATACGATATTGTTTTAAATGGTTATGAACTAGGCGGTGGTTCATTACGTATTTTTGAAAGAGATATTCAAGAGAAAATGTTCCGAGCACTTGGTTTCACAGATGAACAAGCACGTAGTCAATTCGGTTTCCTTATGGATGCTTTTGAATATGGTACACCACCACATGGCGGAATTGCGTTAGGCTTAGACCGTTTTGTCATGTTGCTTGCTGACAGAACAAATCTTCGTGATACAATTGCATTTCCAAAAACGGCAAGTGCAAGTGATTTGTTAACAAATGCCCCTGGAGAAGTTAGTGAGGCCCAATTGGATGAGCTTAAGCTTACTGTAAATAATATGTCAGAGAGGGTGTAATTACCTACTCCGATTACTTGAAAAACACGCTTTATTTATGGTATTATACAGACAAATAAAGAGAGTCCTGATGTGACCGAGAGTTTGCTAAATGTTTTGACCGAACACTTTTGCCTTAGGGAGTTTGTTGTTTCTAAGTGGAACAAATGCCTCGTAATGTGGACTTGTAAAACTTAGAACAGAACACCCACCTGCCGAGAGCGGGTTCAAAACGGCGATTCAAACAACGGCACGATTGGGACGTCTCTTTTTCTTTGCCCGTATACTTGGTTCTGACTTATATACCTTTTGAAACTCAAAGGGTATTTCTTTTGTCTAATTTCTATAAAAATAGGTTTCTAGCATTTGAGTTTACTCTAACTAAAGGATGTGGAGATATGTTACATCAATTTTCACGAAATGAATTGGCTATTGGTAAAGAAGGATTAAAGAAACTAAAAGATACAACTGTTCTTGTCCTCGGTATTGGAGGAGTTGGATCCTTTGCTGCAGAGGCTCTAGCAAGAAGTGGGGTAGGAAGGTTAGTACTAATCGATAAAGATGATGTTGATATTACCAATGTAAACCGACAAGTTATTGCTCTTCTTTCTACAGTTGGTCAGCCAAAAGTTGATTTAATGAAGGAACGAATTGCCGATATTAATCCAGAATGTGAAGTCATTGCACTAAAAATGTTTTATACAGAAGAAACATATGAAGAAATATTCAATTATGGGATTGATTTTGTTGTAGATGCATCAGATACAATTATATACAAAATTCATATTATGAAAGAATGTTTAAAACGGAATATTCCTATCATCTCGAGTATGGGTGCAGCAAATAAAATGGATCCAACTCGTTTTCAAATTGCTGATATTTCCAAAACTCATACTGATCCAATTGCTCGTGTAATTCGCCAACATTTGAAAAAGGCAGGAATTAAAAAAGGGATTCCGGTTGTATTTTCTGATGAAAGTCCGATTGTTATTCGTGAAGACGTACGTCAATACGTTGGAAACGAAAATTCTGAAATACGGAAAGCAAAAATGCCCCCATCTTCCAATGCGTTTGTCCCATCTGTGGCTGGATTGATTATGGCTTCTTATGTAATAAGAGAATTATTATCGGACGTACACATTTATCGTGTCATCGATGAGGCGCTCGTTTAATTCATTCTTTGAGCATGAAGATTATCGTTAAAAAAACTAGTGAGAAGTTAGGCCTCACTAGTTTTTTAATGTATGGATACGCGAGCAAACTTTAAAATAAGTAATATCGTGAAGGTTACCTGGAACAATATTGAGGCGAGGTTGTCCATTCAATTTGCTGTTTCACTTTAAGATTATTTCATTAATTCATTTATCTTCTCATAAACTTGAGAAAGAGCAATTTCATATTTACCTGTTTTTTTAGGTTCATAATATTTTTTTCCTTTTAACGTATTGGGTAAGTACTGCTGTTTTACCCAACCAGATTCAGAGTCATGCGGATACTTATAATCGATTCCGCGGCCAAGTTTCTTTGCACCTTGATAATGCGCATCTTTTAGATGATCTGGTACTTCTCCCCCAAGTCCTTTCTCAATATCATGAATCGCAGCATCAATTGCCATAATTGCAGAATTTGATTTAGGTGACAAGCAAAGGTCGATAACCGCGTTGGCTAACGGAATTCGTGCCTCAGGAAAGCCAATTTTTTCAGCTGTTGTAACTGCAGCGATTGTTCTGGCAGCTGCCTGTGGGTTAGCAAGACCGATATCTTCATAGGCAATAACGAGTAGTCTTCGTACGATACTTGGAAGATCTCCAGCGACAATTAATCGGCCTAAATAATGGAGCGCCGCATTAACGTCACTACCACGAATTGATTTCTGAAAACCGGACAACACATCATAATGGGCATCACCATTACGATCATGGTTGAAACCTTTCTTTTGAACACACTCTTGAGCAATTTCTAATGTAATATAGATTTTCCCATCTTCATTTGCTTCGGTTGACAATACCGCTAACTCTAATCCATTTAAGGCGCTGCGAACATCTCCATTCGTAGCATTCGCTAAAAAATTTAGCGCATCGTCAGAAATTTTCACTGTATATTTACCTAAACCTCTTTCTTTATCATGAAGCGCTCGATTTAAAACTTGTCTAATATCTTCCGGCTGCAAAGGTTTTAACTCGAAAATTTGACAGCGACTCCGAATGGCAGGATTAATGACATGATACGGATTTCCGGTCGTAGCACCAATTAAAACAATCATCCCGTTTTCTAAATAAGGAAGTAGAAAATCTTGCTTTGCTTTATCTAAACGATGGACTTCATCAAGGAGTAAAATGACTTTTCCACTCATTTTTGCCTCTTCTACAACAATTTCCATATCTTTTTTGTTATTTGTTACAGCGTTTAGCATGCGAAATGCAAAGTCCGTACTTCCCGCGATAGCACTAGCGATTGAAGTTTTTCCAACGCCTGGAGGACCATACAATATCATTGATGATAATTGTTTTGCCTTCACCATCCGATGAATAATTTTTCCTTCTCCAACAAGATGTTCTTGTCCTGTGACTTCTTCAATTACTCTAGGTCGCATTCGGTATGCTAATGGTTGTGTACTCATTTTATTTTATTGCCCCTTAAAATTGTTTATATAAGTCTCATCCTAAATCTATCATAAACAATTTCTTGTGGAAAGAATCAAATACCTTAAGCTACATTTTCAAATATCTACTTTCCTTGTGCGCTTAAGCGAAAAAGGAAGGCGTAAGCAGCTACATCAAAGCCGAAAAGCTCTCTTTCTTATCAAGCGAACTCTAGTCTATCGCTTTACCAAGGCTTGTACACCTTAAGTTTTTTATCGAACTAGCTGGATTATCCTTCTTAAGAATAAAGTGAAAGCAAACACTGTAGTTAACAATAGAAAAGTATGTTATAATAGCAAAATGGTTATTGCTATGCATAATAAAGGGGACAGAAAAATGTCAAAACTTGAACGTACTGTACAATTCATTATTTATTTTTTCGGCATCATCGTTATGTCTTTTGGAATTGTACTTACGATTAAAGCTGATATTGGAGTTGCTCCGTGGGACGTTTTGCATATCGGCTTATATAAACAGTTTGGACTTACGATTGGAACTTGGAATATTATTGTTGGTATTTTTATATTAGCAATATCTAGCATAATAATGAAAAAATGGCCACAATTTGGGGCTTATTTAAATATGATTTTTGTAGGTTTATTTATTGACGTGTTTATGATTATTCCTATTGAACCATCAGTCATCGTATATAAGCTACTTATACTCATTAGTGGGATTTTTTTATTAGCTGTTGGAATGGGAATATATATTTCCGCTCAATTTGGAACGGGACCACGAGATAGCTTAATGATGGCACTTCATGTAAAAAAAGGATGGAAGGTTGCGAATGTTCGATTAATTATGGAAGTGTCCGTATTAATCGTTGGTTGGCTTTTAGGTGGGCCGGTTCATGTAGGGACGATTATTATTAGTTTATTCATTGGTCATATTTCAGGATTAACAATTCCTTATTTTTATAAAAAGACCGAGCTGCTAAGGGAACTGATTCGTACAAGGCAGGAAAAAAATAATGAAATGGTTATGTAATAGGAGTGTATTAGATGAAAATATCGACTAAAGGACGCTATGGATTAACAATTATGATTGAATTAGCGAAAAAGTATGGGGAAGGGCCAATTGCATTAAAATCAATTGCTAAAGCGAATAACTTGTCTGAACATTACTTGGAACAAATTATTTCCCCCTTAAGGAATGCGAGCCTAGTGAAAAGTATTCGTGGAGCGTATGGAGGATATACTTTAGCAGATGACCCAGCAAAAATTACTGCAGGTGATGTGATTCGGGTTCTAGAAGGGCCAATTCAGCTAGTTGAGGGAATTGAGGATGAAGAACCTGCGAAAAGAGAATTATGGATGCGGATTAGTGATGCAATAAAAAATGTGTTAGACTATACAACTTTGGAGGATTTAGCAAGCCATTCCGAAGCAGATACAAATGATCAAGGATATATGTTTTATATTTAAAAATAAATGATAAAAGGAACAATAAAGTAGGTGGAAAAAATGGAAAGGATTTATGTGGATCATGCGGCTACTTCACCTATTCATCCAGAAGTAATTGAAGTAATGACAAATGTGATGCAAAATACGTTCGGGAATCCTTCAAGCATCCATTCATTTGGTCGTGAAGCACGCAGAATAATCGATGATGCAAGAGCTACAATAGCAAAGTCAATAAATGCTGATTTTCAAGAAATTATTTTTACAAGTGGTGGAACAGAAGCAGATAATATGGCGATCATTGGCACCGCGCTCGCAAATAAAAACAATGGAAAACATATCATCACGACGAAAATTGAACACCATGCCGTATTGCATACGTGTGAAATATTGGAGAAGAATGGCTTTGAAGTGACCTATTTGCCTGTTGATAATAATGGCTTAGTACGTATAGAAGATGTGAAACAAGCTTTACGTGAAGATACGATACTCGTTTCGATTATGTTTGCAAATAATGAAGTTGGTTCAGTTCAGCCAATCGCAAAAATTGGAAAACTATTAGCGAATCATTCAGCTTATTTTCATACAGATGCTGTTCAAGCTTATGGTATATTGCCAATTAATGTACAAACATTAGGAATTGATTTATTATCTGTATCTGCCCACAAATTAAATGGTCCAAAAGGTGTTGGCTTTTTATTTGCTAAACATGGATTGAAGTTAACTCCTTCACTATATGGTGGAGAACAAGAAAGGAAACGCCGAGCTGGTACTGAAAATGTCCCTGCCATTGTAGGATTTAAAAAAGCAGTTGAACTCAGTCAACGAGAAATGGAGAATAAGTATTTACATTATGAACAATTACGGACGATATTTATCGATACGTTAAAAAATAATGATGTTGAATGTACCGTTAATGGTGCACAAGATGCGCGGCTGCCACATATTGTAAATATTAGTTTTCCAAATACAAATGTTGAGCAAATGCTTGTTAATCTTGATTTAGAGGGAATTGCTGCATCAAGTGGATCAGCTTGTACAGCTGGATCCTTAGAACCAAGTCATGTGTTAAAAGCGATGTATGGGCGTGATGCGAATGAATTAACTAACTCCATTCGCTTTAGTTTTGGTTTTGGGAATACGATTGATCAAATAAAAATAGTTGCTGAGAAAACAGCGAACATTGTCAAACGGTTAACAAAAGAATAGGAAGACAGAGATTGGCGGTGAACAAAATGAAAGAACCAAAAGATATTCGTGTTGTTGTTGGTATGAGTGGTGGGGTAGATTCTTCGGTTGCTGCATATTTATTAAAACAGCAAGGATATGATGTAATCGGCGTATTTATGAAAAACTGGGATGATACAGATGAATTTGGCGTATGTACAGCGACAGAAGACTATGAAGACGTGATTCGTGTATGTAATCAAATCGGCATTCCTTATTATGCAGTTAATTTTGAGAAAGAATATTGGGATAAAGTATTTACTTACTTCCTTGATGAATATAAAGCTGGTCGGACACCAAATCCAGATGTAATGTGTAATAAAGAAATAAAGTTTAAGGCTTTTTTAGACCATGCGATGAAACTTGGGGCAGATTATTTAGCAACGGGTCATTATGCTCAAGTAAAATATATAGACGGTGAATTTAAAATGCTCCGGGGAAAGGATACAAATAAAGATCAAACATACTTTTTAAACCAGCTTTCCCAAGAGCAAATTTCAAAAGTGATGTTCCCAATCGGTCATATGGATAAAAAGCGTGTACGTGAAATTGCTGCAGAAGCGAATCTTGCAACTGCAACAAAAAAAGATAGTACAGGAATTTGTTTTATTGGTGAACGTAATTTTAAAGAGTTTTTAGGTAAATATTTACCAGCACAGCCTGGCCGAATGGAAACATTAACAGGAGAAATGAAAGGTTTCCATGAAGGACTCATGTACTATACGATTGGACAACGGCATGGGTTAGGAATTGGTGGTTCTGGAGATCCGTGGTTTGTCGTTGGAAAAGACTTGAAGAGAAACGTCTTATTAGTTGGACAAGGATACGATCATGAAGCCCTTTATTCTGATTCAATAATTGCTACAAATATTAGTTGGGTTTCAAATGTTGATAAACCTACCCAATTTAAATGTACAGCAAAATTCCGTTATCGTCAGCCTGATCACGGTGTAACAGTGACGTTGTTAAATAGCAATCAAGCAAAGATTGAATTCGATGAACCGATTCGAGCCGTTACACCAGGTCAAGCGGTTGTATTTTATGACGGTGAGGAATGTCTTGGTGGCGGAACAATCGATCAAATTTTTAAAAACAAAGAACGTTTAACATATGTTGGATAAAAGAGGGGATCAGCGATTATTTGCTGGTCCTCTATCCTTTTTAATCCTTTTTCTATATAATGTATGTTGAAAGATTTACATCATACGAAAGAGCACTTGATTTAATGTATTACTTCGTTTTAAATTTGTTAAAAAGGGGGTTCAGATGCCGGTGGAAGAAGAACAATTTATTAAAGGTCGCCCAATTGTAACGATTTTTCATAATGAACAAAATCTATATACTGTTTTACGAGTTCGGGTTGATGAATCTAGTGAAGAAGGAATTAAAAAAGACGCTGTTGTGACAGGCTACTTCCCCCGATTATATGAAGAAGAAACATATATTTTTTATGGGCGACTAACAGAACACCCGAAATATGGTCCACAGTTTCAAGTAGAACATTTTCGTAAAGACCTTCCGAAGTCAAAAGAAGGGGTCATTCAATATTTATCTAGTGAGTTATTTAAAGGAATTGGTAAAAAAACGGCGGAAAATATTGTCGAAGCGCTTGGAGAAAATGCGATTGAACGCATTCTTAAACAACCCTCACTGTTAGATACCGTTCCTAAACTACCAGGTGATAAAGCAAAACTTTTACATGAAACCCTCCTTGAACATCAAGGGCTGGAACATATCATGGTTGGACTAAATCAATATGGATTTGGCCCGCAGTTATCGATGAGAATTTATCAGACGTACAAAGAGCAAACGATGGAAATTGTTGAACATAATCCTTATAGATTAGTAGAAGATATCGAAGGAATTGGTTTTGGGCGGGCTGATGAACTAGGATTTAAGCTTGGGTTACAAGGAAATCACCCAGACCGTGTAAAAGCAGGATGTTTATATACATTAGAAACAAATTGTATTCAGGAAGGTCATTGTTTTTTAGAAAAGGAGTCATTTATACAGGCTGTGAAAACGTTGCTTGAATCAAATCAACCCGAAGAAATTTTCCCTGAAGATATCGATTATGAATTATTAAAGTTAGAAGAGGAAGGGAAAGTTGTTGTTGAAGAGGAACGCGTTTTTTTACCGTCTGTTTATTATTCCGAAAAAGGTATTGTTACGAACATTAAAAGAATTTTAGAACAGAAAGAATATGCGGATCAATTTCCAGAATCGGAGTTTTTACTAGCTCTTGGCGGTCTTGAAGAACGACTCGGAATTCAATATGCACCTTCGCAAAAAGAAGCGATTCAAACAGCTTTGTCGAGTCCAATGTTAATTTTAACCGGAGGACCAGGTACGGGGAAAACAACCGTAATTAAAGGAATTGTTGAACTATATGCAGAATTACATGGTTGTTCCTTAGACCCAAAAGATTATAAAAAGGAAGAAGTATTTCCATTTGTATTAGCTGCTCCAACAGGGCGTGCAGCAAAACGAATGGCTGAATCAACCGGCTTACCTGCTGTAACGATTCACCGTTTATTAGGGTGGAACGGGACGGAGACGTTTGATTATAATGAAGAGAATCCGATTGAAGGCAAAATCATGATTATTGATGAAATGTCAATGGTTGATATTTGGTTGGCACATAATCTTTTCAAAGCACTCCCTCCTCATATACAAGTAATTTTAGTTGGTGATGAAGACCAGTTACCATCGGTTGGACCTGGTCAAGTATTAAAGGATTTACTAGCTTCTAAACAAATACCAACCGTCCGTTTAACCGATATTTATCGCCAAGAAAGTGGCTCTACAATTATTCAACTAGCTCATTCAATAAAAAATGGGACGATCCCGAATGATATAAAAAAACAGCAGAAAGATCGTTCCTTTTTATCATGTCATACGACACAAGTTATTGATGTAGTAAAGCAAGTCGTTCTTCATGCAATGAATAAAGGGTATACGTCAAAGGATATACAAGTTTTAGCGCCGATGTACAGAGGACCTGCAGGAATTGACGAACTGAATAAAGTTCTACAAGAAATTATGAATGGAATAACGAACGAACGCCGTAGGGAGATGAAATTTGGCGACAATATATATCGAGTTGGAGACAAAGTATTGCAGTTAGTAAATCAACCAGAAAAAAATATTTTTAACGGTGATATTGGAGAAGTGATAGCAATTTTCTTTGCAAAGGAAACAGAAGAAAAAGTTGATCAATTAGTTGTTTCTTTTGATGGGAATGAAGTTACATTTCAAAGACAAGATTTGAACCAAATTACGTTAGCGTACTGCTGTAGCATTCATAAATCTCAAGGAAGTGAATTCCCAGTTGTCATTCTTCCTATTGTACGAGGATATCATCGAATGCTACGTCGGAATTTAATTTATACTGCAATTACAAGGAGTAAAGAAAAGCTAATTATATGCGGAGAAGAAGATGCATTTCGAACAGCTGTCAATCAAACTGATGATAACTTGAGAAATACAACTTTACAACAACGTTTAGTTGGCAAATTAAAAACAACAAAAACTGAAATCTGTGAATTGGTTACAAATGAAATGTCTTATGAAGAACGATTAATGAGTGTTGATCCAATGATTGGGATGACGAATATTACTCCTTATGATTTTGTAGTCGAAAATGATGGATGAGAGATCGAGTTATGAAGTGTATAAGAAGAGATCTAGGTGCCTTAAGTTTGAAAAAAGTGTGAGGGTTACGTATATTGTCTCTCACTTTTTAAAACAAATGAAGATAGGAAAAAAATCATCGGTAATTTTGTATAATAAATAAGGCGAAAAATGTTTACATTTCCACAATTTTGTCCAAGCTGTTAATACAAAACTATTTTATTGTATCTTGAGGTGAAATTGTGGAATTAGCATGTCCAAATTGTCGTAGTAAGGATATTGGTAAAATCGGTATTAATCAATATTATTGCTGGAATTGCTTTATTGAGCTATCGATATCTAAAGGAGTTATACATACACATCAAGTAGAAGAAGATGGCTCGCTTTCCTCCCTCGACGATTTATTTTCAGAAGAAGACCGTCGTTTCCATGCTTGAGTGAAAAGTTTGATATTTCAAAGTCTCCTAGTAGTACTGTAGGGGACTTTTTTGGCTATTAGGAAAGTATTCATTTTTCAATTTCTACTTCCTATCTGCATAGGCGCACAAGGTAGGCTCTAGCAGCATGAACTGCAGCAAAAAGAGCTTTATCGGCGAACGATAGTCTCTCGCCTGCGCCTAAAGGTTGAAGCAATGAGTTTTCTATATTTTTATTAAAACGAACCAAAACCTATGCATAAAATGATGACACAATCCCAAAACTACTTTTGCGGGAGAGTGTTGTTGATGGATATTAAAGTAAAATGGTTTTATCGTTTAGGCTTTTTACTTCTATTATTCGTAGTCCTATTTATATTTATTAAATTAGCTCCAATGTGGGAACCAGTTGTTCAAATTTTCATTACAGTATTATTGCCATTTATTATTGCAGGGTTTATCGCATATTTATTGTATCCATTAGTAGATAAACTTCATAAAAATGGGTTGCAACGTTGGTTATCTGTTTTTCTTGTTTATGTCCTATTTTTTGGTGGAATTGGTTATGCCGTTTATAAAGGTATTCCGATATTTATAAAACAACTTAAAGATCTATCAGAAAATGTCCCGATGCTTATCGACCAGTACGAGATGTGGGCGAATTATATTGAGAAAAAAACGAAAACATGGCCACTTGGCATTCATGAACAAATCGATGCCGGTTTTGATAAAATTAACGATGGAATAGAACGGTTCATTGATCGGGTGCTAAACTTCTTTTTATGGCTTTTTGATCGCTTTTTTTTACTCCTATTAATTCCATTTATCGCCTTTTATTTTTTGAAAGATATTGCTTATATAAAATCTACTTTTTGGTCATTTATTCCGAGAAAATGGCGAAAACAAACCTCTATTTTTCTTGAAAACGTAGAACAATCATTAGGCAATTATATTCGGGGGCAATTAATTGTTTGCGCAACAGTTGGAATTATTGCTTCAATTTTTTTCTGGATTATTAAAATCGATTATCCTTTGTTACTCGGCTCAATTATTGGTATTACGAATGTCATTCCGTATTTCGGTCCGTTTATCGGTATCGTCCCGGCAGCTATCATTGCCTCACAAATATCAATTAAAATGGTTATTTTTGTTGTTCTCTTTTTATTTTGTCTCCAATTTGTAGAGGGGAATATTCTTTCACCTTATATTGTTGGTAAATCGTTACGAATGCACCCACTATTAATTATGTTTTCAATTTTAATTGGTGGAGAAATTGGTGGAGTGATTGGATTAATATTTGCTGTCCCAATTGTTGCAATTATAAAAACTACTTTTATGCAAGCGTTCGAACAATTTAGAAATCGAAACACCGTGTAATTTCTAGTCTAATTTGACAACTTTTGATTCAAATAATAGAATAGTGAATAGTATAATTCGAATAAGTTCTAATACGTTGATGGAACGAGTATGTCACATATGAATCCAATTCATAGAGAGGAGTTTCCTTGGCTGAAAGAAATTCCAGGAAAGTACGTGACAGAAGGCTACTCCTGAGTGCAGCTAATCCCTGCCGCAACTCTTGCGTTAAAGAGGTAGAGTGATGGAAGTAAGTATGATGCTTTCATAACTAGGGTGGTACCACGGATATAAACTCTTCGTCCCTAACTTTTCTGGGAGAAGAGTTTTTTTGTTTTTTTTTTATAAGAAAAGGAAATGAATAGTTGAAGGAGGAACTTTAAAATGAAAAAACTAACAAGCGCAGAAATTCGGCGTATGTATCTAGAGTTTTTTAAAGAAAAGGGACATACAATTGAACCTAGTGCTCCATTAATTCCACATGATGACCCATCTTTATTATGGATTAATAGTGGGGTTTCGACATTAAAGAAATATTTTGATGGTCGGGTGAAGCCAGAAAATCCGAGAATTACGAACGCACAAAAATCCATACGTACAAATGATATTGAAAATGTTGGTAAAACAGCACGCCACCATACTTTTTTCGAAATGCTTGGGAATTTTTCCATAGGTGATTATTTTAAAGAAGAAGCAATTATCTGGGCTTGGGAATTTTTAACGAGTCCGAAATGGATTGGCTTTGAACCTGAAAAATTATCCGTTACTATCCATCCGGAAGATGACGAAGCATATAAAATTTGGCATGAGAAAGTAGGTGTTCCTGAAGAGAGAATTATTCGCTTAGAGGGAAACTTCTGGGATATAGGAGAAGGACCTAGTGGACCAAATTCAGAAATTTTCTATGATCGAGGTCCTGCGTACGGTAATGATGATAACGATCCGGAATTGTATCCAGGAGGGGAAAATGAACGGTATTTAGAAGTGTGGAACTTAGTATTCTCCCAATTTAACCATAATCCAGACGGTACATATACTCCTCTACCAAAGAAAAATATTGATACTGGGATGGGTCTTGAAAGAATGGCATCAGTTATTCAAGACGCGAAAACAAATTTTGAAACAGACCTTTTCATCCCAATTATTCAAAAGACAGAAGAAATTGCACAGGTGAAATATGGGAAAAATGATGAATTTGATGTTGCATTTAAAGTCATTGCAGACCATATTCGGACAGTTACTTTTGCAGTCGCTGATGGTGCCTTACCATCGAATGAAGGGCGTGGCTATGTATTACGTCGCCTTTTAAGACGAGCGGTCCGTTATGCAAAACAAATTCATATCGAACGGCCATTTATGTATGAATTAGTACCAGTTGTTGGAGAAATCATGGAAGACTATTACCCGGAAGTAAAAAGTAAAACAGAATTTATTCAAAAAGTTGTCAAGAATGAAGAAGAACGATTTCATGAAACCTTGAATGAGGGACTTTCTATTTTAACGGAAGTAATGAATAAGGCAAAAGCAAAAAACCTAGATATGGTGCAAGGCAGTGATGTATTCCGCTTATATGATACGTATGGATTTCCAGTTGAATTAACCGAAGAATATGCTCAAGATGCTGGGTTAAAAGTTGACCATAATGGGTTCGAAAGGGAAATGGCGCTGCAAAGGGAACGGGCACGTAAAGCTCGTCAAGATGTAGATTCCATGCACGTTCAGGGCGGTGATTTAGGTGATATAACTGTTCCTAGTACGTTCGTTGGTTATGAGACGCTTGAAACAGATGCAGAAATTGTTGCATTACTTAAAGATGGAAAGTCAATTTCAAGTGCTACAAAAGGTCAAGAGGTACAGCTTATATTAGATCGGACACCATTTTACGCGGAAAGTGGTGGACAAATTGCAGACCGTGGAACGATTACAGCAGATCATCTTGTATTGGAAGTACTTGATGTACAAAAGGCGCCTAATCGGCAAAACTTACATCGTGTTCGTATAATAGAAGGGAATGTAGAAGTAAGTCAAAAAGTATTTGCAAAAATTGATGCAAAGAATCGTTTACGAATAACAAAAAATCACTCAGCAACACACCTACTCCACAAAGCTTTAAAAGAAGTACTTGGTGAGCATGTTAACCAAGCTGGATCTTTAGTTGAACCTGACCGTCTACGTTTTGACTTTTCACATTTCGGTCAAGTAACAGAAGAAGAATTATTAAAAGTAGAAACAATTGTTAATGAACAAATTTGGGCGAGCTTACCAGTTGAGATTATGGAAAAACCGATTGATGAAGCAAAAGCAATGGGAGCAATGGCCTTGTTTGGTGAAAAATATGGTGAGATTGTCCGTGTCGTAAAAATTGGTGATTACTCTATTGAACTTTGTGGTGGTTGCCACGTGCCAAATACGGCTGCAATTGGATTATTTAAACTCGTTTCTGAAACAGGAATTGGAGCGGGAACTAGAAGAATTGAAGCAGTAACGGGTGAAAAAGCATACCATTACATGACTGAACAAATTCAATTACTCAATGAGACGGCGCATAAACTTAAAGCTAATGTGAAAGATGTTCCAGAAAAAGTTGATTCGTTGCAAAAAGAAATGAAAGAATTGCATAAGGAAATCGAATCATTAACAGCAAAATTAGGAAATATAGAAGCAAAAAATATAATTAGTAAAGTAAAAGGTGTGAATGGTGTCAAACTGCTTGTAAGTCAAGTGGAGATTAGTGAATCGAATCAGTTACGAACAATGTTAGACGAATTAAAACAAAAAATTGAATCTGGTGTCATTGTTTTAGGTGCAGTGTTAGATGGGAGAGTTCAATTAATTGCTGGTGTTACAAAAGACCTAACTTCAACCTATCATGCAGGGAAATTAATTAAAGAGGTTGCAAGTATTTGTGGCGGCGGCGGCGGTGGACGTCCTGATATGGCCCAAGCTGGTGCAAAAGACCCAAACAAATTGAATGAAGCATTACAATTTGTAGAAGATTGGATAAAAAAGATTTCATAATTAGGACAAGTAGTGTAAAATAGTGTAAAATAAAGTCACAAGATCGCTACCAAAGTTTGAACGGAGGTGCATTTCCTATGAGTTCACTTGATCGAACGATGCAATTTCATTTTCCAGAAGAGCCAATAGACCAGGAAGTTCAAAAAGTGCTCTTACAAGTGTTTTCAGCATTGGAGGAAAAAGGTTATAATCCAATTAATCAAATTGTAGGTTACTTATTATCTGGTGACCCCGCTTATATACCAAGACATAAGGATGCGAGAAACATTATTCGTAAATTAGAAAGAGACGAGATTATCGAGGAATTAGTGAAATTTTATATACAAGAGCATCGTGAGGAAATGTAATGCGTATACTAGGACTAGATGTCGGTTCAAAAACAATCGGTGTTGCAGTTAGTGATGAGTTCGGCTGGACTGCACAGGGGTTAAAAACGATACAAATAAAGGAAGAAGAGCAGCAATCAGGATTACCTGAACTAGAAGAGATTATTAATGAATATAATATTGAGAAGATTATCGTTGGTTTGCCGAAAAACATGAATGGTACAATAGGCCCACGTGGTGAAATTAGTTTGCAATTTGCGGAAGTCTTGAAAAACAAATTCCATATACCAGTGGAATTATGGGATGAGCGGTTGACAACAATGGCTGCTGAACGGGTGTTGCTATCTGCTGATGTTAGTCGGAAAAAGAGAAAACGAGTCATTGATAAGATGGCTGCGAGTTTAATTTTACAAGGTTATTTAGATAGCCAGTCATAAGTTCATAGTAAAATATCCCGACGGATTGGGATCTAGGAGGATTATAAATGGAACACGGTGATAACCATATTACAGTCATTGATGAAGATGGTAACGAAGAATTATGTGAAATACTATTTACGTTTGAATCTGAGGAATTTGGGAAATCTTATGTTCTCTATTACCCAGTAAGCGCTGAAGACGAAGATGAAGATGGAGAAATTGAAATACATGCATCGAGCTTTATTCCAGGTGAAGAACAAGGAGATTTAAAGCCAATTGAATCAGATGAAGAATGGGATCTTATCGAGGAAATGCTAGAAACCTTCCTAGGAGAAGATGAAGAATAGTAACCATTTTGAGAAAGGCTGTTTTCTTAGAGCGTATTGCTTTTGGGAAAAATTTACTGTGGAAGATTTTGGTGGCGAATTCGCGATTACGTTAATCACTTGACTATGTATGATGTTACTTCAAGAGATAAATTTGCTTAAGACGTAACCTGCAGGAAGAGCCCGTCTTAGTGAATAACAACATAGTTTTCAAGAACAGCCTTCAGAAAAAATAATAAGCTGTCCTAAAAGAAATGTATGACATCTATTGGAATAGTAGATGAACATTTCTTTCGGACAGCTTTTTTTATAATATAAGTAAAAATAAACGAATATTTATAGTATAATAATCCAGGAAAGAAAGTTTCGAGTACTTTTTACATTTTTCGCACTCCCATAAGGAGGTTTTCAATGGATAAGAATGAAAAGAAAAAGTTAATGGAAATAAAAATGCAAGAAAAATATACCGAGGCAAAGACTGTAAGAAAAATAGTATTTTTAACTACAGCGATTATTATATTATTAGTCGCTGGTATTTTCACAGGTGGATATCTTTATGTGAAAGGGGCATTAAAACCACTTGATCCTAATAGCAATAAAGAAATTAAAGTAGAAATCCCATTAGGATCTGGCACGTCTGATATTGCAGCAATATTAGAAGACAAGAAAATTATTAAAGATGAACATGTTTTTAAATATTATGTAAAGTTTAAAAATGAATCTGGTTTCCAAGCAGGGACTTATCAATTGTCACCTTCTATGTCTTTTAATCAAATTATAAAAAGTTTAAAAACCGGACGTGTTCATAAAAAAGCAGTGGTAACAATTTCGGTACCTGAAGGATTAAAATTAACTGAAATTGCAGCGATTATTGCAAAACAAACAAAGTATAGTGAAAAAGAAGTACTCGACAAAGTAAATGATAAAAAATTTATCGAACAGGTCATGGAACAATATCCTGATTTAGTAACGAAAGATGTTTTTGGTAAAAATATTAAGTTTCCATTAGAAGGCTATCTTTACCCAGCTACGTATCATTATTATGAAAAGAATCCTCCTCTTGAAGAGATTTTGCTTACGATGATTAAGAAAACGAATGAAATTGTTGATGAGTACCGTGTTGACATAAATAAAAAAGAAATGTCTGTTCATGAAGTACTAACGGTTGCTTCTTTAATTGAGGAAGAGGCGACAAAAGAAACAGACCGGAAAGCAATTTCTAGTGTATTCTATAATCGAATCAAGGCAGGTATGCCATTACAAACGGACCCAACAGTCATTTACGCGATTGGCAAACATCGAGAGCGACTCACCTTTAAGGATTATTATGAAGTGGAGGATCCATATAATACGTATTTAAACACGGGATTACCGCCTGGGCCAATCGCAAATAGTGGAAAGGTTTCGATAGAGGCAGCACTTTATCCAACAAGCACAGACTATTACTATTTCTTAGCAACTGCTGACGGAAAAGTACTATTTTCAAAAACGTTAGAAGAACATAATGAAAAATATGCGGAACATATAGAGAAGAAAAATCATTAATTTTATATAAAGATGGTTGTTTTCTCATAGATTATTTCTTCAACAAAGCTTATGAAAACAGCAACTTTTTTGATGAATTGAGTTGGACCTTCTACCTTTACCTTTTTACATTTTTATGGTAAAATAATACCCGTATATTTTTAATATGTAAAACAGTGTCATTCATAAAGGGATTATCGGTTAATTAAACCACCTTTATAATGACCTTTTTTCTTGTATTAGCGGATTTGCATGTACTTTGAAGGAGAAACATGAATGATTGATGAACATTTATTAAAATATTTATATGACCAACTACCCGGAGTTAAGCCGTTATATAGACAGATAGAACAATATGCTAGTGAGAGGAACGTTCCAATTATGGATCGTTACAGTATGGAAACTGTCCTCCAAATCTTACGAATATACCAGCCAAAGACAATTTTAGAAATTGGTTCTGCGATTGGCTATTCTGCATTACGAATGGCGGATGAAACTGGTGCGAAGGTAGTTACAATCGAGCGGGATGAAGAGCGATTCGTACAAGCAGAGCAAAATATTGCTCGTGATCATAAAGAAGACCAAATTGTTTTAATAAAAGGGGATGCATTCGAAGTTGTAACTCAAGTTCGTGCATATGCCCCTTTTGATTGTATTTTTATTGATGCTGCAAAAGGACAATATCAAAAGTTTTTTGAACTTTATACTCCTTTTTCTAATGATCGCAGTTTAATTATTACGGACAATGTTTTATTTAAAGGGTATGTTTATCGCGACGATGGAGAGAATAAACGTTTACAAAAATTAGGAAAGAAAATTGATCGATATAATGACTGGTTAGTTCATCATCCTGATTATCAAACAATTATTTTACCTGTTGGAGACGGTATAGCGATAAGCTTGAAAAAGTAATTCTATTGAGGTGGTAAAATGAGAAAACCCGAACTTTTAGTCACACCAACTCGTGTGGAAGATATAACTTCATTAATTGAAGCAGGGGCGGATGCGTTTTTAATTGGTGAAGTGAGATATGGTCTTCGTTTAGCTGGTGAATTTAAAAGAGACGATGTTATAAAGGCAATTGAAATAGCACATGCCGCAAACTGTAAAGTATATGTGGCAATGAATGCGATTTTTCATAATGAAAAAGTAGACGAGCTAGAGGATTATCTTCAGTTTTTACAAAATGCAGGTGCAGATGCTGTTGTTTATGGTGATCCTGCTGTTTTAATGGCAGCAAAAACCGTAACTCCACAAATGAAGTTACATTGGAGTACGGAAACATTGGCAACAAATTGGTATACTTGTAACTATTGGGGGAGAAAAGGAGCAGCACGTAGCGTTTTAGCTCGTGAATTAAGTATGGATGAGATCATTGAAATTAAAGAAAATGCGGAAGTAGAAATAGAAATTCTTGTCCATGGAATGAGTTGTATGTTTCAATCAAAACGTTCTTTATTAGGTAATTATTTCCAATACCAAGGAAAGTCTATGGAAATAATTCCTTCAGAAGACAATGGGAATTTATTTTTATATGACCCAGAACGGAATAGTAAGTATCCGGTTTTTGAAGATGAAAACGGAACTCATATTATGAGTGCGAATGATATTTGTATAATTGATGAACTACAAGAGCTTATTGAAGCAGGGATTGATTCATTTAAGATAGACGGTATTCTTAAATCAACAGACTATTTAGTTGAAGTAACAAAACTGTATCGAAAAGCAATTGATTTATGTGTTGAGAATACAGATCAGTACGATGAAATGAAAAATAATTGGTTAGAGAAAATAGAGGAAATTCAACCGAAAAATCGTGGCATTGATACAGGGTTTTTCTTTAAAGAGACGGTTTATTAAGAGGAGGAAAAATATGACTCAATTACTTGATCATATTTCAGAAATAAGAAATGGTAAACGAGTAATCATAAAAAAGCCTGAATTGTTAGCACCAGCAGGTAATTTAGAAAAATTGAAAATTGCAGTGATGTATGGTGCAGATGCAGTTTTTATCGGTGGACAAGAGTATAGCCTTCGTTCGAACGCCGATAACTTTACGTTGGAAGAAATAAAAGAGGGCGTTAATTTTGCAAAACAATATAATGCAAAAATATATGTAACAACAAATATCATTGCACATAATGAAAATATTTCGGGTCTAGAGTCTTACTTGTGTGGTCTAGAAGATGCAGGAGTTTGTGGAATTATTGTTGCTGATCCACTAATCATCGAAACAGCAAAAAGAGTTGCTCCAAAATTAGAACGCCATTTAAGTACACAGCAATCTTTATCTAACTGGCGGGCAGCCCAATATTGGAAAGAAGAGGGACTTGAACGGGTTGTTTTAGCACGAGAAGCAACGGCAGATGAAATGAAGGAAATTAAAGAAAAAGTAGATATTGAAGTTGAAGTGTTTGTTCATGGTGCGATGTGTATTGCCTATTCAGGCCGATGTGTACTAAGTAACCATATGACAGCGCGCGATTCCAATCGTGGTGGTTGTTGCCAAAGTTGTCGCTGGAATTATGATTTGTACAGACAAGATCAAAATGAAGAACAGCCTTTATTTGCCGATAATGATGCACCTTTTGCGATGAGTTCGAAAGATATGAACTTATTGCGATATGTTCCAGAACTAATTGAAATGGGAATTGACAGCTTTAAAATTGAAGGCAGAATGAAATCTATTCATTATATCGCAACAGTAGTTCGTGTTTATCGAAAAGTAATTGATGCCTATTGTGCTGACCCTGATCATTTTATTTTTGAAGAAGAATGGATGGACGAGCTTGCCAAATGTGCCAACCGTGAAACAGATTATGGATTTTATGAAGGATTACCAGGATATCAACAGCAATTATTTAATGAAACAAGACATAAGCCATCACATGATTTTGCAGGGATGGTGTTGGATTATGATGAAGAAACAAAAATGGTTACACTTCAACAAAGGAACTTCTTTAAAGTGGGCGATGAAGTTGAATTTTTCGGGCCGAATATAGAGAATTTTACGATGAAGATTAAAGACTTATACGATGAAGAAGGAAATATGCTTGATGCGGCAAGACATCCTTTACAAATCGTCCGTTTTCAAGTGGAGAAGCCCCTTTATCGTTATAACTTAATGCGAAAGGAGAACTAAAATGCAGCCTAAACCTGTCATTATAGGGATAGCTGGTGGTTCTGGATCAGGAAAGACTAGTGTAACAAAGGCAATTATTGAACGGTTTGGAGAAGAGTCAATCGCTCTAATTGAACAAGATGCATATTATAAAGATCAAACTGACAAACCTTTTGAAGAACGGTTGAAGACAAACTACGACCATCCACTTGCATTTGATACAGATTATTTAATTGAACATCTTGTTCAATTATTACATTATAAGGCAATAGAAAAGCCGGTTTATGATTATACCATTCATACAAGATCAAAAGAAACCGTTCATATCGAGCCGAGGGAAGTCATTATTTTAGAAGGTATTTTAGTTTTGGAAGATGAGCGATTACGTAACTTAATGGATATTAAGTTATTTGTCGATACAGATGCCGATCTTCGAATAATTAGAAGGCTATTACGGGATACAAAGGAACGTGCACGTACGATGGATTCGGTTATTGATCAATATTTATCTGTAGTAAGACCGATGCATAATCAATTTGTAGAACCAACAAAAAGATATGCAGATATTATTATTCCAGAAGGTGGTCAAAACAAGGTCGCAATTGATTTAATGGTGACTAAAATTCAAACAATTCTTGAACAAAAGTCCTTTTTATGAAACAATAGGTAGTACATCTTTTGTAACTTGGTTCTTTCATAACTAACCATTTTGTTTACTATAAATAAAGTAGTACTCGATAAAAAATAAGGAGTGTTATATATGGTACAAGAGAAACAATATCCAATGACAAAAGAGGGTAAGGAAAAACTTGAGCAAGAACTAGAACATTTAAAGACGGTTAAACGGAAAGAAGTAGTCGAAAGAATTAAGATTGCCAGAAGTTTTGGGGATTTGTCCGAGAACTCTGAGTACGATTCTGCAAAAGATGAACAAGCTTTTGTAGAAGGACGAATTGCTCTACTTGAAAAAATGGTACGAAATGCGGTCATTATTGAGGATAGTGAAGCAAATAGTGATACAGTTACTCTAGGGAAATCTGTTACATTTATAGAATTGCCAGATGGTGATGAAGAAACGTATACAATTGTTGGTAGTGCAGAGGCTGATCCTTTTGAAGGTCGAATTTCCAACGATTCACCAATAGCAAAAAGTTTAATTGGTAAAAAAATTGGTGATCAAGTAACAGTTCAAACGCCTGGTGGAGAAATGCAAGTGAAAATAACAAATGTTCAATAATGAAGGCTATTTTCTTAAAAGTTGTTGCTTTTGAAGAAGTCATTTATTATAGTTGTTCTTTTTCATAGGAATGAATTGTTTAACTATTTTCATATATCTCGATTAAAAAATACCCCTTACGTCAACAATGGTAAGGGGTGATTTTCGTGTTTAATAGACGTTTTATTTTCATTGGTACATTATTTTTAATTGGTTTAATCATTCTTCTTGGAAGATTAGCGCAAATTCAATTAATTGCTACGGAAAATTTTACCGATCATAACATAAATTTAATTGAGGAAAGTGTTAAACAAAGATCACAAGAAGTGGTTATCGATAGTGGTCGTGGAAAATTTTATGACCGCAATATGGTTCCGCTAACTCATAAAGCAGTCCCTTCACTTATATTATTCCCTTTTTTAAAACGCATGGAATGGGATGTTAAAAAAGTAGCGGATATTATTCATGTCAGTGAGTATGATCTTTTACGAGCGCTTGATGAAGCAAAAGAACCAATCGTCTATGGGGACCCTGAACCACTTGAACTAACAGATAAACAAATGACGGAAATCAATCAATTGAAAATACCAGGAGTATTTGCGGTAAAAAAACAATTTGATCGAAAATTCCCACCAGCTGCCCAACTACTTGGAATCGTTGGACAAAATAAGGAGGAACTAAAAAAAAGGTACCCAGATAAGAAGTTACCAATCAATACGTATATAGGAATTTCCGGTCTCCAAAAAAGTTTTGATGAATTTTTACTTCAAGAAGAAAATACAAAACTAATCTATCATGTTGATGGACGTGGTGGACCATTATTCGGTATTGATGTAAAATATACAGACCCATCCAATCCATTTTATCCTGTTACTGTACAAACAACGGTTGATGATCATATCCAACGTAAAATGGAGAATATAGCCGACCAACATCAAATGAATAAAGGTGGCATCATTTTATTAGATATTGAAACAAATTCAATTTTAGCCAATGTCTCAAGACCTAAAATGACTGAATCTGACCCTTTTGCAAATAACGGTGCGAAAAACTATATGTTAACAGCCCAAATTCCAGGGTCTGTTTTTAAAACGGTTATTGCTGCAGCTGCTATCGATAATCAATTAGTATCTCAAAATCGTACGTTTGATTGTAGTCGAACAATTCATGGAGAAATTGATCAAAAATATCAACATGGAGTAATTAACTTTACGAAAAGTTTTGCTGTTAGTTGTAATAATACGTTTGCGACTTTAGCAGCTGAATTACATACAATAGACAATCATATAATCGAAGAGTATGCGAAAAAATTAGGTCTTGTTGAAACAGTCGGTTGGCAAGGTGATGTCTATCACTTTGAAAATTTTAAACAATTAGTAGACGAGGAAAAAGGATATCTCTATTTAGATAATCATGAAAGGCGAGATAGAAAACTTGCACGTCAAACGGGAATCGGTCAACAAAATGTAAGAATTTCACCCCTTGCTGCTGCAAATATGATGGCAACAATCGCTCGTGGGGGAGAAAAAAAGCAAGTGCGTGCAGCCTTGTCTGTTCGTTATAAAAATGGCAGTATACTGTATAACTTTCCAGAGAAATCATTAAGGGGAGAAAATTTATCACCATATACAATAAGTAAATTACAACAATTACTACGAGAAGTTGTCAAAAACGAGGATGGAACAGGAAGAAGTTTAAAGAATGCCCCGTATGAAGTAGCTGGAAAATCAGGTACAGCACAAACGTATCATTATGATGAAAATGGACAAGAGCTATTAAATAAATGGTTTGTTGGATATTTTCCTTTTAATAAACCGAAATATGCATTGGCCGTTGTTAATTTAGACGTTTTATCCAATGAAGGATCAGTAACACCAATCTTTAACGATGCTGTTCGTTTTTTGTATGAATATGATCATAAATAGGTTTTGACAAAATCAGATTCCCTTGTAAAAATAATGATATGTAAGTTTAACTGTACAAAAAACTCATAAACATGAATAATGAGATTATATGTAGATTAGATTGGGGGAATAGTATATGGCTAATCAAAATCCACCATCGCGACAAAACTTGAGAAAACATTCCAAACAAAAGAAAGTAAATTTAATATTAAATATTTCTATTGCTGTTGTATTCTTATTAATTGTTGTCGTTGGCTGGTCAATCATTTCTTCACAGAAAGATGTAAATGAAACTTCAGGGAACAAACATGACTCTCAAAAAATAGAAAAAGTAGAGGATAAAGGAACTGCTAAAAAAGATAATACGAATAACGCCACAACTGATAAAGAACCTAAGACAAAGGAAGACTCCGAAGAACAAAAAGATGATGAATCTTCAACGGAAGAAGAAGTCGAAACAGTTGAAAGTGATGATCCAAATGTGATTGAAGCCAAAATAAATAATAATTGGCAACCTATAGGAACTAGTCAAACTGGTGAGCATACAACAAAGTATGATAAAGGAACAACAGATCGACAAGAAATGGAAAAAGCATTAAGTTATGCAACAGGAGTTAGTACAGATAATATGATTGTTTGGTGGCTAGAAAATGGTGGAACGCCAAATAAAAATGTGATTGGAACAATTTCCACGAAAGACTCAACAAAAATTTATCGTGTTTATTTGGAATGGGTCGATGGTGAAGGATGGAAACCAACAAAACTTGAACAATTAAAAGAAAATGATAAGAGATAATGGGAGTGTCCGAAGTGAAGTTAGCTATTATTGGAGCAATGGAAGAAGAAGTTACAATTATAAGAGAGAAATTAGAAAATCGACAAATAGAAGTGGTGGCAAATAGTGAATTCACTTCAGGTTCCTATGGCGGAAAAGAGATTATTTTATTGAAATCAGGTATTGGTAAAGTGAATGCAGCGATGTCAACTGCGATATTATTGGAACGGTACCAACCAAATATCGTAATAAATACAGGGTCGGCTGGGGGCTTAAATCCTAAACTTAATGTTGGTGATATCGTTATTTCAACAAATGTCTGTCATCATGATGTAGATGCGACTGTATTTGGCTATGATTTCGGACAAGTTCCTCAAATGCCGAAAGATTACGCTGCTGATGAAAAGCTGGTTGCTCTTGCAGAGGAGTCAACAAATATTCTAAAAGAAATTTCGGTTACAAAAGGATTAATTGCCTCTGGTGACTCATTTATGAGCGACCCTGAACGAGTAAAAATGGTTGCCCAAAAGTTCCCTGGATTACAGGCAGTTGAAATGGAAGCCGCTGCCATAGCACAAGTAGCTTATCAATTTCATACACCTTTTGTCATCATCCGTTCTTTATCTGATATTGCTGGAAAAGAATCGGACATATCTTTTGATCAATTTTTGCATATAGCAGCACAAAATTCAGCAGATCTTGTATTAGAAATGATAAAAAACATGTAATTTTACTCAGTAAAAGTTCCACTATTTGTTATATGTGAGGAATAATTGTAAAAGACATGTCATTGAGTCGTAACGAAAAAAATGAATGGAATGAATGGTTTATTAAGTGAAAAATGCGTAAGTGAAAGATACAATTCTATCACTTACGCATTTTTTGGCAATTAGGAACGTATAAATTTCCAAATTTCTATTTTCCTATACACATTAGCGGTACAAGAAAGGCTCTATCAACATACAATCAAAGCCGAAAAAACTCTCTTTTATATCAAGCGAACTCTAGCCTCTCGCTTCGCCAAGGCTTGTGCGCGAATAGAGTTTTCTTTATCGATACAGAAAAACATGGTATCGAATACGGTGATTTCCTAAATTTACATCAATACAGTTTCATTATTTCATGTTAATCTATTAATAGATAAGCGAATAGATTAGAAGGTGAAACAGTGAATAATGCTGAAAAACTTTTAAATAAACTACATGATTTTAAAAATTATGCAATTGTATTAACTGCGATTAGCACCTTTTTATACATTGGTCTCATTCTTAAAGGAAGTCAATTAACAGATACTAAATTATATCTCGTCACCTGTGGCATGGTTATAAGTTTATTATTTGCTTTTGTATTTTTTAGAAGAGCGTTAGAATGTAAAAAGAAATTAAACGAAATAGAAGATGATTAACAAAATTTCATATTATCATTGTGGGCTGTCCAAATGGTACAGCTCTTTTTCTGCACTCCAATTACTATCCTATATGCTCAAGCCAACTACGGTTTTGCTTTCGTCAAGGCTTGTGGTCCATGAGTTCTCTTAAAATGGAACATACACTTTTTTAAGTGGACATACACTTTTTCTTCATTTCTGACATAGGTATACCTTATAGGCAGTGGAAATTTCATTGGAGGTGTATTCATGTCAGGGATTTTTTCTGCAATAGCTGTCCTCTTTAAAGAGCTTATTTTCTTTGTGTCATATGTGAAAAATAATGCCTTCCCGCAACCTTTATCACCAAGCCAAGAACGAAAATACTTAAAACTTATGGCTGAAGGGGATAAAGAGGCGAGAAATATGTTAATTGAGCACAATTTAAGACTGGTTGCTCATATTGTAAAAAAGTTCGAAAACACTGGAGAGGATCAAGAAGATCTTATATCTATAGGGACCATCGGCTTAATAAAAGCCATTGAAAGCTTCTCAGATGGAAAAGGAACAAAATTAGCTACATATGCTGCTAGATGTATAGAAAATGAGATTCTGATGCATTTACGGGCACTAAAGAAGACGAAAAAGGATGTTTCACTACATGACCCAATTGGGCAAGATAAAGAAGGGAATGAGATTAGTTTAATCGATGTATTGAAGTCAGATTCTGAAGATGTCATTGACACAATTCAATTAAATATGGAGTTGGAAAAAGTTAAAGAATATATTCGTGTGCTTGATGATCGAGAAAAAGAAGTAATAATCGGCCGTTTCGGTCTCGGGATGATGAAGGAAAAAACCCAACGTGAATTGGCAAAAGAATTAGGTATATCACGGAGCTATGTTTCACGAATTGAGAAAAGGGCGTTAATGAAAATGTTCCATGAATTTTATCGGGCGGAAAAGGAAAAAAGGAGCAATTAAACAATTTTTTGATTGTAAAAAACGGCAATGTTGAAAGCTTTTCCAAAAGTTAAACAAGATTATTCATATTTCATGTGAAAAGGGGCATCCAGAAGTCTGAAATACGACTCTAGATAGCTCCTTATTTTCGCTACCAAATAAATTTTGGTAGCGATACCTCATATTAGCAAATGTTTTTTGTTCAGTGCTGTTTTGCCCTCGCAAAAGGAATGGATGCACAAGGTTTGTTACACTTTTTTAATTTTCAACGGACTAATCATGAAAAAGGATAAGATAATAATTAAGAATAAGTAAAAAGAGGTTGAAATTATTTCATTGCCAAGATAGCATAATGTTAAAATACAACCAGCTGCTGTAATGGGTAGTCCATGAAAATAACCATTACTTTCTGTAATATTAAATCTAGCGAGTCGAAACGCGCCACAACCGATATAAAACACAGTAAAGAATATGCCAGGAATAGAGAAAATATTAATGATACCTTGATATAATAATAGTGCCGGAGCAACTCCAAATGAAATAATATCACCCATAGAATCTAATTGTTTCCCAAGCTCGGATTCTATTTTTAATTTTCGGGCCACCATGCCGTCAAATCGGTCGAGTAACGCTGCAACAAATATTAATAATGTACTATATCTTAATTGTCCTTGGATTGTGAAGATAATTGAGAAGCCGCCTAAAAATAAATTACATAATGTCATCATATTTGCTATTTGTGATTTCACTTTTTTTATTGCGATATCAGTCACTTCTGTTTTGAATAACATGATTTCACCTCTTTCATTTATGAATTTTAACTAAGTCGATTATACATCAATTATAATATATTTTATGACAATAATAAGAAAAAAGCGATAAACAAGGAGATAAATATGAAAAAATATTTTTACCGAAAATGTATCGAATTAACAAATCGATCTTGGTCATCAAATTTGATAAGAAAATTTACGATGTCAAAGATGAGTAAATATATGATTCCTTCATTTATAAAATACTATCAAATTGATTTAAATGAGTTTGAATTACCTTATAATGAATATACGACATTACATGAACTATTTATTCGTAAATTAAAAAAAGAGTCCAGGCCAATTAGTATGAAGCAAAATGAAGTTATTAGCCCAGTAGACGCTGTAATTGAATCAACAGGTAAAATTGAACCGACAACAGAAATATTAGTGAAGGAAAAAATGTATTCTTTAGTTGAAATGTTGGGGGACGCTGAAAAAGCAGAGCAATATTGTAAAGGGACTTATATGGTCTTTTATTTAAGTCCAAAAGATTACCATCGAATTCATAGTCCAATAAATGGAGAAGTTCTCGAACGATGGGAATTAGGAAATCGTTCCTATCCAGTCAATCGCCTCGGTCTTCTATATGGAAAAGATCCATTATCAAAAAATTACCGAGTGATCACTGAATTAAACCATCATGGCGGGAAACTTGCTGTAGTGAAAGTCGGCGCAATGTTTGTTAATACAATTACATATACAAATGAACAAACATATTTGCGTAAAGGTGAGGAATTTGCATATTTCTCTTTTGGATCTACTGTTGTTCTTCTATTTGAGAAAGAAACCTTTTTATTAGATCAAAACATTACTAGTCCATATGTCGTTAAAATGGGTCAACCGATTGGTTATTTGCTTGAAAGATAAATATATCAAGTTCCTCACAAGAACAGTGAGGAACGACTATTTTTATGTGAGAAAACTAATTTGAATATTTAGCATGATTTTTATTATCAATTTTACATAATAAAGAACGACGCTCGATTTCTTTTTCTATGAGGTGGATGAACTCTGGAGATAACTTTAGTTCGATAGCTTTATAATACGACTCAATAAGTAGTTGGTCTGATAAATTTTCCATTTGTTCGGTTTACACCATTCACCTCCAAAATAAATTCATAAATTTATTTACGTATCATATACTAGTAAGTTGTCATTTTATTAATAATTCAACTTTAGCAAAAAATTAAATATAGAACAAGCGTTCCAATTATCCACATAGATGGTGGATAAGCTGTGGTTAATTTGTTAGTAAAACGAAAAAAACTCTTCATATCGGGTTGTATAATGTGAATAAGCTTATCCACAACTGTTGAATAGGGTTGAAAATTGTCGAAATGTTTTTGCTAGTTGTCGGTTTAAGGAGGAATATGTCGAAAAATGATTCCTATCGTTAAAGAAATTGGGGACGGTTGAGATTGAAAATAGAACTTGCAAAAAAATGCAATAAAAAATATGATAAATAGTATGTTTAAAATATAAAATCAATAGGACGAATAAACCGTATTGAAAGATTGGGTCATTTGAGGTGTCGATTATGTTAAAACGTTTTTTACCGAACGAGTATGTAAATTCTATTTTTGAGATTACACCTGCGTTTTTAAAAGAAAAAAATATAAAAGGGATCATAACAGACTTAGATAATACATTAGTCGAATGGGATAGGCCACTTGCTACACCAGAGCTTACCGCTTGGTTTAAAGAAATGCGGGAGAGTGGGATACAAATAGTTATCCTTTCTAATAATAATGAAAAGCGAGTACATAAGTTTGCTGAACCACTAGGTATTCCTTATATTTATAAAGCGAGAAAACCTTTAGGAAAAGCATTTCAAAAAGCACTTCACACAATGAATTTACCACAAGAGGAAACGGTTATGATTGGAGATCAATTACTTACGGATATTTTTGGTGGTAATAGAGCGGGATTTTATACAATCCTCGTTGTTCCTGTAGCCCAAACGGACGGATTTGCAACAAAATTTAATCGAATGGTTGAGCGAAAGATTTTAAATTGGTTTAACAAAAAAGGCTTACTTCAATGGGAGGGCACAAAAGTTGGAAAATAATTATATTTGTATTGGCTGTGGAGCAACTATTCAAAGCGAAGATCCTGCAAAACCAGGCTATGCACCAGCATCTTCGCTAAATAATGAACAAATTATTTGTAGACGATGCTTCCGGTTAAAACATTATAATGAAGTACAAGATGTATCTTTGACAGATGATGATTTTTTGAAAATCTTGAATGGAATTGGTCATTCTACCGGCCTTATTGTAAAAATTGTTGATATATTTGATTTTAATGGAAGTTGGTTACCAGGTATTCACCGATTTACTGGTAATAATGATGTCCTATTAGTTGGAAATAAAATTGATTTGCTACCAAAATCAGTAAATCCGAATCGTTTAAAAAATTGGCTGCAACAACAAGCAAAAAGTTTTGGGTTAAAACCAATTGATGTTGCCTTAATTAGCGCAGATAAAGGCTTATTCATAAAAGAAGTCATGGATTTAATCGAAAAATACCGTAATGGTCAAGATGTATATGTAATTGGCTGTACCAATGTTGGAAAATCTACGTTTATTAACCGGATTATTTCTGAAGTAACTGGGGAGAAAAATATTATCACTACTTCTTATTTTCCTGGTACAACATTAGATATGATTGAAATCCCATTTGATGATGGACAAGCTATATATGATACACCAGGAATTATCAATCATCATCAGATGGCTCATTTTGTAAATAAAAAAGACTTAAAAATAATTACACCGAAAAAAGAAATTAAACCAAAAGTATATCAATTAAATGAAAAACAAACATTATTTTTGGGTGGATTAGCGCGTTTTGATTTCATTAAAGGTGATCGAACATCATTTGTTTGTTATTTATCCAATGAATTACACATTCATCGAACAAAATTAGAAAAGGCTGACGATTTATATGAAGACCATAAAGGTGAACTTTTGAGCCCGCCACGGAAAGAAGATCTAAATGATTTTCCACCGTTCGTTCGTCGAGAATTTTCAATAAAGCAAGGGAAAACAGACATTGTTTTTTCAGGTCTTGGCTGGGTCATGATTCCTGAAGGCGGAGTTATCGTTGCAGCTTATGTTCCAAAAGGTGTCGAAGTATATATACGGGATTCTTTAATTTAAAGGAGAATGATTTTTATGTTAACAGGCAAACAAAAAAGATTTTTGCGATCGAAAGCACATCATTTTAACCCAATTTTTCAAGTTGGGAAAGGTGGAGTGAATGAAAATATGATTAACCAAATTTCAGATGCTCTAGAAGTACGTGAATTAATTAAAGTAAGTGTGCTACAAAATTGTGAAGAGGATAAAGATACGGTAGCTAAAAAATTATCGCATGGGACGAAATCTGAATTAGTCCAAATTATAGGTAACACCATTGTTTTGTATAAAGAGTCAAAAGAAAATAAAACAATTGAATTACCGAATTAAGGTTGATGCATATGGAAAAAAAAGTAGGGATATTAGGTGGGACATTTGATCCACCACATATCGGTCATCTTATTATTGCAGATCAAGTACTTACCTTATGTAATTTAGATGAAGTTCGTTTTATGCCTAATCATATACCACCACATAAAGAGAAAAAATCAAATTCAACTGTAAAAGACCGATTAAACATGTTAGAATTGGCAACGAAAGACCATAGTCGATATAAAATTGAAACAATTGAGTTAAAAAGGGAAGGAAAATCATATACTTATACAACAATGTCCCTATTACGTCAATTGGAACCCGAAAACACATTTTCTTTTATTATTGGTGGCGATATGATTGATTACTTGCCTAAATGGTATAAGATAGAGGAATTAATGAAATTAGTCCAATTTATTGGGGTTGCTCGACCGAATTATAAAGGGAAAACAAATTATCCGGTTCAAATGATTGATATTCCTACGATCGATATTTCTTCATCAATGATAAGAGAAAAGATTGCTAGAGGGCATTCGGTTAAATATTTATTAACTGACAGTGTTATTAAGTATATAGAGGAGAATCGTTTATATGGAACGAGATGAAGCATTAGCGATTGTCAAACAACATCTACCAGAAAAAAGATATATTCATACGATCGGTGTCATGGAAACAGCAATCGAATTGGCTAAAAAATATGGTTGTGATGAGCGTAAAGCCGAATTAGCTGGCATTTTTCATGATTATGCAAAGTATCGGCCGGTTGAAGAAATGAGACAAGTAATTATTAAAGAAAGGATGCCACAAGAACTATTGAAATTCCATTCAGAACTTTGGCATGGACCTGTTGGTGCTTTCTTAGTGAAAAAAGAAGTTGGTATTTCTGATGAGGAAATTTTACATGCGATTCGTTACCATACAACTGGAAGACCGAATATGACTGTACTTGAAAAAGTTGTCTTTTTAGCAGATTATATTGAACCTGGAAGAAAATTTCCTGGAGTAGAAGAAGTAAGAGTAATGGCTCAAACAAGCTTAGATGACGCTGTTTTCCGTGCATTACAGAATATAATCATTTTCTTAACGAGTCAAAAATCTGCTATTTATAAAGACACAATTGATACATATAATAGTTTTTTACTGAAAACAAGGTAATTAATACGACGAATAACGCCTCATCTAATACCTATGAATTGTAAATATCTTATAAAATCATCATTTAAAGGAGGCATTAATGTTTAAATGACAAATAGAGAATTATTACTTACCGCGGTGAAAGCAGCAGATGATAAAAAAGCAATGGATATCGTTGTCCTAAACATGAAAGGAATTTCCTTAATTGCTGACTATTTTGTTATTTGTCATGGGAATTCAGACAAACAAGTACAAGCAATTGTTAGAGAGATTAAAGAGCAAGTTGATGAAAAAGGATATAACGTTAAGCGTCTCGAAGGATTTGATGAGGCACGTTGGGTTTTAGTCGATCTTGGCGATGTAGTTGTTCATGTGTTCCACCGTGATGAAAGAGAATATTACAATCTTGAACGTTTATGGGGAGACGCTCCTCATGAAGATGTAATGAGTGAACTTTCACAATGAGCTATGAACATTTTTCCATGATTTACGATGAATTGATGGATGAGGCACCTTACGAACGATGGCTAACATTTTTTTTGAGAGAAATACAAGTGCACAATCGAACTGCCAAAAGAATTCTTGATTTAGCTTGTGGTACAGGTGAAATGTCGACTAGACTTTATGAGAACGATTTTGATGTAACAGGTGTTGATTTGTCTGAAGAAATGTTATCAATAGCCTATGAAAAAGCAATGAATAAAGGTTACATGATTCCTTTTTATCAACAAAATATGGCAGAGCTCGAAGGATTCACAAATTTCGACATTGTTGTCATCTTTTGTGATTCACTAAATTATTTGCAAACTGAACAAGAAGTAATCAATACTTTTCAATCAGTTTATCGTGCATTAAACCAAGGTGGTTTATTATTATTTGATGTACATTCAACATATAAAATTTCTGATATATATAGAAATGCAACGTTTGCTTATAACGGTGATAATATTTCTTACATATGGAATAGTTTTCCGGGAGAGCATCGTTATTCAATTGAACATGAATTAACATTTTTTGTATTTGATGAAGAAACGGAAAAATATGACCGTTTTGATGAACTACATAAGCAACGAACATATCCCGTTCAACAATATATCTCTTGGTTGGAGGAAGTAGGTTTCGATATCCTATCGATAACAAGTGATTTTACGTCCGAACCTGTTTGCGATAAGACAGAACGAGTCTTTTTTACGGTAAAAAAGCCTTAATACTATTCACATCTAAAAAGGTTATCAATGAAAAACATCACTGATAACCTTTTTAAAAATTTAGAGTGATTATATAAAAAAATAGCAGGAATTTTATAAACCGTGTCGAATTATATTATCAAACATTATGAAACTCAAACTGTTTTTTTATAAGTTGTTTTTCTTGATTAAATTTTTTATGTGTAGCTTTAAAAATTTTTTGGAATGTTTCTTCCAAAGCACTTTCTTCTAATACATGAATCCCCTCGCCTGTAATCCCCCCTCTTACGGTTACTTTTTTCTGTAATTCAGGAAATGTATAATAATTTTCTTCAATCAATGTTCCCATACCGATTAACATTTCTGATGCTAATGCTGTTGCTATTTCATGATCAATTTCTGTTTCACAAACAGCTGCTTCGATAAATTTTTGCAATAAGTAACTAAAGAATGCCGGACCACAGCTAACAATATCTGATGCTACTCTCGTTATATTTTCATCAATTTCAACCGGCTTTCCGATATGAGATAGTAGTTCTTGAATCGTTTCTTTCCAATAAGTTGAGCAATTTTTTCCGAAAGTTAAGAGACAGACGCCTGACCTGGCTCGATTTGTGATACTCGGTATCGCTCGTATACAGGAACAAGGTGCGATTGATTCTAATTGGTCAACAGTAATTGGACTCGTAATCGATACAATACACTTATCCTCGGTTAGTTCATCTTTAATCATTGTTAAAATTTCATGAAAGTTTAACGGTTTTATACAAAGGAAAATAATGTCACTTTTTTGTATTAATGCTGATAAATTTGTCTCAACATGAATTTTCGGATAAGTATTTTTAATACGCTGAGCTTTTTCAACCGTTCGATTCATAATCGTTATGTTTTCTTGAGGAAGTGCTCTTCCTTCGATGAGGGCTTCAATAAGTATCGTCCCCATATTGCCAGTTCCGATGATTCCTAGATGCACAGGACCCCTCCTTTTCAAAAAAAGTATCTCATCTATCTTTATGAAAGGAAGTGCTGGTTTATGACTAAGGTGCAATTGATAAAAGAATGGTTACAGGAAAAGAAAACAGTAATTACAATGAGTCTTATTGCTGTTGGTGTAATTATTTTTTACTATATGAATCAAGAAGAGACGTTGGATATACAGCAGTTGCCCTCGGTTGATGAAGAAAATGTCAATCAGACTATATTAGCTGATTCGAATTTGACAGAGCAAAATGTAATGAATCAAAATGAACAACCGACCGAAGTAGAAACGGTTAAAGTTGATATAAAAGGTGCAATTAACAATCCGGGCGTTTACACTGTTCGTGCAGGGGAAAGGGTCATTGATATTATTGACCGAGCCGGTGGATTGATGAATGATGCAGATGCTGCGAAAGTTAACTTATCTCAAAAAGTTGCCGATGAAATGGTAATATATATTCCAAAGCTAGGGGAAGAAAATATACCAATCGATATGATTGGAACGACTAGTTCATCCACGTCCTCTTCGGAGTCAAGTGATGGAAAGGTGAATATTAATATTGCGGATATTGCAGCTCTTGATACGCTACCAGGAATTGGCCCAAGTAAAGCTGAAGCAATTATTGAGTACCGTGAAACAAATGGGCCATTTCAAACGGTTGAAGATTTAATGAACATCTCAGGAATTGGAGAAAAGACATTTGAAAAATTAAAGGATAAAGTTACAGTTAAGTAACTAACAATTTAGGCAATCTTGTATTGTTATTGCTCAATTAAAAAAAACGGTCTACACTAAGATTAGATTACTAAACAAAAATCCCCATTTAAGAAAGGAGTATTCATATGACGCGTATTGCGTGGGATCAATATTTTATGGCCCAAAGCTTTCTATTATCTACAAGGAGTACTTGTACGAGACTCTCAGTTGGGGCCACAATTGTTCGAGATAAACGAATAATCGCTGGGGGATATAATGGATCAATTGCTGGAGGAGACCATTGTATTGATAAAGGATGTTATGTCATTGATAATCATTGTGTTCGTACAATTCACGCAGAAATGAATGCAATTCTTCAATGTGCAAAATTTGGAGTCCCAACAGAGGGAGCGGAAATTTACGTTACCCATTTTCCATGTTTACAATGTACAAAGGCACTTATTCAAGCGGGTATTAAGGTGATTTATTATGCAGAGGATTATAAAAATCACCCATATGCTTTGGAAATACTTGAACAAGCGGGAGTGAAAGTTGAGAAGGTTAATTTTGATAAAAATGTTTTCAATGTACTTAAAATGTAACAGTGTGAGGAAGCAGTCCATAAACGATTGCTTCTTCATTCAATAAAGATATTGAAGAGGTTAGGAGGGAATTACGTTACGGAGTGGAACCTTAATATATTTTGGTTTAACCGTTGTTTTTGCGTTTTTGGCCTACCATCATTTTACTTTAGGACTCGTTGTGATTGTATCATATCTACACCTTCTTCATTATCGACAGGAAAACAAGATTCTTTTTCTCCTTTTGAGTAGTTGGCTTTTTTGGGTACTTTTTTTTAGTTACCATCATGAAAAGCTTGATAAAATTGAAAAGGCAGAAGAAAATGTAGAGAAGCTACTCGTAAAATTTGCAGAATATCCAACTTTTGATGGAAATAAGTTAAGTGCCTCTGTCCATACAATAATAGGAGAGAAGTTAGCACTATCGTATTATATTCAAACAGAAAAAGAGAAAGAGGAATTAATTTCCCGTCTACAACCAAATATGTTTTGCTCTGTTAATGGAACGATAAAAACGCCTAATGAGCCAACAAACCCAAATGCTTTTAATTATAGAGAATATTTGTTAACGCAAAAAATATCTTATACACTTTTAGTGGATACAATAACGGATTGTAGAGAAGGTAAGCAGTCCTTTTATACTCAATTATTAAAGTATCGTCATAATGGAATCCATTTAATAAATGACATTTTTTCTCCATCTGTCGCGCCTTTTGTTAATGCTTTATTATTTGGCCATAAAGAAGGAATGGAGCAAGAAGCCATGGAGGCCTATCAGCAATTAGGTCTTTCACATCTTTTAGCCATATCTGGACTCCATGTTACAGTAATAAGTGGTTTTTTGTATTTCATTTTATTACGTATTGGTATGACAAGAGAAATGGTTCGATATTGCTTACTTATATTTTTGCCACTGTATGTAATTATTAGCGGTGCAGCACCGTCTGTTATTCGGGCAGTAGTTATGGCATGGATTATTTTGTTCCTATCAAAATGGAAAACAGCTATTGAACCGCTTGATGCGCTAGTCATCTCATTTATTGGTTTTCTACTAATCAATCCATTTATCATCTATCATGTTGGTTTTCAACTTTCGTATACGGTTGCAACTGGTTTACTGTTATCAAGCTTTTTACTTGAGAAAACCGTGCATACAATTCATGCGAGTTTTATGATTTCACTAATCTCACAACTAGTTGCTTTACCGATATTATTAAACCACTTCTATGAATTTTCACTTCTTAGTGTTTTATTAAATATCATTTATGTCCCAATTTACTCATTAATCGTATTGCCATTATCTTTAATTACGTATAGTTTACTGCTTATTTTCCCCCCAATTGCACAAATTGGTGTTTCCATTTTAAATGAATTCCTACAAAAACTAAATCACCTAGCAAAATGGGTTCATCAATTTGATTTGTTCCATGTTGTATTAGGGAAAACCCCTTTAATCTTAATTCTTATGTTTTACATGACAATTTTTATTGCACTATATCTATTAGAGAATTATTGGATAAAAAAATTGAAACTTCTCATGATTATTTTACTTATCCCATTTACCTTACAAATCCTTTTTATCAAATTTTCTCCTGTTGGAGAGGTAGTTTTTATTGATGTTGGACAAGGAGATAGTATATTAATTCGACTTCCGTTTAATAAAGGAACCTATTTAATCGATACGGGAGGAAGAGTTACCTTTGCTTCTGAAGATTGGCAAAAAAGAAATTCTAATTTTGACCCAGGAGAACATATTATTGTTCCATTGCTGAAAAGTAAAGGCATCACAAAAATTGATAAACTGATATTAACACATGGAGACAGTGACCATATCGGTTCCGTTGATCATATTATGGAACATTTTAAAGTTCATTCATTATTAACTGGAAACACAATTGAAAAAAAGGAGATGGAGAAAAAGAAAATTGAAATGGCAAGAAGAAAAGGGATTCATGTTATTGAAGTATCATCAGGAATGAATTGGAGAAGTGGAAAAAATACATTTATGATTGTCGCACCAGAGAAATCCGCTATTGCTAGTAATGATGCGTCGATTGGAATATATGCAAAAATTGGACAGAAAACATGGTTGTTTACAGGTGATATTGAAGTGGAAGGAGAAAGAAAAATTGTTCAAAAGTATCCTTCCATAAAAGTGGACATCTTGAAGGTAGGTCATCATGGGAGCAGAACATCAACATCAGAACATCTTTTATCAACGATTGAACCAACTATTGCAGTTATTTCTGCAGGGGAAAATAATCGGTATGGCCATCCCCATAGAGAAGTGATTCATTTACTTCATGAACATAGGGTAACTGTTTACCGGACAGATCAACACGGAGCAGTAGTATATCAATTTTTATTTGGTAGGGATCGGATGATAACAATAAAAACATAAAGGATTACCGCTTAAGTTTCAATTTGTCGAATGACTGATGGAGGAAAATGAAAAGACTGTCGCAACAGACAGTCTTTTCTCCTTAGAAAATTATGAAGCAATCACCTTAATGACCGTGGCAACGATGAAAATGGTTGCAAAAAAGCCAAACGAAACGACAGCAGCAACAACCGAATCAACGAAATCATTTCTCTTACATTGGACATTTTGTTCAAATTCGTTCATTTACATCCCTCCTCTATGAATTCAGTATACATTTTGTTTTTAAAAAAATCTACATTTTCAGTTACTTATTCATTGACATCATTTTACATATTTTATAGAAAGAACGGGCCAATCATAAAACCAAATTCTATCATGCTTTATTTTTACTTGATAAAGACGCTCTTTTTCTTTACGATAATAGAAGTAAATAGATTAAATAGGGAGTCATACATGTGTTTTTAAAAATATGGAAAGATATTAAACGAGGAAAGTTATCAACGTTATATTTATTATATGGTAACGAAAGTTTCATTATTAACGAAACACAAAATTTAATTGTTCGTTCTGTATTGTCTGAGGAAACGAAGGAATTTAACCTATCTCGTTATGATATGGAGGAGACCCCAATTGAGATTGCGGTAGAGGACTGTCAGACGATTCCTTTTTTTGGTGATAAGAAGATTGTCATAATTGAAAATCCTTACTTCCTTACAGGAGAGAAAGGAAAAGAAAAAGTTGATCATAATGTGAAAGTGTTTGAAGAGTATGTGATGAATCCAGTTCCTTCAACTATATTAATAATGATTGCTCCTTATGAAAAGCTAGATGAACGAAGGAAAATGGTTAAACAGTTAATGAAGGACGCCATTGTTTTACATGCAAAATTTACGGAAAAGGAAACGAAAGACTGGATAAAAGAACAAGTGGAGGAACGAGGTTTAGAAATTACTAAAGATGCGATTGAATTACTCTACCAATTTATAGGTCAAAACTTATTATTACTAAACAACGAAATTGAAAAATTAGTTTTATATGGAGAAAAGCAAGTAATTGATGAGGCTACTGTCCATTTACTTGCATCTAAATCATTAGAGAGCAATATTTTTGTATTAGTTGATCAAGTTGTCCATCGACGACTAGATGAAACGTTAACCATTTACCACGATTTATTAAAACAAAATGAAGAGCCAATAAAGATACTTGCTGTTATCGCTGGACAATTTCGTTTCATTGCTCAAGTAAAATCATTAATTAGTAAAGGATATGGCGAGCAAAAAATAGCTAGTATCTTAAAGGCTCATCCCTATCGAGTAAAATTAGCAATAACTCAAGGAAAAGTATTTGATGAGAAGAAGTTATTGCAAATGATGGACGCGTTAGCCGAACTGGATTACCAGATGAAAACTGGTTATGGAAATAAGGAAAAATTGTTAGAGTTGTTCTTCTTCCGATATTTGACGTAAAAATGTATAGATAAATAAAAAGAGGCTGGGACATAACTAGCCAAAAGTAGTATATAAAAAGGTTCCAGGCAATAAAAAATTTGCTTGGAACCTTTTTTGTGGGGTTTTTCCATTTCTCGTCACTATTTTACCGCTGATGGCGGTGACTTTTCTCATATTCACCGCCATCAACGCAAAGGCTAATTCATTTTTCACTTTCTGTTTTCCTCTGACGGAAAAACGAGTGAAACCTAAATTAGCCTTCAGAAAACCGAACGCTGGTTCTACATCAATTTTACGTTTTCCGTAAATTTCACCAGTTTTCTCGTCTGAAAGCTTCGTACGTACATATTCTTTTTGGGACTCCCACTTTTCATTTATGTAGACTTTTCGGTTGTTCCCTTCTTTTGCTTTCGTGCATAAATCGCGGAGTGGACAATCCGAACAGTCCTCACACTCGTACACTTTAAATTCACGGGTGAATCCGTACCTGTCTGTTCGTTTGGAATGATGGCTAAATCGTACTTTCCGACCATTTGGGCACAGAAAAGTATCTTCGTCCTCATTATATTCCCAATTATCTACATGAAAAGCGTTGTCCTTATGCTTCTTTTTCTTCTCCTTTCGATATTGATTGTATGTAATAAGTGGCGTTCGATTTCGATTCTCGATGATATCTTCATAATTCTGTTCGCTACCATATCCTGCATCCGCGACAATGAATTCCGGAAGCTCGAAAAAGTTTTCTTCAATCGTGTCGAGAAAAGGAATTAAAGTGCGTGTATCGGTCGGGTTTGGGAAAACATCGTAAGCGAGCACATATTGACCTTCCGTCGCAATTTGGACATTGTAACCAGCTTTCAATTGACCGTTCTTCATGTAGTCGTCCTTCATGCGCATAAACGTCGCATCTGGGTCCGTCTTTGAGTAACTATTGCGATCACCGAAAATCTCCATATCGTTTTGATACTTTTGTTTGCGAGTAATGTAATCCATCCATTGCTTCCGAGATTGTATGGGTAATTTGCGTTCGGAACGGAGCTTTTTCCGTTCACTCCCAACTTCAGATACTTCAATCTTTTTATTATATTCCTCGATTTTCTCGTCTAACTTTTCGACTACTTCTTCCATTTCTTTGACGGAAAGTTCCTCTTCCTTTTCTCGCTCTATTGCTGGGATGATCTCCTTCTCTAGCAGCTCATCATACAGTTGATTGGACTTTTCAATTAGCTTATCACTATATCTTTCAATGGACTTCCGCCATACAAAGGTGAACTTATTTGCGTTTGCTTCAATTTTTGTACCATCAATAAAAATGGCTTCCTCTTCAATCAATTCCTTTTCCACGAGCTGATTTCGGAACTGGACAAAGCATTCACGTAGGATGTTTTCAATGAGTGGATTAGAACGGAAGCGATTGATGGTGCGATAGCTAGGTTCATGTCCTTGAGCCAGCCACATCATGCGGATACTATCCTGTAATAAAGCTTCTATTTTACGGCCGGAAAACACGGATTGCGTATATCCACACAAAATGACTTTCAACATCATACGAGGATGATACGCGGGACGGCCGGTTTGTCGTATGAAGTCCTCGAAAGCTTCTTCGGGAATACTCTCGACAAGATCATTGATCGCAAAAGCAATATCGTTTTCTTTCAACTTAATTTCTAAATTTAGCGGTAAAACTACTTGATTCATGTTATAATGTTTAAACATAAGGGCACCTCCAAAATTATTGTTTCGTCACTTTAATTTTATCAAAAGGTGCCCTTTTTGTTTACTAGAATTGTGACAAAAAAGGCGTTGGGTCTACACTTTTTAGTGTAAGCTCCAACGCCTTAATTTTTATTTTACTGGAGTTTTGTCCCAGTCTCATTNTCATTGATCGCAAAAGCAATATCGTTTTCTTTCAACTTAATTTCTAAATTTAGCGGTAAAACTACTTGATTCATGTTATAATGTTTAAACATAAGGGCACCTCCAAAATTATTGTTTCGTCACTTTAATTTTATCAAAAGGTGCCCTTTTTGTTTACTAGAATTGTGACAAAAAAGGCGTTGGGTCTACACTTTTTAGTGTAAGCTCCAACGCCTTAATTTTTATTTTACTAAAGTTTTGTCCCAGCCTCTTTTTGTGACGTATAAAAAAAGAAAATTTGGTATGACGACCAAATTTTCTGCATGTTCATTAAGCATGTAAAGTATTAACTTTTTTACTTAAACGAGATTTATAACGATTAGCTGCATTTTTATGAATTAAGCCTTTTGTTGCAGCTTTATCGATTTTACGGATAGCTAATGTTAAAGCTTCTTTAGCAGCAGCTGTATCATTTGAAGCTACAGCTAATTCAACTTTTTTAATAGCAGTACGCATTGCAGATTTTTGAGATATATTTAATGCTCTACTTTTTTCGTTAGTTTTAATTCGTTTAATAGCAGATTTAATATTTGCCAATCTTTTCACCTCCCAATGAAGCCAGACGGTAACATGACTTAAAAAAATATCATCATAAAGAACAACTGCTATTTTACCAAATGATAGTCATTAATGCAATAGATAGAAAAGAAAATCTACAATTCGAATGAAAAAAAGTGATTTGGAAATACTGTATAAAAGAAGAATATCCCAGAAATTTGTCTTATTACAGAAAGGGGTTATTTGAGTGGAAAATGATTTAGAAAAATATTCGTTACGTACCGATTTAGCGATTGAAGCAAGGGAAATGGTTGTCGAGCAAAAAGAGCAAGAAAAAATAGATTCTGATATCAATGGCGTTATTGTTAAGGAAAGAACGGAGCAAGATGTAATAATAACTGAAGTTACGATTTCTGAAAAAGGAAGCGAAACGGTTGGTAAAAAGCCCGGTTATTATTTGACAATTGAAAGTCAAGCAATTCGAGATGCGAATCGTGAATTTGAACAAACAACAAAAAATATTTTTGCGAAAGAATTCCATAAGTTTTTAGAGAAGAAAAATATTAATAAACAATCTACTTGTTTAATAGTTGGACTAGGAAATTGGAATGTAACACCAGATGCATTGGGACCAATCGTATGTGAAAACATTATTGTGACAAGACATTTATTTGAGTTACAGCCACAATCTGTTCAAGATGGGTATAGACCGGTAAGTGCCATTGCACCAGGGGTTATGGGGATTACTGGAATCGAAACAAGTGATATTATTTTTGGTGTCGTACAAAAAACGAAGCCAGATTTTATTATTGTTGTTGATGCTCTAGCTTCACGTTCAATTGAGCGAGTAAATGCAACCATTCAAATTTCTGATACAGGAATACATCCCGGTTCTGGTGTTGGTAACAAGAGAAAAGAATTAAGCGAAGAAACATTAGGGGTTCCTGTTATTGCTATCGGTGTTCCAACAGTCGTTGATGCTGTATCAATTACAAGTGATACGATTGATTTCTTGCTAAAACATTTTGGTAGAGAAATGCGAGAAGGTAACCGTCCTTCCCGTCGTTTAGCCCCAGCTGGACTTACTTTTGGTGAAAAAAAGGTATATACCGATGATGATTTGCCATCAGATGAAGAAAGAAAAACCTTTCTAGGAATCATTGGCACTTTAGAGGAGGAGGAGAAGCGCGAACTTATACGCGAAGTCTTATCTCCAATGGGACATAATTTAATGGTAACACCAAAGGAAGTAGATGTTTTTATTGAACGAATGGCTAATTTAATTGCTGGCGGTCTGAATCAAGCGTTACATCCAGGATTAGATGAAAACTTATCAGATTATTCAACACACTAATTCTAGTAATGATTTAACCATTTTCAACATACTTATTATTAGATAAAAAAATAGTAATGATTGAGGTGATAGAGATGTTCCGTTTTCTAGTAAAAACTGTCCTTTTAATTTGTATCTTATTTTTAGGGGTTATTATCGGTTTCCAGGAAGCAAATCATGGTTTAAAAGAAATGAAAGGTTATGATGACGGAACATTCTCTAGTGTCTTATCGATAAAGAACAGTAAAGAGTTTGGAGAGTATGAAGCAACGATTCTTGGTGAAACGGTTACAAGTCACGATTTGGAAGAAAAAAAGAAAGCATTAGAAGAAATAAAAACATATAATTTTTTTACGAATATCGCAAAAAAGGTTACAAATTTCTTTCAAGACCTCTTCTCTTCTTTGTTTTCTTCATAGCTGTTCTAGGTCCAAATGGGCTTCGAACAGCTTTTTGTATTGTAATAAGATGATTTTCATTGAATATGGAAAAATGTATTGTTATAATCAAAGCTAGTGATTTTGTCTAGTTTACAGGAGTGAACGGAAATGAACCGAGAAGAGAAATTAAGAAGACAAGAAAAAATCCGCAATTTTTCAATCATTGCTCATATTGACCATGGAAAATCGACGTTAGCTGATCGTATATTAGAAAAAACACATACGGTCTCAGAACGAGAAATGAAACAACAATTACTAGATTCGATGGACTTAGAGCGAGAACGTGGTATTACAATTAAATTAAATGCAGTTGAATTGACGTATAAGGCGAAAAATGGAGAAGAGTACATTCTTCATCTAATCGACACTCCAGGGCATGTCGACTTTACTTATGAAGTGTCAAGGAGTCTTGCTGCGTGCGAAGGGGCTATACTTGTTGTGGATGCTGCACAAGGAATTGAAGCACAAACCCTTGCAAACGTATATTTAGCTATTGATAATGATTTGGAAATTCTTCCTGTTATAAATAAAATAGATTTACCAAGTGCGGAGCCTGAACGAATTCGCCAAGAAATTGAAAATGTTATTGGTTTAGATGCAAGTGAAGCAGTACTTGCCTCAGCAAAAGCAGGTATCGGCATTGAAGAAATATTGGAACAAGTCGTTGAAAAAGTCCCTTCACCAATAGGCGATCCTGATGCACCGTTACAAGCACTTATCTTTGATTCAGTTTATGACGCGTATCGTGGTGTTGTCGCATTAATTCGAATTGTAGAAGGTTCTGTTAAAGTTGGAGATAAGATTCGAATGATGTCAACAGGTAAAGAGTTTGAAGTTACTGAACTTGGCGTTAATTCACCAAAACCAGTAAAACGAGAGGAATTAACTGTTGGTGATGTTGGGTATTTAACGGCTTCTATTAAACATGTCGGGGATACACAAGTAGGGGATACGATTACGAGTGCTGAAAACCCTGCTCTTCAACCTCTCCCAGGCTATCGGAAAATGAACCCGATGGTATACTGCGGATTGTATCCAATTGATACAGCAAAATATAATGACCTTCGCGAAGCATTAGAGAAATTACAGTTAAATGATGCAGCACTTCAATATGAACCAGAAACATCACAAGCGTTAGGATTTGGTTTCCGTTGCGGTTTCTTAGGGCTTCTTCATATGGAAATTATCCAAGAACGAATTGAACGGGAATTTAAAATCGACTTAATTACAACTGCACCAAGTGTTATTTATCATGTATTTTTAACGGATGGATCATCAATTGAAGTTGATAACCCGTCCAATATGCCAGACCCGCAAAAAATTGAACGAATTGAAGAACCTTATGTAAAAGCATCAATTATGGCTCCAAATGATTATGTTGGAGCAATTATGGAACTTTGCCAAAATAAACGTGGCATCTTTATTGATATGCAATATTTGGATGAGACACGCGTTTCTATTATATACGAAATACCATTATCTGAAATTGTTTATGACTTCTTTGATCAATTGAAATCAAGTACAAAAGGTTATGCTTCTTTTGATTACGAACTGATTGGATATAAGCCATCGAAATTGGTGAAAATGGATATATTATTAAATGCTGAAAAAGTAGACGCGCTTAGTTTTATTGTCCATAAAGATTCTTCGTATGAGCGCGGAAAAGTGATTGTTGAAAAACTTAAAGAGCTTATTCCTCGTCAACAATTCGAAGTACCTGTACAAGCGGCAATTGGTACAAAAATTGTTGCCCGTTCAACCATTAAAGCAATGAGGAAAAATGTTTTAGCTAAATGTTATGGTGGGGATATTTCTCGGAAACGGAAATTACTTGAAAAACAAAAAGAAGGAAAAAAACGAATGAAACAAGTAGGGTCTGTTGAAATACCACAAGAAGCTTTTATGGCGGTACTAAAAATTGACGATAAGTAAAATAAGTTAGTTGTAGTTATTTGAGGTTAGAATTGGGAAAGCCGATCCTAGCCTCTTTATATTTCATTGAATAAGGTAGTGATAGTTATGTCAAAAGCAGTTTATATACACATTCCATTTTGTACGCAAATATGCCACTATTGTGATTTTAATAAAGTATATCTGAAAGGACAGCCCGTAGAAGAGTACTTGCACGCTTTGAGAATGGAAATGGAACACATATTTGAGATTACGCCTCCTACACAAGTTGAAACGGTGTTTATTGGTGGTGGAACGCCAACAGCGCTAAATGAAGAACAACTTAAATATTTAATGGAGACGGTTCAATCACTTGTTCATGTTAAAAAACTTAAGGAATATACGATTGAGGCAAACCCTGGGGATTTAACTGAAAACAAGTTGAAAATATTAAAAGCGTATGGCGTAAACCGATTAAGTCTAGGTGTGCAATCTTTTAATGATAAATTATTGGAAGCGATTGGAAGAAGTCATCGTGTAAAAGACGTATACACGACAGTTGAAGCAGCTAAACAAAATGGATTTACTAATATTAGTATTGATTTAATGTACGGCTTACCGAATCAAACAAAAGAAGACGTCCAATTTGCACTTGATGAGTTTTTTAAATTAGACATTGAGCATTGTTCCGCCTATTCTCTTATTGTGGAACCGAAAACGGTTTTTTATAATTTAATGAACCGTAATAAATTGCCACTCCCATCAGAAGACGAGGAAGCTATCATGTATAAAATGATTATGGAGCAAATGGAGCGTCACGGTTATAACCAATATGAAATTAGTAATTATACAAGGGAAGGTTTTGAAAGTAAACATAATATCGTTTATTGGGATAATGAAGAGTATTATGGCTTCGGTGCAGGGGCCCACAGTTATTTAAATTCTATTAGGAGATCGAATTTAGGGCCAATTAAACATTATATAACTCAAGTTGAAAAAAATGAATTACCAGTACGTGAAGAAATACCGCTAACTAAAAAGGAACAAATTGAAGAAGAAATGTTTTTAGGCTTAAGAAAAAATGAAGGAGTATCCATTCAAAAATTTACGAATAAATATGGACAAAATCCTTTGGAATATTATAATACTGAAATTGAAAAGTTAACGAATGACGGTTTACTTACTATAACAGATAACTATATAAAACTAACAGAACATGGTAGGATGTTAGGAAATCTTGTTTTTCAGCAGTTTATTAAAAGCTAAAGAATTTTTTGTTTCACTACTGTTATTCACTTGCTCGCTAATTGACATATCTTTTTTTATTTGTTAATTTATATATAGATTTAGCACTCCATAACTATGAGTGCTAAAAGGAGTGATGGTAATGTTAACAGAGCGTCAATTGTTAATATTGCAAATCATAATTGATGATTTTATTCGCTCTGCTCACCCAGTTGGCTCACGTAGCTTAGCGAAAAAGAATGGTATTTCTTTTAGCTCAGCAACAATCCGTAATGAAATGGCAGACCTTGAGGAATTAGGTTTCATAGAAAAAACACATACCTCTTCTGGTAGGGTACCTTCAGAAAAAGGTTATCGATTTTATGTGGATCATTTAATTTCTCCTAATAAGGTTACCAATGATGAGATAAAGCGGATTAACGACTTGTTCAATGAAAAAATTTATGAATTGGAAAAGGTCGTCCAAAACTCTGCTAAAGTTCTATCTGAATTAACAGAGTATACAGCGATTGTGTTAGGGCCAAATGTTAAAGATAATAAGTTAAGTAAGTTTCAAATTATCCCAATTAACAACGAAACGGCTGTCGCTGTCATTGTTACAAATACGGGTCATCTAGAGCATAGAATGTTTTCTTTACCACCATCGATTCATCCATCTGAAGTTGAAAAAACAGTAAATATACTAAATGAACGATTAGTAGGTGTGCCACTTCCAGACCTTCAAGTAAAGTTACTAACTGAGGTTGTAACTCTGTTTAAGGAAAACGTAGATAATTATGAATCGATGCTACGTACTATACTTGGCGTACTATCAATACCTAATAATGAAAAATTATACTACGGTGGAAAAACAAATATGTTTAAGCAGCCTGAATTCCAAGACATTGAAAAAGTACAAGGGCTATTGAGCTTGTTGGAAGAGGAAGCAGATTTTTATCATATGTTAAAGCAAACTCCATTTGGAATTAATGTGAAAATTGGTACTGAAAACAAAATACCGGCTATGGATGATTGCAGCTTGATAACTGCAACGTATAATATTGGTCAAGAACAAGTTGGAACAATTGCCATTTTAGGTCCAAAGCGGATGCAATATTCACGTGTCATAACATTATTGAATTTACTTAGTGAAAATCTTACATTTACTTTAACGAAATTATATGATCACTAATTCTTATTAAGAAAGCTCGGTCCCCAAAAATGTATAGTAATAATCCGGGTTTTTAATAAATAATAACTGTTCCGCACGTCTATTCCTTCTAGTCGTGCGGATATAGCTGTTGATAAAAACTGAACTAGGGAGGTGGATCTAGTGACAGATGAAAAAGAAACAATACTGGAGGACAATGAAATGAATGAAGAAAAGAACACAATCAATCATTCAGAAACAGCTGAAAATGACCAGGTAGACAACACTTTAGATAGTGGAGAAGCAACAAATGGAGACAAGTCTTCTGAAGCTTCACATGATGAAACGAAAGAACTGAAAGAAAAAATTGAACAATTAGAAAAGGAATTGCAAGAGAAAGAAAGCCGATTATTACGTGTTCAAGCAGATTTTGATAATTACCGTAAAAGAACAAGAGGCGAATTTGAGGCAATTGAAAAATACCGTTCCCAAACACTAGCAACAGAACTGTTGAATGTTGTAGATAATTTTGAACGTGCACTTCAAACAAATGTAACAAATGAAGATGCAAAGGCTTTGTTAGAAGGAATGGAAATGGTTTATAAAGGTATGCTGGAAGTGTTTAAAAACGAAGGGATCGAACAAATCGAGGCAGTTGGAAAAGAGTTTAATCCACATGAACATCATGCAGTTATGCAAGGCTCTGACTCTGAAGTTGCTTCCAATATCGTTTTAGAAGAATTCCAAAAAGGATATAAATTAAAAGATCGAGTTATTCGACCTTCTATGGTAAAGGTAAATCAATAGTACATAGCTAGAATTTTTTAGGAGGACTGAAAAATGAGTAAAATTATTGGTATAGATTTAGGAACAACAAACTCTTGTGTTTCCGTACTTGAAGGTGGAGAACCTGTCGTTATCCCTAGTCCAGAAGGAAACCGCACGACTCCATCCGTAGTTGCTTTTAAAGATGGAGAACGTCAAGTTGGAGAAATCGCGAAACGACAAGCGATTACAAATCCAAATACAGTTATCTCGATTAAACGTCATATGGGAACGAACTATAAAGAAACAATTGAAGGGAAAGATTATACTCCTCAAGAAATTTCAGCAATTATATTACAACATTTAAAATCATATGCTGAAAGTTATTTAGGTGAAACCGTAACAAGAGCAGTTATTACTGTTCCTGCATACTTTAATGATGCTCAAAGACAAGCAACTAAAGATGCTGGTAAAATTGCAGGACTAGAAGTTGAACGCATTATAAATGAACCAACAGCTGCTGCACTTGCTTATGGGTTAGATAAAACAGATCATGAAGAAAAGATTTTAGTATTCGACCTAGGTGGTGGAACATTTGACGTTTCTATCCTTGAGCTCGGTGATGGTGTATTTGAAGTTATTTCAACGGCAGGGGATAACAATCTAGGTGGAGATGACTTTGACCAAGTTATCATTGATTATCTAGTTGAACAATTCAAAAAAGAAAATGGGATTGACTTATCTCAAGATAAAATGGCTATGCAACGGTTAAAAGATGCGGCTGAAAAGGCGAAAAAAGATTTATCAGGTGTAACTAGTACACAAATTTCATTACCATTTATTACTGCTGGCCCAAGCGGACCTCTTCATTTAGATGTAACATTAACTCGTGCAAAATTTGAAGAATTAACAGCTCATCTTGTTGAAAGAACAATGGGTCCTGTCCGCCAGGCTTTACAAGATGCAGGTTTATCAGCAAATGAAATTGATAAAGTTATCTTAGTTGGTGGCTCAACAAGAATTCCTGCAGTTCAAGAAGCAGTTAAGAAAGAAACAGGTAAAGAGCCTCATAAAGGTGTTAACCCTGATGAAGTTGTTGCAATGGGTGCAGCTATACAAGGTGGGGTTATTACTGGTGATGTAACTGACGTTGTATTATTAGACGTTACACCACTTTCCCTAGGTATTGAAACAATGGGCGGTGTATTTACAAAACTTATTGAACGAAACACAACAATTCCAACTTCTAAATCTCAAGTTTTCTCAACCGCCGCTGATAATCAGACAGCAGTAGACATTCACGTGCTTCAAGGTGAACGTCCAATGGCAGCTGATAATAAAACATTAGGTAGATTCCAATTAACGGATATTCCACCTGCACCACGTGGTATCCCACAAATCGAAGTTACATTCGATATTGATAAAAACGGAATCGTTAATGTTAGTGCAAAAGATTTAGGAACAGGTAAACAACAAAAAATTACAATCCAATCTTCCTCAGGTTTATCGGATGAAGAAATTGATAAAATGGTTCGTGAAGCTGAACAAAATGCAGAAGCGGATAAAAAACGAAAAGAAGAAGCAGAACTACGCAATGAAGCTGATCAACTCGTCTTTACAACTGAAAAAACATTAAAAGAAGTTGAAGGAAAAGTTGACGCTAGTGAAGTGAAAAAAGCGGAAGAAGCAAAAGACGAGTTGAAAAAGGCAATCGAAAGTAATAATCTTGAAGAAATGCGCGCGAAAAAAGATGCACTACAACAAATTATTCAAGATATTACAGTAAAACTTTATCAACAAACTGGTGCAGACGCACAAGCTGGTCATGCTGATCCAAATGCAACTGCAGATAGCCAAACAGCAAAAGACGATAATGTTGTAGATGCAGATTTTGAAGAAGTAAATGACGATAATAAATAATATGCTTTATCAAAATTTATAAGCAACATATAAAGAAGTCAAAGTCAAGTTTACTTGGCTTTGACTTTTTGCAGTATATGGATATTTTGTTATCGAGTTCTATTGAAACTATATTTCTAGTGATGTTACAATAATTTGTATGTGAATTTGTTCGGGGAGTGGAATTAAATGTCGAAAAGGGATTATTATGAAGTCCTAGGTTTGGAAAAAAATGCCACAAAAGATGAGATTAAAAGAGCTTATCGAAAATTATCTAAGAAATACCACCCAGATATTAACAAAGAACCGGGTGCGGATGAAAAATTTAAAGAAATTACGGAAGCATATGAAGTTTTAAGTGATGATAATAAACGTGCTCAATATGATCAATTTGGGCATGCCGGATCAAACCAAGATTTTGGAGGTTATGGTGGATTCGGTGGATTTGGTGATGCCGGTGGATTCGGTGGATTTGAAGATATATTGAACACATTCTTTGGTGGTGGCGGTAGTCGTCGTCGCAATCCAAACGCGCCACGTCAAGGAGCCGATTTACAATATACGATGACATTATCCTTTGAAGAGGCTGTTTTTGGGAAAGAAACAGATATTGAAATTCCACGTGAAGAAGAATGTCATACTTGTCATGGGACTGGGGCAAAACCAGGTACAAAACCTGAAGAATGTCCGTATTGCCATGGTAGTGGACAAATTAGCAGTGAACAAAATACGCCATTTGGCCGTGTTGTAAATAGAAGAGTTTGTCATCACTGTAGTGGTACAGGACAAATCATCAAAGAGAAATGTTCAACGTGTCATGGTACTGGAAAAGTGAAAAAACGTAAAAAAATTCATGTGAATATTCCTGCTGGTATCGATGATGGTCAACAATTGCGCGTTGCTGGTCAAGGGGAACCAGGTGTTAACGGAGGACCAAGTGGCGATTTATACATTGTCTTTTATGTAAAAGAACATGAATTTTACGAACGTGATGGGAATGATATTTATTGTGAAATGCCCATTACATTTGCACAAGCTGCACTAGGTGACGAAATTGAAGTCCCAACACTATATGGGAAAGTAAAATTAAAAATTCCTGCGGGTACACAAACGAATACGCGATTTCGTCTACGTGGCAAAGGAGTAAAAAGTGTACGTTCAACAGTAACTGGTGATCAGCATGTCATTGTCCGAATTGTTACTCCGACAAAACTTACTGAAAAACAGAAGCAATTATTACGTGAATTTGCAGAAATAAGTGGGAAAACGCCTGACGAACAATCCGACTCATTTTTTGAAAAAGTGAAACGTGCTTTTAAAGGAGATTAACAATAAAGGAGATTTTAATAAATGAAATGGTCCGAGATTAGTATCCATACGACAAATGAAGCAGTTGAACCCATCTCTAATATATTGTATGAAGCTGGCGCTAGTGGGATTGTTATAGAGGATTCCTTTGAACTAACGAAAGAACGAGAAGATCGATTTGGGGAAATTTATCAATTAGATCCAAACGATTTTCCTGATGAAGGGGTTATTATCAAGGCGTACTTACCGGTCAACAGTTTCTTAGGTGAAACAGTTGAAGAAATTAAGCAAGCAATTAACAATTTAATTCTCTTTAACATTGATATAGGTATAAATAAAGTAACAATTAGTGAAGTACATGAAGAAGAATGGGCAACAGCTTGGAAAAAATATTACCATCCAGTAAAGATTTCAAGTAAATTTACAATTGTACCAACTTGGGAAGAATATGAACCTGTACAAAGTGACGAATTAATTATTGAACTCGATCCAGGCATGGCTTTCGGAACAGGAACACATCCAACAACAGTCATGAGTATCCAAGCTTTAGAGCGCACAGTAAAAAAGGGGGATTTAGTTATTGATGTTGGAACAGGTTCAGGCGTTTTAAGTATTGCATCAGCATTACTAGAAGCGGGAAAAATTACTGCACTTGATTTAGATGAAGTTGCTGTTCAAAGTGCGAAATTAAATATTAAACTAAACAAAGTGGACCAACATATTACTGTAAAACAAAATAATCTACTTGATGGGATTAATGATCAAGCTGATATTATTGTTGGAAATTTGTTAGCTGAAATTATATTACGGTTTACTGATGATGCTTACCGTTTACTAAACAGTGGTGGCTATTTCATTACATCAGGAATCATAAATCAAAAGCGAAATGAAGTTGAAAATGCTTTATTACAGTCTGGTTTTACAATTCAAGAAACATTATTGATGGAAGACTGGGTAACCTTTATCGCGAAAAAACTTGATTAGAGAGAGTGAACGAAATGCAGCGGTATTTCTTAAAAAATCAACCTGAAGATAAAGGGATCATACGATTGTTCGGGGATGACTATCACCATATTGTAAGAGTAATGCGTGGGACAATTGGGGATCAATTTTCTGTTGTTATGCCTGATGGGAAAACTGCATTATGTGCAATTTCTACTATTTCCCAAGAAAGTGTAGAAGCAACTATCATTGCACTCATTGAAGAAAATCGTGAATTACCAATTAATGTTACGATTGCCAGCGGGTTGCTAAAAGGGGATAAATTCGATATAGTTATTCAGAAGGGAACCGAACTAGGAGCTGCTGCATTTCTTCCATTTTCCTCGAAAAGATCAATTGTAAAATTGGATGAAAAAAAGGGGAATAAACGGACTGAACGTTGGCAAAAAATTGCTAAAGAAGCTGCAGAACAATCAGAGCGTAGTCAAATACCTGATTGTCTTCATCCTGTGACGTTTCATGACCTATTATCAATGAGCTCCACATTTGAAAAAAAGATTGTCGCTTATGAACAACTGGGTAGAAATAATCAGCAAGACGCTTTTGTAAGCATGTTAAACGAGCTTAATAAAGGTGATTCTTTGCTTATCGTCTTTGGCCCTGAAGGCGGATTTTCTGAAGATGAAATTGAAAAGTTAGAAGCTAAAAACTTCACATTGTGTGGTCTAGGACCTAGAATTTTACGTGCTGAAACTGCACCTTTATACGCATTATCAGCAATCTCATTTTATTTTGAATTATTGAGGTGATTTTTTTGTCTACCGTTGCTTTTTATACACTTGGATGTAAAGTGAATCATTATGAAACAGAAGCGATTTGGCAGTTATTTAAACAAAATGGTTATGAACGTGTCGATTTTGAACAAAATTCTGATGTTTATGTTATTAATACATGTACAGTAACGAACACAGGCGATAAAAAAAGTCGTCAGGTGATTCGTCGGGCTGTTCGGCAAAATCCTGATGCTGTCATTTGTGTAACTGGTTGTTATGCTCAAACATCTCCTGCTGAAATTATGGATATACCAGGTGTAGATATCGTGATTGGTACTCAAGACCGAGTTAAGATGTTAGAGTATATTCAACAATATCAAAATGAACGACAACCGATTAATGCTGTACGAAACATTATGAAAAATCGCGTTTATGAAGAAATGAGTGTTCCTTACTTTACTGATCGGCATCGGGCATCTTTGAAAATACAAGAAGGGTGTAACAATTTTTGCACATTTTGTATTATTCCTTGGGCTCGGGGTCTTATGAGATCTCGTGATCCTAAAGAAGTCATCCGTCAAGCGCAAACGTTAGTAGATGCAGGCTATAATGAAATCGTATTAACAGGGATACATACGGGCGGCTACGGCCAAGACATGAAGGATTATAATTTAGCGATGCTTTTAAAAGATTTAGAGGAACAAGTTCGTGGATTAAAACGACTTCGTATTTCTTCAATTGAAGCAAGTCAGCTTACAGATGAAGTTATTCATGTTATTGAAAAATCAAAAGTAATTGTCCGTCATATGCATATACCTCTTCAATCTGGTTCAGATACTGTTCTTAAACGAATGAGAAGAAAGTATACGATGGCTGAGTATGAAGAAAGACTGTTAAAACTGAAAAAGGCTGTTCCTGATCTTGCTGTAACTTCTGATGTCATCGTTGGATTTCCTGGAGAAACGGAAGAAGAATTTATGGAAACGTATAATTTTATAAAGAAACATAAATATGCGGAACTGCACGTGTTTCCTTATTCAAAACGAACAGGCACTCCTGCTGCGAGAATGGAGAATCAAATTGATGAGGAAATTAAAGAAGAGCGTGTTCATCGACTAATTACTTTATCTGACCAATTAGCAAAAGAATATGCTTCACACTTTGAAGGCGAAGTATTAGACGTTATACCAGAAGAACCGTATAAAGAAGATCCAAATAGCGGATTGTATGAAGGTCATTCGGATAATTATTTAAAAGTAGTTTTTCCTGCTACAGAAGATATGTTAGGGAAAATTGTCCGTGTGAAAATTACGAAGGCTGGCTATCCATATTGTGAAGGTCAATTTGTTCGAGTTATTGATGAAGAAGTCGTTCAACAAAGTGAAAAATTGATCATATAGCGTATTACATATTACATCAAAAAAGGAGACAACCTGCCATGGATATCGCAAAATATATTGATCACACTTTATTAAAAGCAGACGCAACAAAGAGTCAAATTGAAACTTTATGTGAAGAAGCAAAGGACTATCGTTTTTGTTCGGTTTGTGTTAATCCTACATGGGTTTCACTTGCTGCTAATCTATTGAAAGAGACTGATGTAAAAGTATGTACAGTTATTGGTTTTCCTTTAGGCGCAACAACGGCTGAATCAAAAGCTTTTGAAACAGTAAATGCCATTCATAATGGAGCTAAGGAAATTGATATGGTTATTAATATTGGTGCACTTCGAGGTGGCGATCTTGAAACGGTTAAAAAGGATATCGAAGCGGTTGTTAACGCTGCAAAGAATCAAGCTATCGTAAAAATAATTATTGAAACATCTCTCTTAACCGATGAAGAAATAGTGACCGCATGTCGTTTATCCGTTGAAGCGGGTGCTGATTTTGTAAAAACTTCAACGGGCTTTTCAACAGGGGGTGCAACTGTTCGTGATATTAAGCTCATGCGTCAAACGGTAGGACCAAATATAGGTGTAAAAGCATCAGGAGGAGTAAGAACAGCATCTGATGCAAAAGCGATGATTGAAGCGGGTGCTACTAGAATTGGAGCAAGTTCCGGGGTAAATATAGTTAAAGATTGGGACAAGTAATATTTGTCATTAGAAGGTCAGAATCCTCGTTAAAATGAATGAGTGGTTCTGACCTTTCTTTAGCTAATTGGTAAGTATATATTTTCCAATTTCTACTTTCTAATCCACTATAGTCTCCCGTTTCGCCTTAAGGATCTAGCGTCCCTGCGTTTCTTTTTTTATCTTTTATGAATACGCTCGATTAAATAAGCAAACTGTTTAGAAAACGGAAGAAAGATTAAAGAAACGATAACGTTAAAAACGACACTTGCATGGGCTAATTGATTTTGTGGAATAGAAGATAATCTTTCCATTATACTAGAAAACTCATGAATGAAAGGTAAAAATAAGGCAACACCTAGTATATTAAGCCAAATATGTGCATAAACCGATAATTTAGCTTCTCTACCACCACCGATACTAGCAATATAAGCATCGAGACATGTACCGATGTTAGAACCTAGCATAATCGAAATGGCAGCTGGTAAAGAGAGAATATTCGCATTTATGAATCCCATTGCAATTCCAGTCATCGCAGTGCTTGATTGAATAATGGCGGTTAGAACACATCCGATAGCAGCAGAAATGATTACATTATTGTTCATATTGTTAAGTAATGGTGTAATGATATCACTAGTTGCTAATGGAGCAGCTAGACGCTCGAAACCGAACAAAGCAAAAAAGATGGCTCCTAACCCATAGAAAAATAAACCGATATTTCTTGACGATTTATTTGGTATGATTAAGCATAAACTTCCACATAATAATAGGGGAACAATCATCTCATTTGTCCCATAAGCTAAAAACTCAATTGTTGCGGTTGTTCCAATATTTGTCCCTAGGATAATTCCGATTGATTGAGGAAAGGATAGAAGATTGGCTGAGATTAACCCAACAGTCAAAATCATAACTGCAGAACTACTTTGTAACAAGATGGTTATAAAAATACCGAATAATAGTCCCTTAAAAGGATTAGAAGTAAACATTAAAAGCCAGTCTCTCATCCTATTTCCGGACAAATTCATAAGGCCTGTCCGCATGATAGACATTCCACCAATAAATAAAAGGATATATAATATAAATTGAATAAAAGAAAGCATGTCCTCACCTCAGGTTCATTTTATTCTTCCTAAGATAAAAACATGTCGTTAAAATTTATATCATAGTAGTTGACCTTACGCGAGTTTTCTATTATAATTTTGTAGGTACATGGTATTTCCATGTTTGATGTAAGGTGTTTTGTTCGGAGGGAGGGAAAGATATGTCAAAAACAGTCGTTCGTAAAAATGAATCCCTTGATGATGCATTGCGTCGTTTCAAACGTCAAGTATCAAAAACGGGTACTCTACAAGAAGTAAGAAAACGCGAATTTTACGAGAAGCCAAGTGTAAGACGTAAGAAAAAGTCTGAAGCTGCAAGAAAACGGAAATGGTAAGAGGGTGTAATGATGAGTCTTCTCGAACGTTTGAATGAAGATATGAAGCACGCGATGAAGAACAAGGAAAAGGATAAACTCTCAGTTATTCGGATGATTAAATCTTCTTTACAAAATGAGAGTATTAAGCTTGGTAAAGAATTATCCGAAGAAGAGGAAATCACTGTTCTATCTCGTGAGGTAAAACAACGAAAAGATTCCCTCCAAGAATTTGAAAAAGCGGGTCGGTCTGACTTAGCTGAAAAAATTAAAACAGAACTCACTTATGTCAAAAAGTATTTACCTGAACAATTAAGCGAAGATGAATTAAAAGAGATTATTAAAGAGGCCATAAAAGAAGTGGGTGCTTCTTCAAAGGCCGATTTGGGTAAAGTAATGTCGGTAGTTATGCCGAAAATAAAAGGAAAAGCAGACGGTTCACTCGTTAATAAAATTGTATTAACTGAGTTAGCCTAAATTATATTCGTTTAAAAGAGGCTGTCATGATGTGTTGGCTTAAACACATGGACAGTCTCTTTTTTATACAATCACTGTTTATTTCAATATGAACATTGATCGTAAGTGAAATAGTCATGCAATTTGATGGTATGATTACATGGATATATAGACTATTTACGTTGAGTCAAGGTAGTGAGTAAATGGTAGTGGGGCAACGAAAGAAAGATTTTGTCCACATAACCTCTTCGTTCGCTTGGATAAAATTACCATTACTTTATTAGATCCAATTTGCATTATTTTTGAAACCAACTCGCTTCTAACACGTATAACATAATACAGACTTTTTAGGGGAGGAGGTTCGCTATGAAAAAACGCTATGTAAATATTTTCTTCTTCATACTTCTTCTTCCATTAATATTCTTTTTCATACCTTTTCAAGAGGCTAGTGCAAAAAATAGTCCCATTACGTATGCAAAAGTTGACAGTGAAGTTACGAAAGGGTTAACAGAATTTATTGGAAGAGCTATTTCTATTGCTGAAGATAATGGTTCAGAATCAATCATTTTTGAGCTACATACTCCAGGCGGTGCCGTCGATGCAGCCTCTGATATTGCAAAACTATTAAGAAATACAGACGTAAAAACAATTGCTTTTATTAATAACGAAGCATTGTCTGCGGGGGCATATATCGCACTAAATATGGATGAAATTTATATGGTTCCGAATGCAACAATGGGTGCAGCTGCCGTAATTACACAAGATGGAAATGCTGCCGATAAAAAAGCACAAAGTTATTGGCTAGCTGCCATGAAATCAGCCGCAGAACAAAGTGGTCGAGATCCCATTTATGCAATGGCAATGGCAGATGACTCCATTAATCTTCCAAAGTATGATGCTCCAAAAGGGAAACTACTAACCCTTACAGCATCGCAAAGTTTAGAAGTCGGGTATGCAGAAGGTGTTGTTAAAAGTAAAGATGAATTATTAAATACATTAGGATACAGTAAGGCGCAAATTGAACAGGTTGATAAATCTTGGTCAGAACGTATTGCTGAGTTTGTAACAAATCCATTTATCATTCCAATATTATTATCAATTGGTAGCTTAGGCTTAATCCTTGAACTATACTCTCCAGGATTTGGCTTACCAGGGATTGCAGGTCTTTCATCTTTATTACTATTTTTTTACGGACATTATATTGCTGGTTTAGCAGGATATGAATCGCTTATTTTATTCATATTAGGTATAATATTAATTGTCGTGGAATTATTTGTACCTGGAGGAATTCTCGGTTTTCTTGGTTTAGGTAGTATCCTCATGTCAATTATATTTGCTGGGGAAAATGTTGTATTTATGACGATTAGTTTATTTATTGCTATAGTAGTAGCAATTACAGCGATGGTGATTTTAGTGAAATTTTTTGGAAAGAAAAACAGATTATTTGGCAAGATTGTTCTACGTGACTCCACAAGTTCAGAACAAGGCTATGTTTCAAACTCTTCACGAACAGATCTACTGAATAAAGAGGGAATAACATTAACACCTCTTCGTCCTTCAGGAACAATTATTATCGAAAATGAGCGGGTCGATGCAGTGACAGAGGGTGGTTTTATCGACACGAATGTAAAAGTGATTGTTGTGAAAGTAGAAGGTGTTCGAGTAGTTGTTCGGGAGTTAAAGGATTAACCGTATGAAATAATAAGATTTATAAGGAGATGAAGTAAATGGGACCCATTAATTTATTTGGACTGATTTTGATTGCAGTCATTATCTTATTTGTTGTATTACTATTATCATTTATTCCAGTTGCACTCTGGATATCCGCTTTAGCTGCTGGGGTTAAAGTTAGTATTCTCACACTAATTGGTATGCGTCTACGGAGAGTTATTCCGGGTCGTATTGTTAACCCGTTAATTAAAGCACATAAAGCAGGCTTACCTGTTGGAATTAACCAATTGGAAAGTCATTATCTCGCAGGTGGTAATGTAGACCGTGTTGTTAATGCCCTTATTGCTGCTCAACGGGCAAATATTGATTTAACATTTGAACGATGTGCAGCTATTGATTTAGCAGGCCGTGATGTACTAGAAGCCGTTCAAATGAGTGTTAATCCAAAAGTGATTGAAACACCATTTATATCAGGGGTAGCTTTAAACGGAATTGAAGTAAAGGCGAAAGCACGGATAACTGTCCGCGCAAATATTGACCGTCTTGTTGGTGGTGCTGGTGAAGAAACCGTTATTGCCCGTGTTGGGGAAGGAATTGTTTCAACAATCGGTTCTTCTGTAGATCATAAAGCTGTTTTAGAACATCCTGATTTAATCTCACAAACGGTTTTGAAAAAAGGTCTAGATGCAGGTACAGCCTTTGAAATTTTATCCATTGATATTGCAGATGTCGATGTTGGTAAAAACATTGGTGCAATCTTACAAACCGACCAAGCTGAAGCTGATAAGAAAATTGCCCAAGCAAAAGCAGAAGAACGACGTGCCTTGGCTGTTGCTGCTGAACAAGAAATGGTTGCACGCGTACAAGAGATGAGAGCGAAAGTTGTGGAAGCAGAATCAGAAGTACCACTTGCCTTAGCAGAAGCTCTGAAAACAGGTAACCTTGGTGTTATGGACTATATGAATTATAGAAATATTATGGCTGATACGGATATGAGACAATCTATTAGTAAAGCGACAAACAATGACACAAAAGAACAAGACCATAAGTAAGGAAAAATAAAGGGGGGACTCCCTCGTGATTGATTACTTGTTAAATAATATTCCGTTATTAATCGTTATACTTGGAGGTATTTTTTCACTTCTTGGTAGACAAGAAGATAAGAAAAAAACGGTTAACAAACCAGTGCAATCAGCGCGACCAAAAGAGGATGAAGAAATAGAATATCAGACTTCTCGGACAGAACAACAACCAAAAAGTGAAAATCCGTTTGAAATATTAAAGCGTGAATTTGAAAAACAGTTGAAAACAGAAGTAGAGAAGCATAAACCAGAATTTAATAAGAATCAGCAAGTTATTAAACCAGAAGTAATTGAAAAAGCAAACATTGAAGAGAAACAAGAGCCATTACCATCGAGACAACAACAGTTAACTATGGAAATGGAAAAGTTAGAACAAGAATTAGAAAAGAAAAAAGCAGTTTCAACTGTGGTTTTACCTAAATTAACTAGTGAAAAAGTTGTTGAAGGTATTATTTGGTCTGAAGTACTAGGCCCACCAAGAGCAAAAAAACCATATCGGTGAAAAATTCAGGATAATACTTAAAACGAAAAAATGAAAAAAAGTGCTAATACCCCCTTTTCGTTCATAAATATGAATGAAAGGGGGTTCTTTTATGGCCAAAAACTGGAGGCAGAAACTTCAAAGATGGATCACAAATCAACTGGATCTCCCAGAAGATGTCATGATGGATTTTCCCCGGATTACGATGGTCGGGCAAATCCATATTTATATTGAAAATCATAAAGGGTTACTCTCCTTTTCAGATAAAGAAATTCGTATCATGTTAAGTCAAGGCCAATTACTTATTAAAGGAAAAGAATTTGTTATTAAAACAATTTTACCTGAAGAGTTACTGCTTGAAGGGAAAATCGAGCAAGTACTATTTCTACCAGAATAATAGGGATCGACTAGATTACGAATGATTTTTGAGTGGGGGAGCATATTCCCCGCTTTACGAGTATAGTTCATGATGAAATGCAAGTGGGGTGGAGAAATGAAAAATCTTTGGTTAGGAAAAGTAGCTGGCCATATTACGGTGAAAATTGAGGGGAAAGGCTTAGAACGATTGATTAATAAACTTATTCGAGAAAAAGTAAGAATTTGGAATGTGAAACGGCATAATGAGGAATTAATCACATTTCAAATGTTTATAAAAGACGTCACTTATTTACGAGAAGCCGTCCATTACCATAGAGTAAAAGTACGGTTTATAAAGAAGGCTGGCTTGCCATTTTACATAAAAAGAATGAAGAAAAATACGGGATTCTTTATAGGAGCTGTAATAGCAATGGCTATGATCCTTATATTATCGAATATGATTTGGGATATTCAAATTAAAGGAGCTAGTCCTGAAGTTGAATATAAAATTAATAATCAATTAAAACAACTCGGTGTGAAAAAAGGGAATTTGCAATTTCTTATTGACGATCCTCTAACGTTACAAAGAAAACTTTCACGTATGAATGAAGACATTACTTGGATTGGTGTGGAGTTAAAAGGGACAACCTATCATTTTCAAGTCGTCGAAAAAGAACAACCTGAAGAGCAAGAAAAACAAGGTCCACAACATATAATCGCTAAAAAGGAAGCCGTTATTGTTGATTATTTTGTTGAAAAGGGACAACCAGTTATTTCTGTTCATGATTTTGTGAAACCTGGTCAGCTTTTAGTATCAGGTATTATTGGCAAAGAAGATGAACCAGAATATGTTTCAGCGAAGGGAGAAATTTTAGGGAAAACTTGGTATGATACAAAAGTTGAAGTTCAATTACAAAATGAATTTGAACTGTTAACAGGGAAAGAAATGAAGAAAACAGGTATAAAAATTGGTGATTATTCAATCCCTATATGGGGACTGAAAAAGGAGCAATATAAGAAGGAACAAATAGAAAGTGACGAAACGTATTTGAAGTTTTTCAAATGGTCTTTACCTATTGCCTTTGTAAAAACGACCATTCGTGAAGTAGAAACACATGAAAAAACATATACTGAGAAGGAAGCAGAGAAGTTAGCCTTATCTATTGCAAAAAAAGATTTAGTGAAGTCCATTCCGAAAGATGCGCAGATAGTAGGAGAAAAAGTTTTGCATCAAAAGGTAGAGAATGGTAAATTGAAATTATTAATAAGTTATGATGTAGTTGAAAATATTGCAAAAGCAGTACCGATTCATCCAAAGGAAAAAAAGAAAGAAAAAACCAATATACCAAATTAGGGGTGTTGTCATTTTTGAAAACGGTAGAGTATCAATTAGGTCAAATAGAAAATCCAATTGTTTTATTTGGAACAGCTGATAGCCATTTAAAAATGATTGAAAGTGAATTGAATGTATCGATTACAACAAGAGGAGAAGTTATTCGGATTACTGGAGAAGAAAAAAGTATTCAATCAGCAGAAAATGTGATTCACTCGCTTCACCAGATTGTTGGTAAAGGAATGACGATTAGTCCAAGGGATGTGTCCTTAGCATTGCAAATGGAAAAGCAAGGGACAATCGAATATTTAAATGAATTGTATAAAGAAGAAATTACAAAAAATGCAAAAGGGAAATCAATTCGGGTAAAAACATTAGGACAGCGCGAATATGTCCAAGCAATTAAAAATCATGACCTCGTGTTTGGAATTGGTCCAGCAGGTACGGGTAAAACATATTTAGCTGTTGTTCTTGCTGTGCATGCCTTGAAAAATAATATCGTTAAACGGATTATTTTAACACGGCCGGCAGTAGAGGCAGGAGAAAGCTTAGGGTTTTTACCAGGAGATTTAAAAGAGAAAGTTGATCCATATCTTAGACCGTTATATGACGCGCTTCATGATGTTTTAGGTCAAGAACATACCCAACGTCTGATCGAACGTGGTTCTATTGAGATTGCCCCACTTGCCTATATGCGTGGAAGAACACTTGATGATGCTTTTGTCATTCTTGATGAGGCGCAAAACACAACAGCTGCACAAATGAAAATGTTTTTAACGCGGCTAGGGTTTGGATCGAAAATGGTCATTACAGGTGATTTAACTCAAGTTGATTTACCCCATGGTGTTAAATCTGGATTATCAGTTGTAGAAAAAATTTTAAAGAGTATTCCTAATATTGCTTTCGTCTATTTAGAAGAAAGTGATGTTGTAAGGCATCCATTAGTTGCGAAAATTATTCATGCTTATGACCAGTTAAATAATAATAGTGAAAACAGAGGCTGATTCAATTGCCTGGCACAAAAGCTCATTTCATGCTCATTGTGCCAGGATTCTGAATAGCCTCTTTTATATTTATCAGTGGTATAATAAAATAAAGCTACAAAAGTTTAATGGAAAAAGAGGAAAAAATTTCTCTGTATTGGTATAATTTAACAATAAAATTTTGTACAATAATAACTAACGTATGCTTTATGGGGGCTTGACGGCTGTGATGAAACGTGGGAGTTTTTTAATGACGATGTTAAAAAAAATAAATAATCGAATTGCATATTGGCTCATATTTATTGTTATTGGCTTTGTATTATTCTTTGCTATGTATAGTAATGTTAAGCCTGTAAAACTAAATATTGAGAAATTCTCGATTGCAGAGAAAACTATTCGCTCACCAATTACGATTGAGGATGAAGAACAAACAGAGAAAAAACGCACAGAAATGTTGGCACAAGTTAAGCCTCAATATATTTTAAAGCAAGAATATGCACAAAATCGGGTTGACTTAATTAGTTCAATCTTCAATTCAGCAATTGATTTGCAAAATGAAGTAGTGAAAAATGAATTAGAGAAAGAAATAAATGGGGAACAAAGTAGTGAGACGAATCATCTTGTAACAGAAAGTGATAAGATAGCATGGATAAAGGAAAAACTAACGAAAGTAGTCATTAATGATTTATCTGAATCAACAATAAAAGCACTTGTAAACAATTCAAAAACAGATTTATCAATTGCAAAAGATGCTGCAGTTACGGCCGTAAATAAGGTAATGACTGGGAGAATTTCAGCGAGTGATGTTGAAAATGCAAAGAAGAAAGTAGAAGATGAAATTCGTTATATTTCCCTACCACAAGATTTAAAAGCTGCCACCATTGAATTAGGTAGGTATGCAATTATTCAAAATGAGTATTACGACCCTGAAGCAACGGAAGAGTTACGGCAACAAGCAGTTGAAAATGTGGAGCCTGTGCGAATATTACAAGGACAAATAATTGTTGAAGAAGGTCAATTAATTGACCAGGAAATATATCGACAATTAGAACTTTTAGGTTTGTTAGATCAAGATGTGCCTCTTATGCCGTTAATCGGGCTAATCTTATTTGTAGTTGTCCTTATGTTTCTCGTATTTTCATACTTTAACAGTAAAAATGATAAGAAGAAGCAAAAGGAATTTCTCATTTTTAGTGTCGTTTTAATTATTTCATTAATATTTATGAAAGGGATAAGCTTAATCCCGATTGATCACTTAGATTTGGCCTTTATATTTCCAGCAGCGATGTGTTCCATGTTGTTGAAAATTTTACTAAATGATCGGTTAGGTTTTATCGGAACGGTCATATTAGCTGCAAGTGGTGCGTTAATATTTAATACCCAGACGAGCGGGACATTTAATTTAATTATTAGTTTATATATTTTATTTAGTGGATTAAGTGGTCTTTTGTTTTTGACAAATCAAAATCATCGTTCAAAGATTTTTCAAGCTGGATTATTCGTCTCTCTTATCAATGCTATTTTAGTAATTGCCTTTCTATTCATACCTAATTCAAGATTTTCGATAACTCAATACATTATTTATGGTTTGCTTGGAATCGGTTCAGGAGTTGGGTCAGCTATATTTACGATTGGGTTGTTGCCATTTTTTGAAGCGGGATTTGGAATTTTGTCAATGATGAAGTTGGTTGAATTATCTAACCCGAATCATCCACTATTGAAAAAAATCTTAACAGAGGCACCGGGTACGTATCACCATAGTGTAATGGTTGCTAATCTAAGTGATAGTGCTTGTGAGGCAATTGGGGCAAATGGTCTTTTAGCAAGAGTTGCTAGTTATTATCATGACATTGGTAAAATGAGAAGACCGAACTTTTTTATAGAAAATCAGATGAATATGGATAATCCTCATGATCGGTTATCACCGGAGACAAGTCGTGATATTATTATTGCACATGCGACTGATGGAGCAAATATTTTACAATCATACAAAATGCCAAAAGAGATTGTTGATGTTGCCTTACAGCATCATGGAACAAGTTTCTTAAAATTCTTTTACTATAAAGCAAAAGAATTGGGACAAGATGTAACTGAAGATGATTTTCGCTACCCAGGACCAAAGCCGCAAACGAAGGAGATTGCTGTCATAAGTATTGCAGATAGTGTGGAAGCGGCTGTTCGTTCTATGTCCAAACCAAATATGGAAAAAATAGAAAGCTTAGTGAAAAATATTATTAAAGATAAATTGAATGACGGACAATTTAGTGACTGTGACTTAACATTTAAGGAACTAACGATTATAGAAAGAACATTGTGCGAAACATTACATGGTATTTTCCATAATCGAATTGAATATCCAGAATTGAAAGATGAAAGGTGAAGCATATGCCGTTAGAAATTGACTACATTGACGAAACACAAGAACTTGATAAAGAAACGCTAGAAGTTATATTACAGTTATTACATGTAGCTGCGAAAGAGGAAAGTGTAGATGAAAATAGTGAATTATCCTTAAGTTTTGTTGACAATAATAGAATCCATGAGATTAATCGTGAGTATCGTGGTATCGATCGACCGACAGATGTCATTTCGTTTGCTCTTGAAGAACAGACTGAAGAGGAAATGGACATCGTTGGCAATGATCTTCCACGTGTATTAGGTGACATTATTATTTCAATCCCAAAAGCGAAAGAACAGGCTGAAGAATATGGCCACTCATTTATACGGGAATTAGGTTTTTTAGCAGTACATGGATTTCTTCATTTACTAGGGTATGACCACGGTACAAAAGAGGAAGAACGGGAAATGTTTCATAAGCAGGAAGAGATTTTAAAAGAATTTGGTTTAACAAGATAGGATTTGATTTCATGAAAAGATTCTTTTTATCCTTCCGATTTGCATTTGAAGGGTTTATATGTGCGTTTTATCGGGAAAGGAATTTGAAATTACATCTATGTGCAGCATTACTTGTCACAATAATTGGATTTATTGCTCGTCTTTCTCTTTTGGAATGGATGATTCTTACTTTAACAATTGGTGGCGTAATTGTTACGGAACTCCTGAATACCGCGATTGAAAGGACAGTTGATTTAGTAAGTGAAGAGCATCATCCGTTGGCTAAACAAGCGAAAGATATTGCTGCTAGTGCATGTTTACTATCGGCGTTAGTAAGTATTATTATAGGTATTTTATTATTCGTTCCAAAAGTTTTATAAGTTTTGGGCTGTAATTTGAAAATACAAAAAAATCAATTAATTCATGCGATTAACCATTAACAAATTTAAATTTTTATAGTAAAATTTTATGTAAGTCGAGATAAGAAAGGATAAACATCAATGAAAACAGAACAATTAATTCAAGAAGCAATTGTAGCTAGAAAGCAAGCTTATGTTCCTTACTCGAAATTTGCTGTTGGTGCTGCTTTATTAACAGAAGATGGGAAAGTGTACCATGGCTGTAATATTGAAAATGCTGCCTACAGTATGGCTAATTGTGCAGAGAGAACTGCATTTTTTAAAGCGGTTTCAGAAGGAGTTAAAAACTTTAAAATGCTGACGGTTGTTGCCGATACAGAACGACCTTGCTCCCCTTGTGGCGCTTGTCGTCAAGTGATGGCAGAATTTTGTCCAAGTGATATGAAAGTATTTTTAACAAATTTAAAAGGTGACATAACTGAAACGACTGTTGGAGAGTTGTTACCAGGAGCATTTAACGCGGAGGATTTAAATGAATAGTAATAATAATGAGCATCAATATAAATCAGGATTCATTACAATAATTGGTCGACCCAATGTTGGAAAGTCTACATTTATCAATCAAGTTATTGGACAAAAGATAGCGATCATGAGTGATAAAGCACAAACGACAAGAAATAAAATTCAAGGAGTTTTAACAACGAATGATGCGCAGATGATTTTTATCGATACACCGGGAATACACAAGCCTAAACATCGTTTGGGAGAATTTATGATAAAAGTTGCAACAAATACTTTGAATGAAGTTGATATTGTATTATATATGGTTAATGCGTCTGAAAGCTTTGGTCGTGGAGAGGAATTTATTCTAGAAAAATTACAAAGTGTTAAAACAAACGTATTTTTAATTATAAATAAAATTGATTTAATTCACCCTGATGAGTTAATTACAATTATTGATCAGTATAAAGATAAATATCCTTTTGCTGAAATTGTACCGATCTCTGCATTGCAAGGGAACAATGTAGACCGTTTGCTTGATACAATAAAAAATTATTTACCTGAAGGACCACAATATTACCCGAGTGATCAAATAACAGATCATCCAGAAAGATTTATTATCTCCGAGTTAATTAGGGAAAAAGTACTCCATTTAACGAGAGAAGAAATTCCTCATTCTGTGGCGGTTATCATTGAAAAGATTGAAACGAGAAAAAATGGTACACTTCATATTATGGCAGCCATTATCGTTGAGCGTGACTCACAAAAAGGAATTATAATCGGTAAACAAGGGTCGATGTTAAAAGAAATAGGAAAAAGAGCAAGAGTTGATATTGAAAACTTATTAGGGTCAAAAGTCTTCTTAGAATTATGGGTAAAAGTTCAAAAAGACTGGCGAAATAAAGCTACTGTGTTAAGAGAATTTGGTTATCGTGAAGATGAATATTAATGACTTTTATCTAAATGACTAATAAGAATTTACAAAATCTGTTTCTCATGATTTTTGAGAGTTAGGAAATGATAAGGTTATGGTCAAAGCTAGTCAAAAATTTGAAAGGTGGGAATTTCCATGCTACATTTTACTTGGAAGGTTTTTACCCAAACAGGAAGTATTGACACTTATCTCCTTTACAAAGAATTAGCAAAAGAAATGGAAGATACACCAGATAACGATATAGAACTAGCTGATGCTGATATTCCTGTGACCTAAAACCTTTACGCTTTATTCGGATGGTGACCATCTTTGTTCCAAAAAGTTGAAGGCATTGTTCTCCGTTCAATTGACTACGGTGAGTCAAATAAAATTGTAACCATATTTTCTCGTGAATTCGGGAAATTTGGTGCTGTGGCAAGAGGTGCAAAAAAGCCGAATAGTCGTCTAGCCTCTGTGTCGCAGCCTTTTACATACGGCTATTTTCTTTGCTCTACTAGTAAAGGTTTAGGAACGGTTCAACAAGGAGAAATTATTGAAGTATTTCGTTCGATTACTGAAGATCTTTTTTTGACTGCGTATGCCTCATACATAGTCGAACTTTTAGATAAAAGTACAGATGAACGTGTAAACAATCCTTATTTATTTGAATTGTTATATCAAACTTTAAAGTATATTGATGAGGGATACGATCCTCAAATTATGAAAAATATTTTTGAAATGAAAATGTTACCCTTATTAGGGTTGCGACCTAATTTTGAATACTGTGTCAACTGTAAAAATACAGAAGGTCCATTTGTATTCTCAATTAAAGAAGCAGGAATTTTATGTCACCGTTGCCTTGAACATGATCCGCACCACTTAAAACTAAATCAGACGACAATCCGTTTATTACGACTTTTTTCTTATTTTGATTTAAATCGGTTAGGAACGATCAATGTAAAAGAAACTACAAAAAATGAACTCGAGACATGTATATCCGCTTATTATGAAGAATATTCCGGTTTGTACTTAAAAACAAAAAGGTTTCTACAGCAACTGGATAAATTAAAATGAATTAACTTTATTCTGTAGAAACTCCCTTATGTAATTCACTGGAATGAAAACGACGAAATAGTTAAAGATACTGTGAATTTTCGATAAGGACTATTGACATCATCTGCATTTTTCGATATGATACGTAATAAAATATTTCTTGCTGTGAAGGAAAGTAGTACTTAATTTGCTTCTATAAAAGCGAACCTAGGATGGTGCGAGCTAGGGTATAGAGAATTAAGGAAGGCATTCTGGAGCAATAGTGAAGTTAAGGTGGCCGATTGGCAAATAGGGTGGAACCGCGGGAAAGATCCCGTCCCTATGCTTACATTTAAGCATAGGGACGGGATCTTTTTTATGTCAATGATGAACCTTAAATTCCTAATCCAACAAGAACAATTAAATCTATTGAATTAAGGAATAGATAAAAAATACAAGAGGTGGAAAAATGAATATCCAAAATATGATTTTAACTTTGCAAAAGCATTGGTCAAATCAAGGATGTATATTAATGCAAGCTTATGATGTTGAAAAAGGTGCAGGAACAATGAGTCCATATACTTTTTTACGAGCAATTGGTCCAGAACCATGGCGTGTTGCTTACGTAGAACCTTCAAGAAGGCCAGCAGATGGTCGATATGGTGAAAACCCTAATCGCCTATATCAACACCATCAATTTCAAGTAATTATTAAACCTTCTCCTGATAATATTCAAGAACTTTACTTAGATTCTTTACGTGCGCTAGGAATTGACCCACTTCAACATGATATTCGCTTTGTTGAAGATAACTGGGAAAATCCATCACTTGGTTGTGCAGGTCTTGGTTGGGAAGTATGGCTTGATGGAATGGAAATCACCCAGTTTACTTATTTTCAACAAGTAGGTGGATTAGAATGTAAGCCCGTATCTGTAGAAATAACTTATGGAATTGAACGTCTAGCTTCTTATATACAAGATAAAGAGAATGTGTTTGATCTTGAATGGACAGAAGGGTTTACGGTGCGCGATATTTTTGGACAACCAGAATATGAACATTCGAAATACGCATTCGAAACATCTGATAGTGAAATGCTCTTTCATTTATTTCATGTGTATGAAAAAGAAGCCCATCGGCAAATGGATGAAGGTCTTGTTCACCCAGCCTATGATTATGTGTTGAAATGCTCGCATGTATTCAATTTACTTGATGCAAAAGGAGAAATCTCTGTTACTGAACGGACTGCATATTTAGCTCGTTGTCGTAACTTAGCTAGAAAAATAGCAAGAACATTTTACGATGAACGTGAGAAGTTAGGATTCCCAATTTTAAATAAGAGAAAGGGGAATGACAATGAATAAAAAAGATTTATTGTTAGAAATTGGATTAGAAGAAGTACCCGCTCGCTTTCTATTAGATGCAAGCCAACAATTAGCTGACCAAATTGAGCAATTATTTAAAGAACAAAATATCGGCTATGGTCAAGTCCATGTTTATTCAACTCCAAGAAGACTAGCAGTTTATATTGAGGATGTTAATGAAAAACAAGAAGATATAAATGAAGAAGTAAAAGGCCCTGCAAAGAAAATTGCGATAGATGAAGCTGGTAACTGGACAAAGGCTGCACAAGGTTTTACGAGAGGGCAAGGAAAGACGGTAGATGATATTTATTTTAAAGAAGTAAGTGGTGTTGAATATGTATATGTGAATAAACATATTCAAGGTAAAAATACGGTAGAAATTTTGGAAACATTACAAGATGTAATTACAAGTTTAACCTTTTCTAAAAATATGCGCTGGGCAAACTTTGATCTTCGTTATATTCGGCCTATTCGCTGGATTATTGCGTTATATGGTAAACAAGTACTAAATGTTCAAATTACAAATGTAAAGGCAAGTAATAAGTCTTACGGACATCGATTTTTGGGGGATACCGTTTCAATTGAGGAGCCGAAAGAATACAAATCTTTATTACAATCGCAATATGTTTTAGTCGATTATGAAGAAAGAAAAACATCCATATTAAATCAAATTCATCAATTAGAGAAAGAACAAAACTGGGTCGTTCCAGTTGACGAAAAATTGTTGGAAGAAGTAACAAATCTTGTTGAGTATCCAACAGTTTTATTCGGTACTTTTGAAGAGGAATATTTAAAATTACCAAAAGAAGTATTAATTACTACAATGAAGGAACATCAACGTTATTTCCCGGTGCAAGACCAATCCGGAAATTTATTGAATTACTTTATAACCGTACGTAATGGGGATTCTCAACATATCGAAAATGTGCGTAAAGGTAATGAAAAAGTCATTCGTGCAAGACTACAAGATGCGGTTTTCTTTTACGAAGAAGATCAAAAATTATCAATTCAAGACGGTTTATCGAAGTTAGAAAGAGTTATTTATCATGATGAAATTGGTACTTATAAAGAAAAGGTAGGGCGGGTTAAAGAGCTATCTTATTATATGTTACAACAACTTCACCTTTCAAAAGAGGTAGAGGCTAACACATTAAGAGCTGCAGAGATATGTAAGTTTGACTTAGTAACACAAATGGTTGATGAATTCCCTGAATTGCAAGGATATATAGGTGAAAACTATGCCCTTATTCACGGGGAAAATACTCATGTGGCTAAAGCGATTTATGAACATTACCTGCCAAAAAGTGCGGACGGAATTATACCTAAAACAGATCCAGGCGCCATTGTGAGTATCGCGGATAAATTAGATACAATATGTTCATTCTTTGCTATCGGAGTGATTCCGAGTGGTTCTCAAGATCCTTATAGTTTAAGAAGGCAAGCAACAGGTGTCGTACAAATTTTAATAAATAAAGGTTGGAATATTAACTTCACATTGCTCTTAAAAGAAAGTATAGATAGAACAAAAACATTTTCAAAACGAAATGAGGAGGAAGTTCTTCAAGATGTATTAGACTTCTTTAAGTTACGGTTTAAACACTTACTTACAGAAAAGGGCATCCATTTTGATATTATTGATGCCGTATTAGAGGCACCAATTGCCGATATTAAATCACTAGTAACGAAAGCTGAGATTTTAGAAGATAGAAAAGGAAGTACGACATTTAAAGAAGAAGTTGAGGCTTTAAGTAGGGTTATTAATATTGCTAAAAAAGCAACAACAATATCTGAAGTTAATCCGGCATTATTTGAAAATGAATCAGAGAATGCTTTGTTTGAAAAATATAAAGAGGTTTCTAATAAGTTGCGAACAGTAAATGATATGGAAGAATACTATCGATTGTTGATAGGATTGAAAGAATCAATTAACGGTTACTTTGACAAGACGATGGTTATGACTGATCAAGAAGAAGTTCGCCAAAACCGTTTATCCTTAATGAAACTTATTTCAAGTACAATCAAAACATTTGCCCATTTTTCATTACTTATTGTAAAGTGATTAGTAGAACATATTGTCACTTATAACGAAAAATAACATGACTAAAAACTATCTTTTTGTAAAATATATATATTCGTTTAGGCAAGATATGTTATTTTTTGCTGGTTGGGTGGTGAGTAAAATAGAACTTAGTAAACGACAAGAAAAAATTATTCAAATTGTAAGGGAAAACGGTCCGATTACGGGGGAACATATTGCAGAAAAGTTAAATTTAACACGTGCAACATTGCGACCAGATTTAGCTATTTTAACAATGGCAGGATTTTTAGATGCAAGGCCGCGGGTTGGATACTTTTATACAGGAAAAAGTAGTACACAACTATTATCTGAAAGTATCAAAAAAATAAAAGTGAATGATTTTAAATCGATTCCTGTCGTTGTTAATGAGAATGTAACGGTTTATGATGCCATTGTTACAATGTTTTTAGAAGATGTTGGGACACTTTTTATAGTCGATAATGATAACTTGTTAGTTGGCGCATTATCTAGAAAAGACTGCTTACGTGCTAGCATTGGTAAGCAGGATTTGAACTCTGTCCCAGTGCACATCATTATGACAAGAATGCCAAATATTACGATGTGTAAAGGTGATGACTTGTTAATTCACGTAGCAGAGAAGTTAATTGAAAAACAAATCGATGCCTTGCCTATTGTAAGAGATAAGGATAAAGGGTATGAAGTCGTCGGTAGAGTGACGAAATCAAATATTACAAAGGCATTTGTCACCCTCTTTAACGACGAGTAGGAAAGACGCATGCAGCTTTATGGTGCTAGACAAACAGATAAGGAGATGATACTCAGATGACGAGACCTCCTATATATATAGTATCTGACTCGGTAGGAGAAACGGTCGAATTAGTTACAAAAGCTGCGATGAGCCAGTTCAATGGTGCAAGAGTAGATTTACAAAGAATACCGTTTGTTGAAGATCACACGACCATTGACGAGGTTATTTCGCTTGCTAAATTAAATCAAGGAATTATTGTTTTTACACTTGTTAAGCCTGATATGAGAAAGTATTTAACAGAAAGAGCGAATCAAGAAAATATTTTCGCTTTTGATGTATTAGGTCCACTCATTGATCAATTTGAGGAAATATCTGGTGTGACTGCAAAATATGAGCCTGGTCTTGTACGTAAATTAGATGAAGATTACTTTAAAAAAATTGAAGCAATTGAGTTTGCTGTTAAATATGATGACGGTAAAGATCCAAATGGTCTTTTAAAAGCAGATATTGTGTTAATCGGTGTGTCTAGAACGTCAAAAACTCCGTTGTCCCAGTTTCTTGCGTTAAAACGGTATAAAGTAGCGAATGTTCCGATTGTACCAGAAGTTGAACCGCCTGAAGAATTATTTCAAATAGATGGTAGAAAGTGTATTGCTCTTAAAATTAGTCCTGACCAGTTAAATCATATTCGTAAAGAACGGTTAATCGCACTAGGCCTTGATGCAAAGGCCAATTATGCGAAAGAGGAAAGAATAAAACAAGAGCTTGAATACTTTGAACAGATTGTTAATCGCATTGGTTGTCATATGATTGACGTAACAAATAAAGCAGTAGAAGAGACTGCAAATATGATTGTTAATTACCTAAAGAAAATAGGTTAAAACGTTCATTTTCATTTCAATAATAAAGAAAAAGGCTATCCAATAATAAATGAAAATTTTATTATTGGATGGCCTTTTATGATGGATTGTATTTATATAAATTTGGAAATATTTTTATGAAACAATTAAATGGTAAAAAGCTTATTTTTGTATTATAATAAAAAATTGTACAGAAATTTTCACTTTTAGGTTTAGACTTGGGGATTTAAGAATAAACTTATTAATGATGAATGTCAAGAAATGAAAATAAAAATTTTTCGACATACATTTTCTTCTACAAAATGAAAGAAACTATGTACTTTCTAAGAAATTTGTCCTTGATAGAAGGAAAATGTGAACGAATGTAGAATCTTATTATCAAACCATAAGAAAATCCCGTGAAGTTAAACCAAAATATTATTAGACAAAAAATGTCGAATCTTGAAGGATATTTAAGATAAGAGTCGAATATTTAATAATGGGATGGAGATGTTCTTATGGGAGAACGGATTCCAAAAGAAATAATTAATGAAATTAGCCAATCTGTCGATATAGTGGATGTGATTAGTGAATATGTTCATCTAAAAAAACAGGGGAGAAATTATTTTGGTCTTTGCCCTTTTCATGATGAAAAATCACCATCGTTCTCCGTATCTGTTGATAAGCAAATTTTCTACTGTTTTGGCTGTCATGCTGGCGGGAATGTTTTTTCTTTCTTAATGGACCTTGAAGGTATTTCCTTTCAGGACGCTGCTATAAAATTAGCAGAGCGTGCGAATATTCCGTTACATATAGAAAAATTAAAAACAAATAATGTTGATGGTCCAAAAACAGATCATGAAAAAATGATTGAAGCCCATGAGCTACTAAGACAATTTTACCACCATTTATTAGTAAATACGAATAAGGGGCAAGAAGCTCTAGAATATTTAACAAAACGAGATTTTACTCGTGAAATGATTGACCACTTCCAAATTGGCTATTGTTTAAATGATTGGGATACCAGTTTGAAGTTTTTAAAATCAAGGGGGTTTCATGAGGAACTGCTGGAACAAGCAGGGTTAATTATTAGGAGTGAAGCGAATAATCGATATTTTGATCGGTTTCGCGGTAGAATCATTTTTCCAATTTATGACAATAAGGGAAATACAATCGCATTTTCTGGTCGTGTCATTCATGAGGGGGAACCTAAATATTTAAATAGTCCTGAAACACCAATATTCCATAAGGGAAAGGTATTATACAATTTCCATAAAGCAAGGCCTGCTATACGTAAGAAACAAGAAGTAATCATATTTGAAGGTTTTGCTGACTGTATATCTGCATTTGGTGCAGGTGTTGATAATGGAATTGGTACGATGGGGACGGCATTAACTGAAGAACATATTCATTTAATTAAGCGCAACACTGACCGGGTTATATTATGTTTTGATGCAGATAAAGCGGGCCAAAATGCAACGTTTAAAGCCGGGGAATTATTGCAAGAAGCGGGTTGTCTTGTTCAAGTGGCGGTTATTCCAGATGCGAAAGATCCAGATGAATACATTCGTGTTCATGGAAATGCATTTGTAAATAAAGTTATTGGGACAAGTTTGACATTCATGGCGTTTAAAATGAAATATTACCGTCAAGGCAAAAATCTTCAAAATGAAGGAGATCGTCTCATATATATCGAACAAGTATTAAAAGATATAGCTGCGATGGAAAATGCCATTGAACGAGATGTTTATTTACGTCAGATAGCTGAAGAATTCTCGATATCTTTAGATGCATTAAAACAACAACAGCGTAAATTATATTATGCTCACAGAAAGAAAACAAATAACCAACCACAACTAAAACATACACCTGTAATTATTCAAACTGAAAAGAAACTTAGGGAAGCTTTTGAAAACGCAGAGAGAATGTTAATCGCACAGATGCTGAAAAGTATTTCGTTTGCGAACCGCGTCCAAAAAGCTTTACAAAATTATACGTTTAATCTCGATGAACATCAAGCGATTGTAACCTACCTTTATGCATACTATGAAGAAGGAAATGAACCGGATTTAACACAATTTTTAAGTTTTGTTAAAGATAAGTACTTACGGGATTTAATCGCAGAAATTGGCATGATTCCAACGAATGATGATATTTCTGATAAAGAATTTACTGATTATATAAAGCATGTCATTAAACAGCATAAATTGCTCAAAATAAAGGAAAAAGAAAAAGCAAGTAAAGAAGCTGAATTGGAGAAAAATTATAAAAAGGCAGCAGAGCTTGTGAATGAAATAATCCTTTTAAAAAAATCGCTTTAATTGTCGGAAGGAGGGGAACAAATGGCTGAAAAATCAGCACGTTCCAAAGAAGAATCTGAACTTACTTTAGATCAGGTTAAAGACAAATTAATGGAGTTAGGAAAGAAAAGGGGATCTCTTTCTTACGATACAATCGCAAAAAATTTAGCTCAGTATGAATTAGACGCAGAGAATATGGATGATTTCTATGAGCAACTAACAGAACAAGGTGTTCAATTAGTTGAAGAAGCAGAAGAAGAAGATAGTGATCAACCTGATGATAATGAACTAGAAGGTGAAGAGGAATTTGATTTAAATGATTTAAGTGTTCCTCCTGGTGTTAAAATAAATGACCCTGTTCGAATGTATCTAAAAGAAATTGGTCGGGTAGATTTATTATCTCCTGAAGAAGAAATTGAATTAGCAGAAAGAATCGCCCAAGGTGACGAAGAAGCAAAGCGTAGATTGGCTGAAGCAAACTTACGTCTTGTTGTTAGTATTGCAAAAAGGTATGTAGGTAGGGGAATGTTATTTCTTGATTTAATTCAAGAAGGAAATATGGGTCTAATTAAAGCTGTTGAAAAGTTTGACTACAAAAAAGGATTTAAATTTAGTACGTATGCTACTTGGTGGATCCGTCAAGCGATTACGAGGGCAATTGCAGACCAAGCAAGAACCATTCGAATTCCTGTTCATATGGTCGAAACAATTAATAAATTAATTCGTGTTCAGCGGCAATTACTGCAAGACTTGGGAAGAGAACCGACGCCTGAAGAAATTGCCGAAGAGATGGATTTAACTCCTGAAAAGGTAAGAGAAATTTTAAAAATTGCGCAAGAACCTGTATCTCTTGAAACACCAATTGGTGAAGAAGATGATTCTCATCTAGGCGATTTTATTGAAGACCAAGACGCTACTTCACCATCAGACCACGCAGCATATGAAATGTTAAAGGAACAACTAGAAGATGTACTAGATACACTAACTGACCGTGAAGAAAATGTATTACGTCTCCGCTTTGGACTTGACGATGGACGAACTCGAACATTAGAAGAAGTGGGTAAAGTTTTTGGTGTTACCCGTGAACGGATTCGTCAAATCGAAGCAAAAGCTCTCCGAAAACTAAGGCATCCTAGTCGCAGTAAACGGCTCAAAGACTTTCTTGAGTAAAATATCTTTATCAGGTTTACCAACTTTTGGTAAGCCTTTTTTGTTAATAGGAAATTTTTCAATTTCTACTTTCCTTTACGCATAAGCGCATAAGGAAGGCGTAAGCGGCTACATCAAAGCCGAAAAGCTCTCTTTCTTATCCAAGCAAACGTTAGTCTCTTTGGTTATCTGAAAGCTCAAGCGCGTCCGAGAGTTTTCTTTATTATCGATTGGTTCTCATAAATCTCTATTTACTTCTTTCCAAACGAAATTTGAGAATTTGGCAGTATAACCCTTCACCGTTAAAAAATTGGTTTTCCAGTAAACTACGTCTTTTGCTCTTACTTAAAGATTGGACACCAAAGTATCCTTTCGTTCTCTTTGATAACCTACCTTAACTGAAATCTGTTCGTATTCGCTTACATGTTATTTGTCATCTATTTTATATAAAAATAAATGAATTTGCAAATTCCTTTGTAAAGAAAATCCAAAAAATATATGAGATGAGCATGAATTGATTTATTATTTAGATCGTTTTGTATTACAAAACCCAATGGTTAGTAACAGAAGTTGAAGAAACTTAAACAAAGAAAGTAAATTACCACTAATGAAAGCGCAGACAAATTCATATGGTTAGAATAGGACATTAATTAAAAAGGGGTTGAGTGAATGAATTTTCATTTGACAGATGAACAAAAATTGATTCAAAAAACAATAAGGGAATTTGCAGAAGAAGTAGTTGCGAAAGACGTTTTAGAAAGGGATCGTACAAAACTGTTTCCAAGGGAGATTTTTAAACAATTAAGTGAATTAGGACTAATGGGTCTGCCATTTCCTGAAGAATATGGGGGATCGGGTGCCGATACGATTAGTTTTGCGATTGTAGTTGAAGAGTTAAGTAAGGTATGTGCTTCTACTGGTATAACATATTCGGCCCATATTTCTCTTGGAGGAGCACCACTTCATTTATTTGGTACGAAAGAGCAAAAAGAAAAATATTTAACACAAATATGTAGTGGGGAATCGTTAGGTGCATTCGGACTTACAGAACCTGGTGCGGGCTCAGATGCAGGTGGGACAAAAACGACAGCAATTGCAAAAGATGGGAATTTTGTTATTAATGGGAATAAATGTTTCATAACAAATGCAAGTTACGCAAAATTTTTAGCAATAACTGCAATTACGAATAGAAAAGAATCAAATAAAGAGATTAGCGCAATCATCGTCCCTACAGATACAGATGGTTTTCAAATTACAGAGTACGAGGAGAAAATGGGCCTTCACGCTTCTAATACAACAGAGCTTTCTTTTACGAATGTAATCGTCCCAGAAGAAAATTTACTTGGAAAAAGAGGAGAAGGATTTAAACAATTTTTAGTTACATTAGATGGTGGAAGAATTGGAATCGGCGCAATGGCAGTAGGAATTGCACAAGCAGCATTTGAAAAGTCATTACAGTATGCGAAAGAACGTGAACAGTTTGGTAAAGCCATAGCGAGAAACCAAGCAATTCAATTTAAACTAGCAGATATGGCAATGAAAATAGAACTAGCTCGAACAATGGTATATAAAGCTGCATGGTTAAAAGATCAGGGACGTCCATTTACGAAAGAAGCATCAATTTGTAAATTATTTGCTTCTGAAATGTGTATGGAAATAACAAGCCAAGCAGTTCAAATTCACGGTGGGAATGGTTATATGAGAGAATATCATGTGGAGCGATACATGCGGGATGCAAAATTATTGGAAATTGGGGAGGGCACATCTGAAATTCAACGACTTGTTATCGCGAGACAAATCGGCTGTTAATGTCGAAAGGTGTCAATAGATATATATGAATTTTTTGTGTCTTTTAGATAAAATCAACATGAATATAGTGTTAAATACTTCCACTTCACTCGATTTTCAAGTAAAATAAGAATAGTTTGTAAATGATTATTAGTAATAGGAAAAGGGGAGAGAGTGATGAAACGCAATGCAGTATTTCCTTATCTATTAATTATGGTCTTTGGAATTGGACTAATTGTGGCATTATCAATTATAGGGGTTAATGATAGTAAAGAAGCAGGTGGCGAAGAATCAAAAAAAGAAAGCACTGCTGAAGCGGGATCTCCTGAGGAAATCTATGCGCAAAACTGTATTAGTTGTCATGGTGAAAACTATGAAGGGGCAATGGGTCCTGAGTTAAAAAATGTTGGTGAACGTCTATCTGCTGATGAAATTAAAGATGTCTTACAAAATGGCCGGGGTGCGATGCCAAAAGGACTTGTTCCAGCGGAAAGTATCGATGCAATGACGGAGTGGCTGTCGTCACTTAAATAATATAATAGAGGACTTCCAATTTCCTAAGCAATATTATGTTAGATGGATTGGAGGTCCTTTTCGCTTTCATTGAAATTCTCTCAGTTTTCCTGTAATTTTATATATGTTAAAAGAATAGAAAGCATGGTGAATCATTTTATATGATAAAGTTGTCTGAAAGATTAAAAAGAGTAGCCTCATATATTCCTGAGGATAGTACACTTGCTGATATAGGGTCTGATCACGCCTATTTACCAATTTATGCTATGCAAAATGGTCTAATTAAAGAAGCGATAGCAGGTGAAGTAGCAGAAGGACCATACAATGCGGCTAAGGCTAGTGTAGAGGCTGCTGGGTATGATAAACAGATTGACGTTCGAAAGGGTGATGGACTATCCGTCATTAAAAATGGTGAAAAAATTGACTGCATAACTATTGCTGGAATGGGAGGAGCTTTAATTTCTTCAATACTGGAACAAGGGAAAAATCAATTAACGACGGCAAATGTGAAACGACTTATTTTACAACCAAATATCTCAGCAAATACAATTCGTAAATGGTTTTTGAATAATGGATGGGAATTAATAAACGAATCAATTTTAGAAGAGGATGGCCACATATATGAAATTTTAATCGCAGAAAGGGGAGAACCGACAAATCCGTACAATAAAAAAGATATGGAAAAGGAAATTTTATTTGGGCCTTTCCTTCTTAAAGAAGACCAAGCTTTTCCTTTTATAAAGAAGTGGTCAAGAGAGTATAATGAATGGCTACGAGTTTATGAACAGTTAGCAAAAGCGAGTGTTAGTGATGGAATTACTAAAAAGAAAGAGGAAATAAAACAATTTATTGAGTGGTATGAGGAGGTTTATCCAAATGAAAATTCCAAACGGATATGAAATCATTCAGCTTTTTGAACAATTTGCACCTAAGAGACTTGCAATGGAAGGTGATAAAATTGGTTTGCTCGTTGGCTCGTTAAATCAGCCGATTAAAAATGTCCTTGTTGCTTTAGATGTTACAGAAGAAGTAGTCGATGAGGCGATTGAGAAAGATGTACAGCTAATTATCAGTCATCATCCACTAATCTATAGCCCGTTAAAAACAATTCGCACAGAAGATGCTTACGGGAAAATAATTACAAAGCTTATCAAACATGATATCGCCGTTTATGCTGCACATACGAATCTTGATGTTGCAACTGGCGGAGTTAATGATTTACTCGCTGATCGTATTGGGTTGAAAAATACAGAAGTACTCGTTCCTACTTATGAAGAATCCCTCAAGAAACTCGTTGTGTATACACCGAAAGACGCATCAGAATCTGTTCGTAATGCACTCGGTGATGCTGGGGCAGGATTTATCGGTAATTACAGCCATTGTTCGTTTACTGCGAGTGGTATTGGTCGGTTTCTACCAGGAGAAAATACAAATCCGTATATTGGACAAGTTGGTAAATTAGAAGAAGTAAATGAAGAAAGAATTGAAACGGTATTTCCGGAGAATTTGGAAAGAAAAGTTTTAAAAGCAATGTACCAGGCGCACCCATATGAAGAACCAGCGTTTGATATATATCCGTTACATATAAAGGGAGAAACGTTTGGATTAGGTAGGATTGGATATTTGGAAAAAGAAATAACATTAAAGGATTTTGCTACATATATAAAAAATGTTTTAGATGTTAACGGGGTACGTGTTGTTGGTAATCTGGATGATAAAATTAAGAAAGTGGCGATACTAGGTGGAGATGGTGGCAAATATTATAAAACAGCCATTTTTAAAGGGGCGGATGTGTTTATTACGGGTGATTTATATTATCATACCGCAATCGATGCAAAATTAGATGGGTTAAATATAATTGACCCTGGTCATAATATCGAGAAAGTAATGAAGGAAGGCGTTGCTCATAAGATGATGGAATTAAGTAACCAAGAAAACTATCAAGTGAATTTTATTCCATCATCAATCAATACAGAACCATGTCAATTTATTTAAACGTAAAGACTTCAAAAAAAGGACTCATGACTAAATCATTATTAGTTCAGAGTCCCTTCTTAGCTAATAAGAAAGAATAAATATTCCAACTTCTATTTTCCAATACTCATAAGCGTACAAGGAAGGCTCTTACAGCTATATCAAAGCCGAAAAACTCTCTTTCCTGCGAGCTATGTTGTTTGGTTGCCCAAAGGTTCAAGCGTCTCCGAGTTTTCTTTATTATTTTACAATCTTTACTTTTGGTAAAATTTTTGTCAGTGGAATTTTTCTTTCACGCACCCACGTAGTTTCATCAGTTGCATCAAACTGTTCAAGAAAATTGATAACTTCTTTCGTAATTGGTGTTGGTGTAGATGCCCCAGAAGTAACAGCGACCTTTTTAGCCTCTTTAATCCAGTCAATCTTTATCTCAGTAACATCTTGAACACGATATGACTTCGTTCCGGCTATTTCTTCAGAGACTTGGGCGAGGCGGTTAGAATTATTACTCTTCGGATCACCAACAACGATGAGGACATCCGCTTCTCCAGCTTGTTGTGCAACGGCCTCTTGTCTTACTTGAGTAGCTTGGCAGATTTCGTTATGTATCTCTGCGTGAGGATATTTTGTTAAACATAACTCCATTAACTCCTCAACATCCCAACGGCTCATCGTCGTTTGATTTGTAATGATAATTTTGTCATTATTAATATTTAATTGATTTATCTCTTCAGTTGAAGACACTAAATAAACGAGACCTGGTGCAACACCTACAGCACCTTCTGGCTCTGGATGACCTTTTTTACCAATGTAAATCACTTCATAGCCCGCTTTTGTTTTCTCTTCAATTAAAACATGAGTTTTTGTTACATCAGGACAAGTAGCGTCAATTGTTACAAGACCTTTTTCTTTAGCAATTTGTCTAACTTCTGGTGAAACACCGTGAGCGGTGAATATAACTGTGCCATGATTAACCTTTTCCAGAATTTCTTTTCGATTGCTTCCGTCTAAAGTGATAATCCCTTCCTCTTTAAATGCATCCGTTACATTTTGATTATGGACAAGCATACCGAGAATATAAATGGGTCTAGGTAAGTTTTTATCTAAAGCGGCATTTTTTGCGATAACCATCGCATCAACAACACCGTAGCAATAACCGCGGGGGGACACTTTAATTACTTCCATGATAAGTACCTCCTCTTAATCTAAAAAGATTATAGATACATTATAGCGAACAATTCTACATAACTCAAAGTATACTTAGTCGTTAAAAATAATAGTAAAAGCAGTGAATAGTGAGTCATTACGAAACTGATGAAAACTATATGATGTTTCTTAACTTTTAAGATCTATTCACTGCCTATGATTATATATACAATTTAGGTATGGATTCCTTTGGTTTGCTTTCTTTTTTATTGTTTTTTTTCTTCCCAGTTGTTTTAGATTTTATTGTTAATGACTCATTCGTATTATGATTTATTTCTTCTTTGTCATCGTTTAAGAGTTGATGATCATCTGAAGTAGTATCGTCTATGTCTACATGTTTCTTATCTACTTGTTGCTCTTCTGTTTGTTCGCCATCTTTTTTACCTTCACCGTCTACAGATTCATTACTTTCCTCAGACTCTTCAGAATCATTATTTTGAAATCCTCGATAAATTTTCCATAAAGCCGGCAAATTTCTTACTAATGGGCCATATTGTTGAACCATGGATCCAATTTGCTGTCCTGTCCGTAACACTTGTTGTGTTTGCCCTAAAAACTTAGAAATTGAATCGGCGCTTAGAAAACTTTTGATGCCAGTTTGTTCTTGTATACCAATTCCACTCCCAAATTGGAAAGGGTTGATCGGTTGTTGCATAGACCTTATCGCTTGATTTTGCCTTCCACCTAACAGTCTTGAAAGGAACCCTCCACGCCTTGGTAGTTGTCTGTTCATTCCTTGTGGAGCGTGTCCATGTTGGTAAAAACCCCCTTGTATACCTCTAGCCATTCGATTTCTTCGTATCGGTGGTTGTTGGAAAAATGGGTATTGATTCGGTGGCCTTCTTTGTTGTAATCTTGGTGGCATTGCACTTTCCTCCTTATATCCCATTCACTCTCCTATTACAATATGCAACCCGATTCGCTTTCGTCAGTCGGAAAAAATTATCGGAAAGTAGAGTTATTTAGTCGATTTATGTATAATAATAAGATGAAATCATTAATTAGGACGTAATGTGAGGAGTTAACTATGCATAAAACAAAATTTACGAGGTTTTCGCTGAAGCCTTTTTTATATGAAGGGTTAGATCATATTGGATTTATTGAACCTACAGATATACAGGAACGGATTATTTCAAAAGCATTAAAAGGTGTATCTTTAGTTGGACAGTCGCAAACTGGGACGGGGAAGACCCATGCTTTTTTATTGCCTATTCTAACAAAAATTGATCCGTCAGTTATGGCTGTTCAGGCGGTAATTACAGCACCTACCCGAGAACTTGCACATCAAATTTATCATGAAATCGTAAGACTGACAAAATTTTGTGCAAAAGGTGAAGAGGTACAAACAAAATTATTTGTTGGTGGTACTGATAAAACGAGAACAATTGAGAAATTGAAAGTTCAACCTCATATTGTTGTTGGTACTCCCGGGAGAGTACTTGATTTAGTGAAGGAACAAGCTTTATTTGTTCACACTTCAAAGGTAATGGTTGTCGATGAAGCAGATTTAATGATTGATTTAGGATTTCTTGAGGAAGTTGATCGCATCGCTAGTTCCATGCCAACTGATTTACAAATGTTTGTCTTCTCAGCAACAATTCCAGAAAAGTTAAAACCTTTTTTAAAAAAATACATGGAAAATCCTGAATTTGTTCAAGTTGATCCTAAGCAAAAGACGGCAAAAAATATTGAACATGTACTAATCCCATTGCGTCATCGAGATAAAATTGAATTTCTTCATCATTTAATGAATGCAATAAACCCTTTCTTAGCGATTATTTTTGTCAATACAAAAACGAAAGCTGATGAACTTGCCAGACAACTGTCAGAACGCGGTATAAAAGTTGGTCTCATTCACGGAGACCTTACACCGAGAGAACGAAAAAAAATGATGGCAAAAATTCGAGATTTAGAATATCAATATATTGTCGCCACTGACCTTGCATCAAGAGGTATTGATATTGATGGTGTTAGTCATGTCATTAATTATGAATTACCAAATGATTTGAACTTTTACATTCATCGTTCAGGAAGGACAGGGCGCGGAGAATATACGGGTACTTCTTTCATTATCCTTAATGAAAATGATGAGTATAAAGTTGATAAGTTAGAAAATATGGGGATTCAATTAAAAGATATGGATCTAATAAATGGTGAGCTTCAGGAGATAAAGGATCGGAATCAAAGGAAAAACCGTAGAAAAAGACAAGTACCTGTTGAAAAACAAATTCACGTGAATATAAAAAAACCAAAGAAGGTAAAACCTGGATATAAGAAAAAACAAAAAGAACTTCTTGAAAAAGAGAGAAGAAAACAATTGAGAAAAAGAAAATAAGGTTATATAGGAAGAGGGGAAATAAATGCTTAAAATTGGCTCACATGTGTCAATGAGTGGAAGTAAAATGTTATTAGCAGCAAGTGAAGAGGCAGTTTCTTACGGTTCGACAACGTTCATGATTTATACGGGAGCTCCACAAAATACAAGAAGAAAGAAAATTGAAGACTTAAATATTGAAGCTGGACATGCTCATATGCGTGAACATGGAATTGATGAAATTGTTGTCCACGCACCCTATATCATTAATATTGGTAATACAACAAATCCAGCAACATTTCGACTTGGTGTAGACTTTTTACAATCTGAAATTGAACGAACAGAAGCATTAGGCGCAAAACAAATTGTATTACACCCAGGAGCCCATGTTGGAGCAGGGGCAGATGTTGGTATTGCAAAAATTATTGAAGGTTTAAATGAAGTATTAACTCAAAAGTCTTCTGTTCAGATTGCTTTAGAAACGATGGCGGGTAAAGGTTCTGAAGTTGGACGAACTTTTGATGAGTTAGCAAAAATTATTGATGGTGTAACAAATAATGATCGACTATCGGTTTGTTTTGATACTTGTCATACGAATGATGCTGGCTATCATGTGAAAGATGACTTCGATGGTGTATTAAATGAATTTGATAAAATCATTGGAGTCGACCGAATTAAAGTATTGCATATTAATGATAGTAAAAATCCGATAGGTGCTGGAAAAGATAGACATGAAAACATTGGCTTCGGCTATATTGGTTTTGATGCGCTAAATTATATCGTCCATCATCCACAATTAGTAGAAATACCGAAAATACTTGAAACACCTTATGTTGGTAGTGATAAAAATAATAAAAAACCACCATATAAATATGAAATTGAAATGTTTCGCAATCAGAAATTTAATGAAAATGTACTTGAACGTATCGTTAACGGTGAGTAACTATTTGTTACCTATGGCTGATAAAGCTTACTAGTTAAAGTAATTAAAAATAATGGGTGTCCAAAGAGTCGAACAGTATGATGAGATCTCCCGGATTACCCATTTTTTTATCATGTATAATCTTTACTTTGTAAGCATAATAAATAATTGATTTACTTTTTTTGCTGTCTGTGGTCCACATACACTAGCTATTTCTTTGATTACTTTCGTACGGTCATCATCATTAAAAATATCAATATTTTTTCCTCGTAAAAATTGAGCAATCGAATTTGCTTGATCAAGTGTTACGTTAATATTAAATTGTTTTCCATATTTTACTAATTCTTTAGCAGTGATTCCATTGATTTTCATATTAATAATATTTTCAAGAAACTTCATTTCATCTCCTCCCACCATAAATGTATGTAAACAATAAAAAAAGGTGACTCCAAAGGGCAATTGATTAACGTAAGAGGAGAAAAATCATTTTTTGTTAACATACTAGGAAAGCTCTAGCAACAATACATCGCAGCCGAAAAAGTTTTTTCGGCAAAATTTAGTCTCTTGGTTGCCTAAAGGCTCTAGCGTCCCAGAGTTTTCTTTATCGATTGTAAAAGGAGAAATATCTTTACATCATTATTTTTTTTATGTATACTAGACAAAGCTAAATCGTAATCATTCCTAAATAGTTTCTCTACTTTGAAAGGTGATTTTAATGAACGATACACCAATTATAGAAATAAAAAATTTGAATTATCATTACGATCAAGAAAGCGTGTTGGAACGTATTCATATACGAGTTGAGAAGGGTGATTTTTTAGCCATTGTTGGACCAAACGGGTCCGGAAAATCAACCTTATTAAAATTAATACTTGGTATTTTAAAAAAACAAGATGGAGAAATTTTTCTTTATGGAAAACCGTTAGAAACTTTTAAACAACGTGAAAAAATTGGCTTTGTTTCACAAAAAGCGAATTCTTTTAACACGGGTTTCCCGGCTACAGTTTATGAAGTAGTCCGAAGTGGATTAACAAAAAAAACTGGATTATTTCATTTTTTTCCAAAAGATATTAAGGAAAGTGTTGTTCGAGCATTAGAAACAGTTGAAATGGCAAACTATATGGATCGAAATATAGGAGAGCTGTCTGGTGGGCAACAGCAACGTGTATTTATTGCCAGAGCAATCGTAAGCAATCCAGAAGTGCTCATTCTTGATGAACCAACTGTCGGTATAGATGTCAAAAGGGTTGCTCAATTTTATCAATTATTAGAACGATTAAATAAAGAAAGAAATATGACGTTAATTCTTGTTACCCATGATGTTGGGGTTATTTCAGAAAAAGTAAGTCATATTGTCTGTTTGAATAAAGAAGTTTATTTTCATGGTACGACAAATGAATTTGAAAAACTAGACAATCATACATTAAGTTTATTTTATAGTCATGAGGAGTTTAGACGTCTACAAACGGTACATGACTGATTTTTTGGAGGCGGATATATGTTCCAAAGTATATTGCATTATGAGTTTTTACAAAATGCTTTTTTAACTGGAATTATCATTGGAATTATTGCCCCGCTATTAGGGGTTTTTATTGTAGTACGGAAAATGGCATTAATTACAGATGCGTTAAGCCATGTTACATTATCTGGGATTGCTGCAAGTTTATTGGTAGGTAAATATTGGTTACCATTTTCTATGATTAGTCCTTTGTATGGCGGAATGCTCTTTTCTGTTGTGGGGGCGCTTTTGATTGAAAAATTACGAACCGTCTATAAGCATTATGAAGAATTAGCAATCCCAATCATCATGTCTTTCGGTGTTGGTCTAGGTGTAATTTTTATTTCTTTAGCAGATGGATTTACAACTGATTTATTTGGTTATTTATTTGGGAGTGTTAGTGCTGTCTCACGGATGGATTTATATATCATTATCCTAATAAGTATTTTTGTACTCTTTACTATATTTCTCTTATATAAAGAGTTGTTTTTATTATCTTTTGATGAGGAATATTCGAAAGCAGTAGGAATTCCAGGAAATATGATTCATTTTATTTTTATTATAACGGTTGCTTTAGTTATTGCAATCTCCATGCGAATCGTTGGCGTACTACTTGTTTCCTCTTTAATGACTTTGCCTGTTGCATCAAGTATTCGTATAGCTAAAAGCTTTAAACAAACGTTATTTTATTCGGTTGTATTCGGTGAGATATCAGTAATTGGAGGATTAATTAGCGGGTTTTACTTAAATATTGCTCCAGGTGGTACCATTGTCGTTATTGCTGCGATTATTTTAGTCGGTGCCATTTTATATAGAAAAGTGCGGTATCAACAATGATGAATGGAAGTGGAATAAATGAATGTATCTGAGGCAATTCAAGTTTTAAAAGATAAAGGATATAAACATACAGGTAGACGTGTTGATATGCTGGAATATTTAGCTGTTCATGATAAATATTTAACGGCGAAAGAAATATTAGAAGGAATGAAAGTAGATTATCCAAATTTAAGTTTTGATACCATTTATCGTAACTTATCTTTATTTGCTGAATTAGAAATTTTAGAAACAACCGTATTATCAGGTGAAAAACATTTTCGCTTTTCCTGTTCAAAAGGAGAACATCATCATCACTTTATTTGTATGCGTTGTGGAAAAACGAAAGAAATAACGGACTGCCCAATGGATCATGTGAAAGATGAATTAAAAGATTATGTTATTTCTGATCATAAATTTGAAGTATACGGATATTGTCATCGTTGTTCCCATTAAAATTTATTCATTCATCTATTGGTAATAAAGTTAAATGTTAAACTGTTTAAAAACCATTCCATTAACTAATAATAGTAATACCCCTAAGAAAGCGAGGTTATAGGAATGGTTCAAAATAACAGTGATAATAACCAAAATCGGGATGTTCATGATGTAAATAAAGGTTACCATGATTATTTAACCGGTTATGATTATCAAGAGGAAAATGCTGCTGAAATAGCGGAGCCCATTCGTGTACACGAGCGAGACACTGAAACGGAGCAAGGAGCATCTGGCAGAGGAATGGGGTATATTGCAATAGCATTAGCCATTTTATCTCTTTTTGTTTCACCAGTCCTTTTGGGTGGAGCGGCGGTCATTTTAGGATTTATAGCGCGGAGTAAGGGACAAAATGGATTAGGTAATTGGGCTATAGGAATTGGTGCAGTATCAGCGATAATTGGCTTATTTTTAGCTCCCTTTTTTTAATATATAGACCTAAGAAGTCCGTAGAATACTGGGAAAAGGCTGTCCTTTATATTGGACAGCCTTAAGACTACATTTGATTTGTTTCACTTTTATAATATTCTTCGGCTATTTTATCTATTTCTTTTTTTAGTTCTTCTACCATCGTTTCTTCTGGCACTTTTCGGACAATTTTACCTTTCCTAAATAAGAGACCTTCTCCTCTAGCACCTGCTATTCCGATATCAGCCTCTTTTGCTTCTCCTGGACCATTAACAGCACAACCAAGAACAGAAACTTTAATCGGTGCTTTAATTTTTTGAATGTATTCTTCAACTTCATTAGCAATGCTAATTAAATCAATCTCAATTCGGCCACATGTTGGGCAGGAGACTAATGTAGCAGCATTTGAAATGAGTCCGAAGTCTTTTAGTAGTTCACGAGCGACTTTGATTTCCTCAACAGGATCGGCACTTAGCGAAACACGTAATGTATTGCCAATCCCTCGGCTTAAAATTGCGCCCAAACCAGCTGCACTTTTTACGGTACCGGCAAATAAGGTCCCCGATTCGGTAATACCAAGATGGAGTGGGTAATCGAACGCTTTTGCCGCCTTTTCGTATGCCTCAATCGCTAAATTCACATCTGAAGCTTTGAGTGATACGATAATATCATGAAAATCAAGTTCTTCAAGTATTTTAATGTGATGTAAAGCACTTTCAACCATTCCGTCTGCCGTTGGATAACCGTATTTTTCAAGGATATGCTTTTCTAAAGAACCAGCGTTAACACCGATACGAATAGGTATTCCTTTCTCTTTAGCTGCTTTAACGACTGCTTCAACTTTTTCTTTTTTACCAATATTTCCTGGATTGATTCGAACTTTATCTACTCCACCTTCAATTGCTTTCAATGCTAATTTGTAGTTAAAATGAATATCCGCGACTAATGGAATGTTAATTTGTCTTTTAATTTCTGGAATTGCATCAGCTGCTCGCTCATCAGGTACAGCTACTCGGACAATTTGACAACCGGCCTCTTCCAATCTATGAATCTGTGCAACGGTTGCTTCTACATCATGTGTTTTAGTCGTCGTCATACTTTGAATATATACGAAGTTATTTCCACCAATCGTCAAATTACCGACTTTAACAGGACGTGTCTTCGTACGATGTGTAATTTCACCCACGGATACTCTCTCCCTTATCATGAATTTCAATATACTGGACGAAATTGTTCCATTACATTTTATCATATATTTCCTTTTAAGTAGTAAGAAAAATTGATTCAAAGGGGTTGTTACACGATGCATTTAATGAAAATGCAAAAAAAGCCGCACCATTAATTGTTAGCATGCTGGTATATAGGAATTTTATATACTTTTCCCGGTTGCATATCATTAGGTTTCATCCCTTCATTTAATGAAATAAAATCATCAATCATTTGATTAATTGATACTTGGTCAGGGTAGCCACCTTGTTGTTCAATTAAGGACAATAGTGTATCGCCAGGCTTCACTTGAACTTCTATATATTGAATTGAAAGGCTTGTTTCTACGATTTCTTCAGAAGATTTTCCAATTAGCGTACCAGTAGTTATATCAGAATAAATCGCATATACAATAAGAACGAGTGCCACTATCCCTAATACTTTTTTCATCGAAGAATCATCCTCTATTATTTAATAAATTTACTAGACTGTTAATAAATTTATATTCATAGATTCAGTAAATATACATTAGGAATAATAGAATATAAAAAAAGGAGCTGCATTATTTAGTCAGCTCCTTTAAAGATTAATTTTAAATTAACTTTTCTTCATTCGTTATTTCTTTCATAGCAAGATGAAGCATAATTATCATAACTGCCCAATTGATTATTGAACGAAATGGAACTGCGGCTTGGAAATAATTCATAATCATAAAAAACATCGCCGGTAAAGTGAGAGCATAAGCACTCATCTTCCAAATGTTGCCATAGTTTATTTGGAGTTTCAGTGCGTTTTTTAAGATAAGGCCGATTAGCGCGAGTACTGTGACCGTGATTAAATGACCTGCAACTTGAATAAGATAATATAAAACAAATGTGACAACTAAAATGACTGTTTTTAGAGAACCTATTCCATCGATAAAGTTTTGTAAATCTTGCTTAGTTAAATTGTCAATACCAAGCGTTCGGTATGACATTGTTTCCGTCTGTCCACTAAAGGAAATGACTGCATCGTATTCGAGAAGCGCTATTGCATTATGATATGTAGCCGCTTTGTCAACACTAATTTCCCCTGTAGGATCAAATATGAAAGTAGTATTATTTGCTTCGTTCATAATTAAAGGCTTTGCAAGATCTGCCTTTAGTTGCCCCTCTTCAATCTGAAAATCTGGTAGCTCCTTATTAACCATTCGTTCAGAAAGAGTATAAGTTTCATTAAATACTTGAACAAATGTGATAAATAGAGGGAGTATTGTTAATATGGATATGAAAAGGATATATAAAATAGTTTTTCCTATTCCTTGATTTCGTACCCCTGCGATATCTTTTGGTGAATATAAACTTTTATAAAATTGCGTAAATAGATTCATCAGTTTCTATTCCTCCTAATAAGCTAAAATCCATTATTAGTATTATCCCATAAAAAGAAAAAATAGGAAAATAACACCAGCACATTGAAATGAAATTGTAATATAAATGAAATAACAATGTAAGATTAATGAGCAATGTAAATTATACGTAAATTTATCGCAAAATATATTTACTTTTTATTCAGATTCCGTTAATAATTTTTATGATGTCACTTATGTCAAAGATTATTAATTTTAAATTGGAAGTGAAGAGAATCATACTAGGGGTTGACAATATCAGTGGATGTACAACGAATGATTTTTGAGTTTTTAGGTGGTCTTGGTATTTTCTTGTTTGGAATTAAAGCAATGGGTGAAGGTTTGCAAATGTCTGCCGGAGACCGTCTCCGTGACATACTGGACAAGTTTACAACAAATCCTGTTATGGGTGTGTTGGCAGGTATGGTTGTAACGATGCTCATCCAAAGTAGTTCAGGAACTACCGTTATTACAGTGGGGCTTGTTAGTGCTGGGTTTATGAATCTCCGTCAAGCGATTGGAGTAATTATGGGAGCAAATATCGGAACTACTGTCACAGCCTTTATTATCGGAATAGATATCGGTGCCTTTGCTTTACCAATATTGGCGATAGGATCATTTCTCTTATTTTTCTTTAAAAGTAAGAAAGTACATTATATTGGACAAATTCTTTTTGGATTTGGTGGTCTTTTCTTTGGATTAGAATTAATGAGTGAAGGAATGAAACCTTTACGTAATCTACAAACATTCCAAGAATTAACATTAAGTATGAGTGATAATACGATTTTGGGTGTCTTAGTTGGAACACTATTCACACTAGTTGTTCAGAGTTCAAGTGCTACGGTTGGTATTTTACAAGGATTATTTGCAGATGGATTAATAACACTTGACGCAGCACTTCCTGTATTGTTTGGAGATAATATAGGAACTACAATTACAGCAATACTCGCATCTCTAGGAGCTTCCGTTACAGCAAAACGAGCTGCATTAAGCCATGTTCTTTTTAATGTGATAGGAACAATCATCTTTTTAATCTTTTTAACACCTTTTACGGCCTTTATGGAACTTATTCAAAATAGTTTACACTTAAATGAAAAAATGACTATCGCTTTTGCTCACGGTACATTTAACTTTACAAATACACTTATTCAATTACCGTTTATTGGTGTTCTTGCTTGGGTTGTAACAAAAATTATTCCAGGAGAAGATTCATTTATTGATTATAAAGTAAAACAATTAGATCCAATATTTATTGAACAATCTCCATCCATTGCGTTAGGGGCTGCTAAGGAAGAAGTCATCCGAATGGGGAAACTAGCACTTAGAGGACTAGAAGAATCAAAAAATTATATAGAAACAGGCCAAGGTAAATATCGAGAAACAGCCTTGCAATTAGAAGATGCGATTAATAATTTAGACCATAAAATAACGGATTACTTAGTGAAACTGTCTTCTGCATCATTATTAGATCATGAATCGAAATTGCATAATTTATTGTTAGATACTGTACGTGATATTGAGAGGGTTGGAGATCATTTCGAAAATATTGTTGAACTTGGTGAATATCAACAAAATAATAAAGTAAAACTATCAGATTTTGCGAAAGAAGATATTCATCAAATGTTTACACTAGCTATTTCTTCCGTGAATGAAGTAATTGAAGCGTTAGACCAAGGTGATAAGAAAAAGGCTGAGTTAGTACTGAGTAAAGAAGAGGATATCGATTCAATGGAACGGAAACTTCGCAAAAAACATATTATTCGTGTAAATGAAGGTGTTTGTGATGGTCAAGCTGGTGTCGTATTTGTGGACACGGTAATTAATCTAGAAAGAATTGGAGACCATGCGGTAAATATTGCACAAGGTATTTTAGCAATTAAAGATACGGAAGAATAAAACGAATCATATCGTGGCTAACAAATTGTTGTTAGCCATTTTTTATTACTGAATTAGCTTATATAAAGTTAGGCTGTGAAATAAGCAACTCAAAAAAAATGGTTACATGTAAGATGGACTGTCGATTCATTTAACATATAAATCGCTGTCAAGGTTAATTTTGAAATTTTTAAGCATTAAATTTGAATCTAATGTGAACTTTTGTTAATCTTACATTAAAGGTTTTAATGAATAAATTAAAGCCCAATTACATATTTTTTTCAAATAAGGAGGAATAATATTATGGCTTTTGAATTACCACAATTACCATATGCTTACGATGCACTAGAACCACATATTGATAAGGAAACAATGAATATTCACCATACGAAACATCATAACACATATGTAACAAACTTAAATAATGCAGTTGCAGGAACAGAATTTGAAAATAAAACTGTTGAAGAATTAGTCGCTAATTTAGACGCAGTTCCAGAAAACATTCGTACAGCTGTGCGAAACAATGGTGGTGGTCACGCAAACCACTCTTTATTCTGGCAATTACTTTCACCAAATGGTGGTGGAGAACCAACGGGAGAACTTCTAGATGCAATTAATGCCAAATTCGGTAGTGTAGCATCTTTTAAAGAAGAATTTGCAAAAGCTGCTGCTGGTCGTTTTGGTTCAGGTTGGGCATGGCTTGTTGTCAATAATGGTGAATTAGAAATTACAAGTACACCAAACCAAGACACTCCATTAATGGAAGGTAAAACACCAGTTCTCGGATTAGATGTTTGGGAACATGCCTATTACTTAAAATATCAAAACCGTCGTCCAGATTATATTTCTGCATTTTGGAATGTAGTTAATTGGGATGAAGTTGCAAAACGGTACAAAGCAGCAAAATAATATATTGTTAAGAAAACGGCAGTGAATTTAATCCTGCTGTTTTTTTTATGAGCATTTTTCTCTTCCTATATAAATAACCGGTAATATTTTGCCACATGAATGTTTATTACTCATGTATATCTCCTCTTTATTTACAGACAATAAGATTAAAGGGGAGTATGTAATGAAATTACTGAGAAATAAAAAGCTATTTGGCGATGTTCATGTAACAAAAGACTTCCTCCTATTATTAGTTATAGGTGGTCTGTATTCACTAAGTGTCGCCTTATCCAATACGTTTGTAAATGTATATATATGGAAACAAACAGGAAACCTTATTCAAATTGGTGTTTATAATTTGACGATTACTATCGTGCAACCAATTACCTTTATAATTGCAGGGCGCATTGCGAAAAAAATTGATCGCATCATTGTTCTTCGTGTAGGTGTTATTTTTCTTGCCTTATTTTTTATCTCTGTTCTATTAACGGGTTCAGATTCGGGAAAATATCTTTTATTACTTGGAACAATTCTTGGTATCGGATATGGATTTTACTGGCTTGCCTATAATGTATTGACCTTTGAAATTACGGAACCTGAAACACGGGACTTTTTTAATGGGTTTTTTGGGATATTAAGTTCCTTAGGAGGAATGATTGGACCGCTTGCGGCTGGATTTATTATTTCGCAGTTCAAACAGTTTTATGGCTATACAATTATCTTTATCGTTTCTTTAGGACTATTTGGCTTAGCAACCGTACTAAGTTTTTTTATGAAAAAACGGCCTGCATCAGGAACGTATCTTTTTTCTGCCATTATAAAGGAACGTAAAAGAAATAGAAATTGGAAAATGGTAACAAATGCAACTTTTTTCCAAGGTGTTCGAGAAGGTGTCTTTGCTTTTGTGATTAACATTTACGTCTTTATCGCAACTGGTAGTGAAATGGCATTAGGGACCTATGCTTTTGTTAATTCTATCGTATCATTTGTCACTTATTATTTAGCAGGTCGGTATATTAAGAAGAATAATCGGATGAAAGCAATTTTATTAGGCGGGTGTTTCTTATTTCTCTCCGTGTTTTTAATTATTTTCCACGTGTCTTATCCAATCTTTCTAATTTATTCCGCTGTAATCGCTTTTTCATATCCAATTGTTCTCGTCCCATTCCATTCTACTTCCTATGATGTGATAGGACGTGGTTGGAAGGCAAGTGAGATGAGAATTGAATATATTGTTGTAAAAGAGTTATTTCTTAATGGGGGTAGGGCAATATCCATTCTCATTTTCTTATTGTCTATCGCTTTGTTTTCGGTTAAATCTGCTCTACCTTATATATTAGTTATACTTGGTTCAGGTTATTTACTTATTTACTTCTTTATTCGACATATTAATCTGAAAGAGATCTTTTCTTAAAGATCTCTTTTTTAGCTAATAGGAAAGTATAAATTTTCAAATTTCAGCGAAAAAGGAAGGCCTAAGCAGCTACATCAAAGCCAAAAAACTTTCTTATCAAGCGAACTCTAGTCTCTTTGGTTGCCTAAAGGCTCGAGCCCTGAGTTTTCTTTATCGTCCATACTCGGATTCGGGTACTAACAAAATTTACAAAAAGAATTCATTTATTTTTAACAACCTTTTTCTAGCAATAAAGAAGAAAATCGAATAAAATAGAAAGTATGGATTTTATAGTGAAATTTGTCGGTTAAGAGAAAGAGGTTGATTTATTTGAAACCTAGACAAAAGAATCAAAAGAAAAAAAATCATATTCCAATTCGGATGAATATATTATTTTTTGTTGTATTTGTTATGTTTTCCATTCTTATTTTAAGACTTGGAGTCGTTCAAATTGTCAAAGGGGAAGAATACAAGAATGAAGTAGAAAAAACAGATGAAATTTCGGTTAATCATTCTGTTCCTCGTGGGGAAATTTATGATAATAAATATCGAAAAGTTGTTTATAACGTACCGCAAAAAGCCATCATATACACCCCACCAAAGCATCCAAAGCCTGACGAATTACTAAACACAGCAAAGCAATTAGCGAAACTAATTAAAATGCCAGAAAAAGATAAAGATAAAGTAACAGAGCGGGATAAAAAAGATTTATGGCTACTTGAAAACAATAATGGGAACGATAAAGTAACAAAGAAAGAAATGAAGAAATTAAAAGATAAGGAACTTTATCAACTGAAATTAGATCGGATTACAGAAAAAGAGCAAAACACAGTTGATTTAAATGTTGCGGCTATTTTCAGGAAAATTTACACAGCAACCGCATTAACACCTACGATTGTAAAAAATGAAAATGTAACGGATAGAGAATATGCATTAGTTAGTGAGAATCTTGCTAATTTACCTGGTGTTGATGTAACAACTGACTGGGAACGATCTTATACGTATGATAAAGTGTTTCGAGGTATGCTTGGTAGTGTAAAACAAGGTTTACCTGAAGATAAAGTTGATTATTATAAATCAAAAGGTTATAGCTTAAATGACCGAGTTGGTTACAGTTATATCGAACAAACTTTAGAAGATATTCTTCAAGGTCAAAAAGCGAAAGTAAAGACAGTTACAAATAAGTCAGGGGAAGTCATTGATACACAGAGTGTTTCTGAAGGGAAAAGCGGTAAAGATGTTGTATTAACAATTGATATGGAGTTACAAAAAGAAGTAGAAAAAATACTTCAAAACGAAATTGCTCGAATTGTTCGCTATCCGAGGACGAATTATTTTGATAAAGCGTTTGTCGTTGTTATGAATCCAAAAACCGGGGAAATTTTATCTCTCGCCGGGAAGCAATATGATCGTAAGACTGGGAAATTTAATGACTATGCCCATGGTACGTTTACGGCATCGTTTGAACCAGGTTCTGTTGTAAAAGGGGCAACCGTATTAATGGGTTACCAAACAGGAGTTATACAGCCAGGTTCGTATTTACGAGATGAACGGATGATATTTAGAGACGGCACAAAAATATCTTCTGTTGCCTCAATGGGGACGATTAATGATTTATCTGCTTTAGAACGTTCATCCAATATTTACATGGCAAAAGTTGCCTTAGGGGTTGCTGGTGGCACGTATCGTCCTCATGGTACGTTAAACGTCGATATGGATAAAATTAGTTTAATGCGTAGTTATTATGCACAATTTGGATTAGGGACAAAAACAGGTATTGGTTTTGATAATGAGGTTGTCGGTATTCAAAATAAGCCAACAAACCCAGGTGAATTACTGTATTTAGGTTTTGGTCAGTTTGATACGTATACGCCACTACAGCTAGCACAATATGTATCAACGATTGCAAATGGTGGGTATCGTATGAAACCACAAATTGTTAAAGAAATTCGTGAACCAAATGAAGATAGTAAAGAATTAGGATCTATTATAGAAGAAGTGAAACCGGAAGTCCTTAATCGAGTAGATATGAAAGAGGCATGGGTTAAACGAGTACAACAAGGTTTTTGGCGTGTTGTCAATGGATCTCGAGGAACGGCAAGGCGCTATTTTCATAATGTTCCTGCTGTCGTTGCCGGTAAGACAGGTACAGGACAAAGTTGGTTTTATAACCAGTCAACAAAATCATTAATTCAAACTGAAAACTTATCATTTGTTGGGTATGTTCCATATGATGATCCAGAAGTGGCTATTTCAGTTGTTTTCCCAAATGTTTATTATGGAAAACAATCACCTGTTGGTCACCCGAATAATGAAGTAGCTTCAAAAGTTCTTGAAAAATATTTTGAACTAAAAAAAGAGAAGACAGACGAAAAGAAATCAGATGATAAGGAAAATGGAGAAGAACAAAAAGAAACCGAGATGAACGAGGAAGAGGTCGAATAATAAAAAAGGAACAGTTGCGGATAACCGCTAAGCTGTTCCTTTTTTTATTTAGTGATCATTTCTGCTATTTCTTTATTAGACATTCCTTGTTTGAATGAAAACTCGCCGGGTTGTATTTTCTTTTCATAACCATTTTTAACCATGAATTTAACAAAATCTTTTTGGTCGGTTATGATGTAAATCCCGTTTAAACCTTTAGCAATATCTTCCAAGCTCATGCCTTCTCTAATTTGAAATTTATACACGACTTCTTTTTGTTCCTTTGATTTTTCCTTCTTGTAACTTTCAATCGTTGCCTTCAATTGCTCATTTTCTTTTTCTAAATTAGCAATTTTCTCGTTAAATAAGTCAAGACGGTTATTTTCAACTAATGTATAACCTTCTTTAGCTTCAGCCTGATCAGTTTTATTACTTTCATTATTAAAGAAAAATCCATAGAGCAAAACAATGATGGTTGCAACTAGCATTCCGATACTGAAGAAACGGACATTTAACTTATTCATTACTAGACCATCCTTGCGTTTCTAAAATTTGCCTAACTTCATCTTCAGTAAGAGCAGATTGTTTAGCTATTTGCTCAATTGTTAAACCTTGGTCTTTTAGAAGACGAACTTGACCGACGATAATTTGGTTAGGCTTTTTAGTCGATAAAGATTGTTTATCTAAATCATTTGGATTCGGAATTAATAGTTCTTCTTCCAAAACCTTTAATCGTTTCTTTATTTGAAAGCTTTCTTGGTACATTTGAATGGAAAGTTGCTCCACATCATCGCTTAACTCTTTTGTATGATCAGGTAGAAAAAATGATACAACGATTAAGATAATGGACACAATCATCATAATTAACAGTAAAATATCCATATTATCACTCCCAAAGAACAGTTTAACATAATTTGACGCTATATTACATATGTAAATAAATTCTGCTAAATTTCTTCTAATTTTTTATGAGGAGCATAAGTATAAGAGGAGAGATTGTCATTTTTACAAAAAATTTATCGAAAAATATTATCTTAAAAAACAAAATACGACAATTTGTGTTTATTGTTTGAATACTGATTCAATGATACGATGAATATAATAGTAAATTACTTAGTAACGGGAATTTTTAATATTCGGGATCAAATTTGAACGGTATTTATTTAAATAAGGGGTGTAGGAAATGAACATTTTACATATGGAGGATTATTTAATTAAATTAAAGCAGCAACTAAAAATGAGACATTATCTTTATTATAATGGTTCAAAAGTAAGAATAACAATGGGTGAAAATTGGTTGTTTAATAAATCATTTCATATTAATTTTCGTTATTTGTATACAAAAGATGACTTAATCGTTACAAATCTGTCAATTAGTAATTTGACAGATGAACGAATCCGTATTAAATTGTTTGTAGAAACGTTTTTGAATGAACTGAAAAACAATTATATATTTGTTTCACCGAAAAAAGATGTGTTATTTTTAACGAATAATGACGGTTTATATTTAACTTCGGGAATAATGAACGGTCGTTCTCTTGCTCAATATGGTGTATTAAATAAGGACTCCTATGAGGAGAAAATTCAAGATGGGATTATTCCATTTAATCCAATTGGTTCTGGGAACTGTATTGGTCTGTTTTCATTAGAACAGGAATTGGAACCATATGAAGCAACTGTAGCTAATACATGGACACTAGCATCCAATTCTTATTCAGAAAGAGATTTATTTCATTGGGATAGTCAATTAAAATCTAGACTAGCTTTTTCTAAAAAATAATGGTATTATAGTAAGGTCGTAATTTGTGTATGGACTGGAGGGAATAATATGCGCGTTAACATTACATTAGCATGTACTGAATGCGGTGAACGTAATTATATATCTACAAAAAATAAACGTAACAATCCCGATCGCTTAGAATTAAAAAAATATTGTCCTCGCGATAAAAAAACTACAGTACATCGTGAAACTAAGTAAACAGCAGGAGCTTTCCTGCTGTTTTTCTATATTGGCGTGACAAGCAAGCCGTTAATGACTAATTGGTGAAAATCCATTCTGAGTGAACCGAAGACTTGGTTAACATCAGGCAGAAGGTGGAGATTAGGAGGTTTCATAATGGTAACGAAAAAAGAATGCCGCACGCAAATGGAAGATCGATTAAGTAAATTATCAAATGATATGTATAGGAAGAAATCTAAAAAAATTTTACTTAACTTATTACAATCCAGTGAGTGGAAGTTGGCTCAGTCGATTGGAATAACAATTTCTTTATTTCCAGAAGTTGATACATATGCAATTATCGAAAAAGCTTGGCAGGAAAAGAAACAAGTTGCTGTACCGAAATGTAAACCCCAAACGAGAGAGCTTGAATTTTATTGGATAGAAGACTTTTCACAAGTAGAGCACGGTTTTTTTCAATTAATGGAACCTGTACCTGAAAAAGCAACGAGAGTAGAAAAAGAGTCATTCGATTTAGTAATCGTACCTGGACTAGCATTTACAAAAGATGGCAAACGATTAGGTTTTGGTGGAGGTTATTATGATCGATTTTTACCCACCTTTTTTGGAAAGACGATTGCTCTAGCTTTTAACGAACAGTTAGTCAATGATTTACCGACTGAGCCACATGATTATAAAGTACAAAAAATCATTTTAGAAGATGATACGTTCATTTGCAACCAGTAAATAAACTCCTCACCAATGGATCATTATATGAAGTTTTTGGATAAAAAATGACTTTTGCAAGAGACTAAAGGGGGAGGAGGGTGAAGATCATGCTTACACGTTTACTTAAAATGTTTATTGTAGGTTATGCATTTATGATGGCCTTTCAGAATCGTTATCGAATTATGAATTGGATTCTTAGTAAAGAAAAAATACGAAAATGGGCCGTTGCTTCATCGATGCGCATACCTAAAATAAGAAATTTGTTCATTCAATCCGCCTTTGGAGAAACAACAAGTAAGTAGACAGGCTAATACAGTCTGTCTATTTCTTTTCAATATGTAGTAATTTGACTCAATATATATCATAAAAGCTATAATCTACGTATATGAACTGTGTTAAGATAATGTTAGGATTTTATTTCGATTCATCAAATGTATTGTTTTTTTTGAATCACCTCGTATAGAATAAGTGTTAAGAAATATAGAAAGCAGGGAAACATTTGGGATATAGAGAGGATTATTTGTTTTGGGAATTTGTTCACTTTTTAATAGAGGAAGAAGGTTATCGTCTGATCAAACATTTAGATGGACAACAGGAAATATGGTTGGAAAACTTAACTGATAAACAGTTCCCTCTAATTCGTCTTGTCAGGAAAGATATTGATTGGAGTAATTGGCTGAAAGCGGATATGAAACAGGCAATTTTATCCGCAGATGGTATTCGCAAAATGCTTTATCGAAGAAATTTTCAAGTATTAAATGTTTATTTTTCGACTCTTCCGCCAGTTGATTCATATGAGCAATTCGTTAATCGTCCTGTTCAAATTAAAAATATAAAAACTACGATGCAAACGGTTCTTTTTGATGGAAGTCGGTTAAATGAATCTATCCAGTTTTTATCGCAAGTGATTGGAAAGACTCCGTTTAAACAGATAAAAGATGATTATGACGAATATGAAGTTGATTTAATAAAGCGGATTGTTTATGAAAAATCACATGAAGCAGAAAAAAGAGAGCAAAAATTGTTCAACAGAACAAAGCCTTTTTTTACGAACGTAATGCTAGTTATTATCGCTCTTGTCTTCGTTTTACTAGAAATGAGTGGTGGAAGTACAAATCCGTACGTACTTTATTATTTTGGTGCGAAAGAGAATACGAGTATTGTAAATGGTGAGTGGTGGCGTTTTATTACACCGATGTTTTTACATATTGGATTTTTTCATTTATTTATGAATAGTCTAGCTTTGTATTATTTAGGTACGGCAGTTGAGAAAATATACGGTCGATTTCGTTTTACATTCATTTATTTATTTGCTGGTTTTTTCGGTACATTAGCAAGTTTTATTTTTAGTCCACATCTATCTGCGGGAGCAAGTGGGGCAATTTTCGGTCTATTTGGTGCGCTTCTTTATTTCGGTCTCGAGCATAAACAAACTTTTTATAGGACAATCGGACCGAATATTATTGCTCTAATCGTTGTAAATATTGGGATCGGTTTTGTGATTCCATCCATTGATATATCTGGCCATATTGGTGGGATGGTTGGTGGTTTTTTAGCAGCTGGATTTACACAACTACCTGATACAAAAGCAAAACGAAATCGATATGTATTTCTAGTTCTTGCAGTTCTACTAACAGTCGCTGGTTTACTTTATGGCTATCACTTTCCAAATTTCAATTAGTTATTACTTGTTTTAGTGCGATAATATCTAGACCAGCTGTTTGTGAAACGATAAATAGGTGGCTTTTATTTTTAGCAATTAATATAACGGGAAGGGTACTACCAATAGATGAAACGATTTGCCCATCGTCCTTTTGTATTCCTAGAAAATAATTTTTATATAACCCTTCCCAAAGTTGTCCGATTATTTCATCGGACTTTTCTTTTGAAAAACCTGGAAGTGGTTGATTTAGATAACTGATTAATTTTGAGAGTGGAATCATTTGATATTCTATTAAATTGATGTTGTATTTTTTTGCTGCCTCTTTAACGTTTGTCATCATCACTTTTTGTTCATTACGATCTAATACTTCTTTCCAACCAATTTCGTCCTCCCCATTTGGCATGTGAAAAGTAACCGGTGATGGGAGAGCTGTTGGAATGATATATAGATAATCATCTGACATCTTCTGACTACTCGTTATGAATTGTGACTGGTGTAGTTCCGCGTGATGGAAACTGATCAGTCGCACAAGTTGATTGCTTTCCCCTTGAAACGTTTTCTCCATATGAATGATATCGACATTTTCTTTCCACTTGCCAATTTTTCCGATTAATTTACCGTTTGTAAAAATGAGTGCAATATCATGTCGTAAGTATGCAGGTCGATCAAGTCGTGAATATGTTTTTATCGAAAAGTTAAATTGATTTTGATTAAATTTCACATTTGTTATATTAGATTTCGCATCTAAAAATCGTGCATCGGTATCTTTCGGAAAATAAGTAATTGTTTCTGTTACTTTGCTATTCGTGAAAAAGAACCAATACCCACATGCTGTCATGGTTATAATTGTAGAACATATAATTAACATTTGTTTTAACTTCATACTATTCATATCATGTCACTCCAATTGGAAACACAATCTCTTTAATCAATTCATATTGTCTTAATTCATGTATATGGCTTTGTCCACTGTTTATGAAAAATAATAGAAAATGTATACAAATTTGTATGAATCGAGTCTTGTTTGTCAATCATGGATATAGGTAAAATGAGGCAGGAGTAGATTGACATGGAATCGAACAAAGAATATGGTACCGTATCAAAAAATATCCATGAAAATATACATACGATTAAAGACATATTAGGGATAGGAAAGAGTTTTGATGTTATCCATTTGGACTTACATTATGCAGAACGAGATATGGCCATTTTTTTTATAGATGGTTTTATTAAAGATGAAACCTTTGTGCAAATTATGAAATTGCTGGCAAGCTTAAAGGAAGACGATTTGGCGAGCAATACTTTAGATAAATTAATTAAGACATACATTCCTTATGTTGAAATTGAAGTGACGGATGATTTAAATAAATTGGCAGACATGGTATTGGCGGGTCCAACAGCTTTAATTGTAGACGGCCTTGATCAAGCAATCTTAATTGATGCAAGAACATATCCAGCTAGAAGTCCACAAGAGCCAGATATTGAACGTGTTGTCAGAGGGTCGAGGGATGGGTATGTTGAAACTTTAGTTTTTAATACTGCATTAACAAGGAGAAGGATTCGTGACCGGTCACTTAGAATGGAGTATATGCAAGTTGGTCGCCGTTCTAAAACAGATCTAGTAGTCTGTTACTTAGAGGATATCGCTGATGAGGAACTAGTTAAGAAGATTAAATCCTCCTTAGAAAAAATTGATACAGATGGAATTCCAATGGCTGAAAAAACCATTGAGGAATTTATTTCAGGAAACCATTGGAATCCATATCCGACTGTACGCTATACAGAGAGGCCAGATACAGCTGCAGCTCATTTGTATGAAGGGCATATTATCATTATTGTGGACGGCTCGCCAAGTGTAATTATTACACCAACAACGTTTTGGCATCATCTCCAACATGCAGAGGAGTATCGGAATAAGCCAGTTGTCGGGGCTTATTTACGGCTTGTACGTTTTATCGCAGTTTGGGCGTCTATTTTTATCTTACCACTATGGTATTTATTCGCTGTTCATCCTAATTTACTTCCAGAGCAATTATCATTTATTGGTCCTAATGAAGACGGACGTATTCCGTTATATCTTCAATTTTTAATCATTGAGATTGGTATTGATATGTTAAGAATGGCAGCTATTCACACACCTAATTCTTTAGCAACCGCTTTAGGTCTTGTGGCTGCGTTAATGATTGGTCAAGTTGCGGTAGAGGTGGGATTATTTTCTAATGAAGTCATTCTTTATTTGTCAATTGCTGCGATTGGGATGTTTGCAACACCAAGTTATGAAATGAGTTTGGCAAATCGAATTACTCGACTCATTTTGTTAACATTAACTGCGGCTTTTCATGCGTTAGGCTTTATGATTGGTATATTTTTATGGATTCTTTTACTTGCATGGATGAAATCATATTCTGTTCCTTATTTATGGCCGTTTATACCATTTGACTTTAAAGCATTTTTGGACATTTTAATTCGAGCACCAATTCCATTAAAAAGAACAAGGCCAAAGTTTTTAGACCCGAAAGACCCTGACCGTTAAAAGGTGAGGGCTTTTATTTTTTCACCCTAATTTAAAACTTCTCGTAACAGTTTTCCTAAATCCGTTTTCATAACTAGAATATTTGCTATAATATAAGTGATGTATTGAACTTACTTAAAGGGTGATTATAAAGTTGAAAACGATTTACGATATTCAACAACTATTAAAGCAGTTTGGTTCCATTATATATATAGGAGATCGATTAGCAGATTTACAATTAATGGAGTCTGAAATACACGACCTCTATCGGTCACAATTAATTGATATAAAAGAATACCAAATGGCTTTATTATTATTACGTCGAGAAATACAAAAAGAATTGGATAAAAGAAAGTCAAGGTGAGCTTATGGAAAAAAAACTAATTTTTAGTATTGATTTAGGTGGAACAACATCAAAGTTAGCAATTATGACATTAACTGGAGGTGTTATAAAAAAGTGGGAAATCCCTACGAACAAAGAAGAAAATGGTAAATTTATCGTACCAAATATTTTTCGTTCTTTTGAAGCAACAGCAACAATGCTTAATCTTAAGAAAGACCAATTCCTAGGTGTTGGTATGGGGGCTCCAGGTCCTGTTTTAAAAGACGGTAGCATTTCAAAAGCAGTGAATCTAGGATGGATGGACTATCCATTAAAACAAGAGTTGGAACAAACATTTTCTTTACCTGCTTATGTGGCTAATGATGCAAATTGTGCCGCTCTCGGTGAAATGTGGCAAGGTGCTGGTAAGGGGCTAAGTAATCTTGTTTGTATAACACTCGGTACCGGTGTTGGAGGGGGTATTATTGTTGATGGCCAGATTGTTAACGGTACCTCGGGAGGAGGCGGCGAAATTGGTCATATGACAGTCCAACATCATGATGGATTTTCTTGTAATTGTGGGAAATCTGGGTGTTTAGAGACAGTTGCATCGGCCACAGGTGTCGTAAACTTAACAATGGAAAAACTCAATAGTGAAAAGATGACCATTTTACGAGATATTTATGAAAGAGAAGGCCATTTAACCGCAAAGCATGTGTTTGATGCTGCAAAAGAAGATGAGATCGCCCGCGAAGTTGTTGATCAAGTTGGATATTATTTAGGTTATGCTTTAGGAACATTAAGTACGATACTAAACCCAGAAGCATTTATTATTAGTGGAGGTGTTTCCCGAGCTGGAAATACACTGTTAGATGCAATAAATAAATATGTCGATCAATTTGCTTTTCCGCCAACAAGTAAAGATACGAAATTATTATTAGCGAGTCTTGGTAATGATGCTGGAATTTTTGGGGCGGGCTTTTTAGTGAAGCAACAAAGTTAATACTTTAAGTTTTCCCTCTTTGTTCTAAATATATATCAATTTCATAAAATCAGATTATGAAGTTCCATTGTCAATATGAATAAAGGGGGATGTTCATGCGGGTAAAAGTTCGTGATGGTGACTCCTTATGGCTTTATAGTCAGTTATTTAAAGTTCCTATTCAATTAATTCAAGATTCTAATCCTCGTTTATCAAATTACTTAAACATAGGTGATGATGTTGAGATACCTGGTTATATTAAAGAATCTTACATGATAAAAACTGGGGAAACAATGTTTCAATTGGCTAGGAAATTAAATATTGCGGAAGAAGCACTTATGTTAGTGAATCCTGAGATAAAAGAAATTCTCCTACCTGGACAAAAAGTATACTTACCAAAAAGAGTGAATCATCTCATTATTGATGGTAATCAGAAATACGACTTCAACCAATTAGAGAAAGATGTGAGAACTTTACGTTCAATTTATCCCTTTTTAAAGGTCAATACGATTGGAAAAAGTGTTCTCGAACGTCCACTATATGAAATCGAACTCGGTAGGGGTAAACGCACGCTTCACTTTAATGCCTCTTTTCACGCGAATGAATGGATTACAACACCTGTCTTGATGAAGTCTTTAAATGAATATATATTGGCATTAACAAATGGGAAAAAGATTTGTGATGAGCACATGATGCCGCTCTATCATCGTACCCACTTGTCAATTGTTCCAATGGTTAATCCTGACGGTGTTAACCTTGTGTTACATGGTCCTCCGAATCAATTGAAAAAAGAGCTTATTACGTTAAATAAAGGATCAACTGATTTTTCTGGATGGAAAGCAAATGTTCGTGGTGTTGACTTAAATAATCAATATCCGGCAAAATGGGAAATAGAAAAAGAACGAAAAGAACCGAAAAGTCCGGCACCGAGGGATTATCCCGGGGAGCATCCATTAACTGAACCAGAAGCAAAAGCGATGGCCCAACTGGCAGAAGAGAGACGGTTTTCACTACTACTTGCTTATCATACCCAAGGCCGAGAATTTTATTGGGGATACGATGATTTAGAACCTGGAGAGTCCAAAAGACTTGCGGAAGAATATGAAAAAATTTCTGGTTACAAAGCAATTCAATATATTGATAGTCATGCAGGTTATCGTGATTGGTTCATTTATGAGTACCGGAGGCCAGGCTTTACCTTTGAATTAGGGTATGGAGTGAATCCACTCCCACTTGATCAATTTCCACGAATTTATAAAGAAATGTTAGCTGTATTTGTAAGGACTCTACAAATGGAAACCGATTCAATTCATTAACAGGAAAGGCTCCTTACCGTAAACGATAGGTTGTTTGGTAGGGAGCCTTTCCATTTACATTTCAGGAAAACCATCTTTAATAACCGTCATTAATGCGAAAAATCCAAAGACTAGAACAGTCGCAACGGCAAAAAATAACCCGAGATAATTTTTATTTTTAAATGATGTATAAGTGCCTATAATTGCGAGTATTGTAACGAGACCAAAAATAATTACTGTGCCCATTGACATCCCCCTGTCCAAATTTATTTATGCTGATTAGACGGACAACCCTTATTTAACTTGACTAAATAGGAAAGTATGAATTTGCCAATTTCTATTTTCTTAACGCATAAGCACACAAGAAAGACTCTGGCAACAATACATCAAGCCGGAAAAAATTCTTTCGTCTGCTCTCACCTAAAAGACCGGGCACCCGAATTTTCTTAAAAGGATTACTGTGTCCCTGGTACGAAGTGAAAGGTTGTATAATATGTAAAGCCGACAAAAAAGATAGTGAGATATGCGCCGAAAATATACAAGTACATCCTTTCAGATAAACGTAAGTAACCTAATAGCAGAAAAAATCCTGTTTGAGCTAAAAATAGTAGTGCTAAAACATTCATATCCCCAACGTAAAACATGACCGTGAAGATGGCGGTCCAAAAAGAAAGCACTCGATACATCCGATCCACGTAAAATCCCCTCCTCAATATTTACATTATGTTCGAACTTTTATGAATATGAAAATAAAACTTCTATCATATGAGGAATGAATCCGATGATAGAAGTTTCAGTTAATTTCTATTATAATGATAGTGAAAACAATTGTAAACACTTACAACAATTAATTTACAATATTAATTCGATAAGCACAAGAATCGCAACCTTCAAACATGTTCTGAGTAGTTATAAGTTCGAAGTCAGTATAAAGTGATTCTAAAAGACCTTTAATAAAAGCGATATGCATATTACAAGTTTCAGATTTATGTTCTTTAGCAATCTCACGGAAAGGGCAGTTAAACACTTGTAAATGGAGGCGATGTTGTTCTTCTTGTACATATACGTCAGGGTAAAATCCTAACATTGTGCATGTAGATTTTAAGATATCCAATTTTTGTTCGAAAGATAATTGGTCACTTGTTAAACCATATTTCGTTAGCTGGTTTTCCATAAGATCATAGCCATATCGTTTACCGGTTTGATATAAGGCGTTTTCGGCGATATCTCCTAATTCCACCATTGACTCAATGGCAATCTTGGCAAGAAGGTGATAATCACGGAAAGGGAAATTTAATTCAATTACATCATTAGATAGACGATAAATTCTACTCGGTCTCCCACCTTTACCCGTTTTTTTATTTTCCGATTTTAACATGTTTACATCCTCTAACTTTGAAAGATGTAATCTCGCAACGTTAGGATGAATGTTAAATTCATCAGCAATTTCTTGCACGGTAACATTTTTATGATTTTTTGTAATATACTCATAAATTGAATATCTAGTTGGATCTGATAAAACATTCGTAATTTTCAATGTCTGTTGCATATTTATCACCTCATAGGGCTTTTTTATCATTATAATATAGAAAATGTAGTTATGGAGAAACAAAGGCTGATTGTCAGAAAATGTTCATAAATTCACAAAAAAGTAATGGAAGTGAAAAATAAAAAAACAAATATTTTGTAAAAATAAGAAGGAGTTTTGATTTTTTTGTCGAAATATGTTATCGAATAAAGAAAAGGGAAGGTGATCATCACTTTGTTAAGCTCAATTGAGAAGCGAGCAAAGGAAATAATTGAACATGCCTTTTCTTTACATGCGACTGATATTCATATTATCCCCAAATTAAAAAATACATCTATCATGTTTCGATTGTCACATAAACTCATCCCAATGATGACAATTGAACTCGATGAAACTGAAAGATTAATTTCCTACATGAAGTTTCAGGCAGCTATGGATATAGGAGAAAAAAGAAGACCACAAAACGGCTCTTTTCAAATGAATATTTTTGGTCAATTGGTTGGACTACGCTTGTCAACTCTCCCCTCAATTTATTCTGAAAGCTTAGTCATCCGATTGTTACCTCAAGAAACTTATATTCCTTTCCGACACTTATCCTTATTTCCTAAATCTACGAGATTACTTCTATCTATGTTGAAATTTTCCCACGGATTAATTATACTCACCGGTCCAACTGGATCTGGAAAAACGACGACTTTATATTCACTTCTCCAACATTCAACAAAGTTTTTAGGTAGAAATGTTATTACATTGGAAGATCCGGTAGAAAAAAGTAATGAAGAACTTCTTCAAGTACAAGTAAATGAAAAAGCAGGAGTCACATATAGTGCAGGACTAAAAGCGATCCTTCGACATGACCCGGACATTATTATGGTCGGTGAAATTCGTGATGAAGAAACGGCGGAAATTGCTATACGGGCCGCTTTAACAGGTCATTTAGTATTAACGACAATGCATACTAAAGACGCTAAAGGGGCATTATACCGTCTTCTAGAGTTTGGAATTAATTGGCATGAAATTGAACAAACATTAGTGGCAGTTACAGCACAACGACTTGTTGAATTAATTTGTCCTTACTGTTTGGAAGGAAATTGTCCAATTTATTGTAGTCATTACAAAAGCGGACGGACAGCTGTTTATGAAATACTGTATGGTCGGGCATTAAAAGATTCTCTTTTAGAGGCGAAAGGTGAGACCGTGTCTGCAAAATATCCAACTTTAAGTAAACTAATTGCAAAAGGGGTTGCACTTGGATTTTTAAAAGAAAGTGAATATGAAAGATGGGTGCATGAGGTTGAAGCGACAACAGTGGAAACTTAATGAACAAATCTTATTTTTAAAAAGACTAGGTATGCTTTTAGATGAAGGTTATTCAATTAGTGATGCCATTCGTTTTATTAAAATCCAATTAAGTAAAAATAAGCATGCCCCTTTAACAAAAAGTATCGAGCAATTAAAGAATGGAGAGAAATTCTATACCGTTCTTAATCAATTATTCTTTCATTCAACAGCTGTTAGCTTTATTTATTATGGTGAAAAAAATGGACAATTAGCAAGAGCGTTACAAACAGCGTCAACCATTTTATTAGAAAGAGAAAAACGGAAGGAAAAAATAAAAAAATTATTAATGTATCCGATATTTTTACTTATTGTGACAGGGATTATGTTTTTTGTTATTAGTTGGCAATTGCTTCCACAATTTGCTCAATTATACGATTCATTTCAAGCAGAACCGAATCATTTTATTAAATTTTTTTATTGGATTTATGAACATCCGAAAATAATCTCATTAACAATATTATCAATATTTTTAGTTGGTGTTACTTCTTTTTTCATTTTTAAAAAAAGACGGACAAGCTATGAAATACAATTTACCTTAAGGAAACTACCCGTTATTGGGGATTTAGTTCAATTATGGAACACCTATTATATTGCTTATCATACAAGTCAACTTTTGAGCGGTGGTCTTTCACTATCCCAATCACTTTTATTTATTAAAGATGACCCTGAAAAGCCATATTTAGCAGAAGCAATTGAAAAAATTAATAAGGGTTTACTCGATGGTGAAAGTTTAGCTAATGCGGTAGGTGAAATCCCAATCTGGAGAAAGGAATTAGTTGCTGTGATTGAACATGGTCAATTAAGCGGGAAGTTGGAAATTGAATTAAATGCATATAGTCAATATTGTTTAGAACTGTTCTTTGATCGCCTTGAGAAGTTAATTAAATTTATTCAACCATTAATATTTAGCTTTATTGCATTATGGATTATCATTATGTATTTCTCCATTATGCTCCCGTCATTTCAATTAATTAATTATGTGTAATGACGTATTGAATGAAATGCTTGTCTAAAGAAACGACGAAATTGAGAAATCACTACGGTTGTTAGAGAGGAAGATGAATATGTGGAAAAACGATAAAGGATTTACATTAATCGAAATGATGATTGTTTTATTCGTCATTACGATTCTACTTTTAATTACAATTCCTAATGTGACAAAGCATCAATCGAGTATAAGTTCGAAAGGATGTGAAGGCTTAGAAAATATGGTTCAAGCAGAAATACAAGCCTATCAAATCGATCATAACAAGTTGCCAACTTCAATTAGCGATTTAAAAGGAGGTTACTTAAAAGAGGAGCCTGTTTGTCCTGATGGTAGAAAAATAATTGTTCGCGATGGCGAAGCGGTTATTCAATAGTTAGGGTGATTAAAATAAATTTCAAGCTTTCTAACTGTCGGATTGCTTACAAGGAGGCAGGTTTTACACTGATTGAAGTATTGCTAATCATGTTCGTCATCGTTGTTATGCTTATAAGCCTGCCTCCCCTTTTTAAATCTGTCCAAAATACAATTGAAGAAAAGAATTTTCTACAGCAATATGAAGAAGACTTGTATTTTGCGCAAAGTCTTGCAATAAGCACGAGACGTGTCGTTTATTACAAATATGATGGGTATAAACGAACATACAAATATACAAATGTATATGGTGATATCTTCATAGAAAGGAAAGTACCTGATGGTGTTACTATTTCCCATGGTCATTTATCAAATTTCCGTATTAATGGACTTGGAAATGTAAGTTCGTTTGGAAATATATGGGTTCAGGTAAATAAGAAGAAATATCGAATATTTATTAGTATAGGGAGTGGCCGGTTTGAAATATTTGAATATAGTTCGTAATCAAGTAGGTTCAATTTATCTCGAACTTTTATTAGCCTTTTTCATTTGGCTAATCATACTCTCTACGGTTATTCCCTCCCTTTTACATTCAATAATAAATAGAAAAGAAGTCATGATTGATCATATGGGCAATCAAATCGTATCAAGACAATTTCAGAAGGTAGTTTATAATCAACCAGTTGATCCAGAGATTACTGTAGATAATTACTCGACTTATTATACGGTAGTAAATGAAAGTACGGAGGGAATGAAAGAAATTTGTGTGCATTATGAGACTCAAAAGGGGAAAAAGAAGAAGTGCCGTGTGCTTACTAAAAACTGAATCCGGCTATACATTAGTCGAAATGTTACTTAGTTTATCGATTTTCACAATTATTATTACCTTTATAGTTAGTATGGTCCCATTATTGCGATATCATTTGTATTCACCTGAAATAACCGATCAGATGCAATGGGAAATGTTTTTAAATCAGGCGAAAAGAGAAATCTGGGAAGGTGATAAAATAATGCTTTCCATTGTTCCGGATCGTATCTTAATTTGGAAAGGTGAAGAACTAATCATTTATGAACGATATATTGATCGGATTAGAAGAAGAGTAGATGGACGAGGTCATCAATTAATATTATTTAATATTCGGAGCTTTCGATATGAAGAAATTGAGCAAGGGATTAAATTCATTGTTACACATCAAAATGGAAAAAAATATGAAGGTGAAATATTCTTCCCGCAAGAGATACCAATTACTTACAGTATGCAATGAAAGAGGTTTTATTCTACCGTTCACATTATTTCTATTTTTTCTTTTTATGACTATATTGTTGTATTCCACTAATAAATATGTTGTGGAAAAGCAAGTGTTCAATCATATAAATGAAATGTATAGGTTAGAATCACTATTATTACTTGGATTTCAAGATGTTGAACAGGCATATGAGAATAATGAATTAGAAAAAACAGGGATGTTCAATTATGATGTCGGCTATGTAAAATATACGGTAAAAAAAGATTTGAAGACGAGATTACTAATTAGTTTTGAATGTTATACCGATAATAAAGGCGAACTATTTATGGATCTATATTTAGATATAAAGTCAAAGGTAGAAGAAGAAAATCCTGAGGAGGAAGTTGAGAGAGAAGGTGAGTTAGATTCAGAATTAAGCGACGAGATAAGTGATGGGAATAGTAGTGATGATGTAGAAGAGGAGATGACAACGATTTCCGAAATAAATGGGGAATCGAGAAAAAATTTAGATTGAACCCAATTCCTTGTATTATTCAATGAAATAATTGGTTAACCTATTATTGTAAGAGTTTATTGGTAATGTCAAAAGTTCTATGAAAAACGGATAAGCAAACAAGATTTATTCCGAAATAAGGTGGAGAACCGTCGCCATTTGCCCTTGACAAACACGCCGATGGTTTAAGTTAGGTGTAACAAGGGTGAAGGGAACTAAATTAAGGCATGACAAATACGCCCTTGTTTTCCGAAAATTTTAAACCATCGGCTAGTTCGGTTTGTCAAGGGTTCGCTTCGCCAAATGGCTGGTTTGAATGTTAAACCATTCAAGGGCTCAGCTAAAGCTAAATTTAGGCAGCTTGTATTTCTAGAAGCCATTGTTGAGCGAGTTCAATCATTTTTGTCCAACGTGCCGGCATGTGTGGCAATTTGGAGAGTTCTGGGATCATAACTGGCACTTTATTCTCCAGTGAAGCATGTGGCCTGAGAAAGTTAAAATATGCCACGAATAAAGTCACATAGGATACCGATCCCTTTTCTGAACCAAACCCATGTGTAGCCTTATAATTACCCTTAAAAGTACGATTGAGTCTCTCAATAATTTGTTTAAGCGGTCGATATTCCGTTGAAACAGGATCCTCATTGGTTAATCCAATGACTTGCTTCACATCAAAGTGGATATCGTGCTGGGCAAAGAAGTGTTGAGCCAAAAGGTAAATAGGATTCCCATCGACCACAAAAGTAAGATCTTCTGGAATCTCTTTTAGCTTAAGCAATACTTCATCAATGGCTAATACAGCTGCCTGTGTATCTCGGTTTGGTGAAACAGGATACGACAAAATAATCTTTTTTACGGTATCAAAGAAGAAGAACAAGTAATTCCAACGTCCACTCACACGGATATACGTTTCATCACCGCAAAATTGATTGGAAAGCTCATACGGATAATGGTCGATAAACGGTTTCATTATGAGCGCGACACTGTTTTCGTAGTTTAAAATACTTTGGTGAGAAATAGAAACTCCGTGAATATCATTCATAATGGCCGCGGTTTTGCGCGCTGATAAGCCGTAGTTTACGTGATAAGTCAAAATAAGTCCCAGTGTATGCGGAGACACGTACAATTTCGATAAATCTACTTTCGGTAACTCTGGAGACTCTTTCGACAGTGGCTTATAGTCGAACTTAAACAGGCGAAATATATAGCGCATTTTGAACGCTTGTGGGTCTTTTTTGAACGGTTTCTTCTCTTCTTTCGAAAGACCTTTTAACTTCTTTTGGTAGTAAGAACATTGATTATTTTTACACTTGAAAACATCAAAATCTTTTCGTTCTTTTATCTTTTCAAGTGTTTTTGAACAGTGAGGACATCGTAAAATGGCCTCTTTCAAATAACGATTCTTTTCGCTAAACAAACACGCACACACTTTACATTGATATTGTCCTTTATCTCCATTATTTGCATAAAGAAAATCAGAAGGAGCACCACACTTTGGACAATTCAAATGAGAAGGCACACAAACTTTGGCGTTTTTATGTCTACGAACCGGTTTTAATGGTTTCCCGTGTTTTTCTAGAAAATCATTAAGTAGTTCTTGATAATCAAGCTTTTCAAGTGTTTCAACAATCGGAAGCTCATCCACCTGTAGTTTTCGATAAGGCTTGCTTATCGGTTTTTCTTCGGGTTTATCAAACATACTCTTTCCAATTAAAAGAGTCTGTAAAATTTTGATAGTCTCATCTTGGTACTTGATAAATTCAAATAAATAGGTTAATAATTGAGGATACAGACTTGTTCACTCCAATCTTGTTAGTTGTGTGTGTGGTAACCTCAATTAACCATAGATTTTAGGGGGTGGCAAGTCTTTTTTTGTTCAATGCCTTATAAATCAATGGTTGTTAACCTATTTAATATAAAAACTTTTGACAATACGAGTTTATTAAAGGGGGTGAATAGATTGAAATCAAATGACTATGTTAGCTATATTACGAAGACGGTCGTCACCCATTTACAAACGCCAAAAGAAGAACGAAAACAGCGGAAAAATGAGAAAAAGTTGCATAAAGAGCCTTTTGCATATAAATGGTTTGGAATCCTTCCTTATTCAATGAAGGCTAGTATTGAAATGATGAAGCGTCCAAAGAAATAATCAATATAAAGAAGGATGTTGGATTACAAAAGAGTAGGCCAACATCCTTTTTGCAGTTGGGAAAGCATTTAAGGTACGTAAAATCGTTAAGTAGCTTTAAGCATAAATTATTTTAACCATTGTTTTGTTAAATAGAAAAGTCCACCATTAATAATTGAAATTTCAATTTTAGGTTCATATTGTTCTTTCAAAGCCTCCTTTTCAATCATATAACGTTCTGGTTTTTCATCAATAGCTATGTAAAAAGAATCTAATAGTTGTTCATCTTCTTGCCATCGTTGTTTCGCTTCTGTTGCCCAGGAATGATTTTCTTTCATAATATCATTTTCAATATACAGTCGGATTCTTCGCAACCCACTCTCTGGTTTAAATATTGGTGTAAAAGTAAATGCGAAATCAGGGATTTTGGCAACAAGGTCAATCCCTTTATTCAGTAGATTCTGGTGGAAATCTCCCATTAAACTTCCATTTAGTAAATTCATGCCGATGGAACACAATCTGTCTTTACGTCGATCACATAAATAGCTAATTTTTAAATTTAAACAGAACCATGGGATTAAGGCAGTATGATAATTCTCTGTGCCAGGTACGTTTTCGAATAATCGAATATATCCTCCCATTTGTTTCGTTATTTGAAAAATTTGATGCAATCGGGGTGAACCGAAGTGGATGAGTTCCCCTTTTATCTCATTTGATTGTTTGAAATCAGTTATTAATGTTAACTTTTGAGGGTTTGGTATACCACCGGTTTTTTCAATATAATGCCAGTAAAAAGGACGATTCATTAGTAACTTGTCCATTTCGTTTGTGAGCTGAACGGTCATATAGGTTTCTGTATTCTCAACAATATCACAATTTGTTGTTGTAAAAAATTGATCAAGATAGGAATGAATTTCCCGCTGCTTCATCATATTCATCCTCTCTGAACTTCTCAGCCATTTCAATCACCGCCGTTAAATTATCCATTTTAATTTTCATTTCCCCTTCTGACTGTGAGTGGCCAAATATATCAATAAGATGATCTTCCAACCTGCCAAAATCAAGTTTCGTCAGTATATCATCTAACTCACCAATAACCCGTTCAAATAAATCAATTTTTTCGTATAACAATTTTAAAATATGCTCTTCAACGGTTCCTTTCGTTGCAAAATTATAAATCATGACATCTTTTTCTTGACCAAGCCGATGTATGCGTCCAATCCGCTGTTCAAGGCGCATCGGATTCCAAGGTAAATCAAAATTAATTAAATGATTGCAAAATTGTAGGTTAATCCCTTCTCCACCTGCTTCAGTTGCGATGAAAACTTGGGCATGGTTTTGAAACAATTCCTTCATCCAATCTTTTTTTCCACTTTTAAATCCGCCACGAAATGGTACAGAAGAAATCCCATGGTGTTTTAAATACCATTGTAAATATAACTGTGTTGCTCGATATTCTGTGAAAATAATGACCTTATCATTTATTGATTGAATAAGTTCCAATGCTTTTTCTGCTTTTGAATTTACTTGGATTTGTTGAATCTTTTCAGCCACCGTTTTTACAAATTGCTGCAAACTTTCACTTGGTTCCGTAGCTTTATCTAACATATTCTTTAATGTAGTAAAAACAGCTTCCTTACTACTACAAGCCTCTCTTTGTAATGTTAAAATTGAGAACGTGTTATTAAATATCCAACTATTTTGGTTGCGATGAGATGTAATATATTCATATAACTCCCGCTCTTCGTCCGAAAAATCAATAAGAACCGTTTTTACTTTTCGTTTCGTCCATTCAATTTTTGTATCATGTCTTCGGTTCCGTATCATCACTTTATTTATAAGTTCTTTTAGTTGTTTGTCGTCATATTTATCTTGATTATTTTTATAATTATCTAGAAATTCCTCGTATGTACCTAGATGTCCTGGTTTAAGTAAGGAAACTAAATTAAATATTTCCTCTATTTTATTTTGAATGGGTGTAGCAGTAAGAAGTAAACAAAATTTACGTTTTAAGTTTTGAACAAAATCATAGTTTTTCGTTTTATGATTTTTCAATTTATGGGCTTCGTCAATAATAACAAAGTCGTAACTTTGTTCTAAAATAATATCTTTATGAGGACTTTTTTTTGCTGTATCTAAGGAGGAGACCATGACGTCTACGATTTCCCAGCTATAATTTTTCCGATAGGCAATTGCAGGTATGTGAAACTTGCTATTTAACTCCATCACCCACTGCGAAACTAAGGAAGCGGGGACTAAAATGAGAATTTTTTTAGCTAAGCCACGAATCATATATTCTTTTAAAATAAGTCCTGCTTCAATGGTTTTTCCAAGTCCAACCTCATCAGCTAATATTGCTTTTCCGTTCATTCTTTCAATTACTTGCTCGGCGGTTTCGATTTGATGAGGCAATGGTTTTAGTTGTGGTAAAAATTTTGGGGCCATTAACCCAAAAAACTCTGGAATAAGTAAATGTGTCTCTGCCTCAATCGCTAAATTATATAGATTCCAGTTCGACCATGGTCCATCGTCATTTAGTTTTGTAAAAAAATCCTCTTGCCATGTTGTGTCAAAATGTATTGTAACATCCATAGAAACACTCCTTCCTGACGATGAAATGGTTGAAAAATACACAGAAACAATGATACGATGTAAATAAAGTTACAATTTTAATAAAGTTTTGTGAAAAAGGAAATTTGTAACGTATTATAAAAGTAGTATGCCCTTTATCGTAATATTTATCCAAAGTAATCAAATGATAAAATTCAATTGTACATAAAAGTTATGAAACTATTTGATCAGTCTATTGGAGTATTTAGAGGACATATGTAATGAATGTACATAGTGTAAAGGGGGATAAAGAATGGAGGATTTAAAGAAAACTCCACTATATGGTCTTTATCAAGAAATAGGTGCAAAAGTAATTGATTTTGGTGGCTGGGCATTACCTGTACAATTTTCTAGTATAAAAGAAGAGCATCATGCAGTTCGAAGTTGCGCAGGGCTTTTTGACGTCTCACACATGGGAGAAATCGTAGTAAAGGGGCGAGAAGCTGAAAATTTTTTACAGAGGATGTTAACGAATGATTTAACAAAACTAAAAGTAAATAAGGCGCAGTACACGCTTTTATGTAATGAAAATGGTGGAACGATAGATGATTTATTAGTTTACAAGTTAAGTGACGAGGTGTTTCTACTTGTTGTCAATGCTGCGAATACGGCAAAGGATTTTGAATGGTTAACAGCTCATCTGGAAGGGGAAGTTGAAATTATTGATGTTTCGAATGAATACGCTTTATTAGCCTTCCAAGGTCCGATGGCAGAAAACGTTCTTCAACGGTTAAGTAATACAAATCTATCTGAAATACCATTTATGGGATTTAACCCAAATGTAGAAATTGTCGGGAAAACAGTGCTCATTTCCAGAACAGGCTATACTGGCGAGGATGGTTTTGAAATTTACTGCGACCCTATAGATGCTAGATTTCTTTGGGAGAAAATTTTAGAGAGTGGAAAAGAAGAAGGAATTGTCCCATGTGGTTTAGGAGCTCGCGATACATTACGATTCGAAGCGTGCTTACCGCTATATGGTCAAGAATTATCCCAGACGATTTCCCCTATCGAGGCCGGATTAAAGTTTGCTGTGAAAGTGAACAAAGAAATTGATTTTATTGGAAAATCTGCTCTAAAGAATCAAATAGAACAAGGGGTAGAACGAAAATTAGTTGGTATTGAACTGATTGAAAGAGGAATTCCTCGTACTGGATATAAAGTTTTTCAAGAAGATGTTGAAATAGGTGTTGTAACAACAGGTACTCAATCACCGACATTGAAAAAGAATATTGGTCTTGCCCTTGTCAAAAGTAACCGTGCAGATATTGGGGATGAAGTCACTGTAGAGATTCGTAATAAATATGTATTAGGGAAGGTAATTCCAACACCATTTTATAAAAGACAGAAATAATAGCAAAATTCATTATTACGAATGACTGTAGAAAAGAGGGGAAATGATATGGCTTTTCGTTATTTGCCGATGACTGAACAAGATAAAAAGGAAATGTTAGATAAAATAGGCGTTCGTTCAGTCGATGAACTGTTTTCGGATATTCCTGAGGCGGTTCGATTTAAAGGACAATTAAACATAAAAGAAGCAAAATCAGAAACTGCACTATTTAAAGAACTATCTAATATGGCTGAAAAGAATGTGCATGTTAAAAAATACACAAGTTTTCTGGGTGCAGGTGTATATGACCATTATATTCCGTCTATAGTCGACCATGTTATTTCACGATCGGAATTTTATACGGCTTACACACCGTATCAGCCGGAAATTTCTCAAGGGGAATTACAGGCGATTTTTGAATTCCAAACAATGATTTGTGAATTAACTGGAATGGATGTTGCTAATTCATCGATGTATGACGGTGGGACCGCTCTAGCGGAAGCGGCTATGCTTGCAGCAGGCCAAACGAAAAGAGGAACCATTCTTTTATCTGAAGCTATCCATCCGGAATATAAAGATGTTGTAAAGACTTATGCAAAAGGGCAAAAAATTGAAGTAAAGGAAATCCCACTAACGAATGGTGTTACCGATATGGAGGTTTTAAAATCACAGTTAACAGATGACGTTGCAGCAGTACTTGTTCAATACCCAAACTTTTTTGGTAGAATTGAACGCTTAAAAGAACTAGAACCAATTATACATGGTAATAAATCATTGTTTGTTGTATCTGCTAATCCAGTTGCCTTAGGAATTTTAGCACCTCCTGGTCAATTTGGTGCGGATATTGTAACAGGAGATGCTCAACCATTTGGTATTCCACAATCTTTTGGCGGACCGCACTGTGGTTTCTTTGCGGTAACAAAAAAATTAATGCGTAAAATTCCTGGTCGATTAGTAGGACAAACGATAGATGAAGAGGGACGTCGTGGCTTTGTATTAACTTTACAAGCAAGAGAACAACATATTCGAAGAGAAAAAGCGACTTCAAATATTTGCTCGAACCAAGCGTTGAATGCATTAGCTGCGAGTGTAGCTATGTCTGCTCTTGGAAAAAAAGGTATTCGAGAAATGGCCATTGCAAATATGGAAAAAGCGAATTATGCAAAAAATAAATTTCAAGAAATTGGAATTGAAATTGCTTATGAAGGGCCCTTCTTTAATGAATTTGTTGTGAAACTAGATAAACCAATTCACGACTTGTCGGAACATTTGTTAGAAAAAGGTATGATTGCTGGGTATGACTTAGGAAATGTAGATGAGAAGTACTCTGGTCAAATGCTTATCTGTGTGACTGAAGTCCGAACAAAAGAAGAAATTGATCAATTCGTTATGGAAGTGGGTGCTTATCATGAATAAGGAAAACATGCCGCTTATTTTTGAAATAACTAAACCCGGTAGAATCGGTTATTCATTACCTGAAAGAGATGTACCTGAGGTCGGTATAGAATCTTTAATCCCAAATGAGTACATTCGTATGGAAGAGCCAAATCTTCCGGAAGTTTCCGAGCTTGATATTATGCGACATTATACAGCTCTTTCGAAGAGAAATCATGGCGTTGATTCAGGATTTTATCCGCTTGGTTCTTGTACAATGAAATATAACCCAAAAATAAATGAAGATGTGGCAAGACTACCTGGATTTGCTCATGTTCATCCGCTTCAAGATGAACGAACTGTTCAAGGTTCTTTAGAATTAATGTATGATTTAATGGAACAATTAAAAGAGATTACTGGTATGGACGAGGTAACATTACAACCGGCAGCTGGTGCACATGGTGAATGGACAGGACTCATGTTAATACGTGCCTTTCATGAGGCGAATGGAGATTTTCATAAAACAAAAGTAATTGTACCAGATACAGCCCATGGTACAAACCCAGCATCCGCAACTGTTGCAGGATTTGAAACGATTACAGTTAAATCGAATGAAAATGGCCTTGTAGATCTCGATGATTTAAGACGTGTTGTTGGAGCGGATACGGCTGCACTCATGTTAACAAATCCGAATACGCTAGGCTTATTTGAGGAAGATATTGTTGAAATAGCGGAAATCATCCATGGCGTTGGTGGTAAAATCTACTATGATGGTGCGAATTTAAATGCAATTATGGGGAAAGCACGACCGGGTGATATGGGATTTGATGTTGTTCATTTAAATCTTCACAAAACATTCACTGGCCCTCATGGTGGAGGAGGTCCGGGTAGTGGTCCTGTAGGAGTGAAGAAAGATTTAATTCCATTTTTGCCTAAGCCGGTGTTAGTAAAGCGTGATGAGAGTTACCATTTTGATTACGACCTACCACAATCAATTGGTCGAGTAAAACCATTTTATGGCAACTTTGGAATTAATGTTCGTGCGTATACATATATTCGTACAATGGGACCCGATGGTTTGCGAGAAGTTACAGAAAATGCAGTGATTAATGCAAATTATATGATGCGTTCACTCGAACCTTACTATGACTTACCATATGATCGTCATTGTAAACATGAATTTGTAATCAGTGGTAGACGTCAGAAAAAACTAGGAGTTCGTACACTAGATATTGCTAAGAGATTACTGGATTTTGGGTTTCATCCACCAACAATTTACTTTCCATTAAATGTGGAAGAATGTATGATGATTGAGCCGACAGAAACAGAATCAAAAGAAACATTAGATGCGTTTATCGATACAATGATTCAAATCGCAAAAGAGACAGAGGAAAACCCTGAAATTGTTCAAGAAGCTCCACATTCAACAGTTGTTAGCCGACTTGATGAAACAAAAGCGGCCCGGAATCCGATTTTACGTTATATAAAAGAGTAATTTAAAAAATAACAACCGTTCTAGTTGATCGGTTGTTATTTTATTTCGTATTAAGAAGGGTTGGTATATGGGTAGCATGTGTTACCGGTTACTGGAGTATTGCCAGCACCACTTCTTTCCCGTTAACTTATTTTCCAACTTTAATTCGGCCTGTCCATTTTTTAAAGCCGCCCTTTAGTTGATATAGTTGCTTGTAACCTTTTTTATAAAGCATTTGAGCCGCTCTACCACTTCGACTCGCACCTTGGCAGTATAAATAGACGGGTTTATCTGGACGGATTTCTTTCATCCGCATTTTTAATTGTGTTAATGGTATGTTTCTTGCACCTAAAATATGGCCTGATTCATACTCATTCGGTTCACGAACGTCAATTAACTGTGCCTTTCGGTAACCTTCAATAAATTCCTCTTGTGTTAATGTGTTGATTATTTTCTTTTGGTAAAAATAATTAAATAACCAATAACCTAGTAGTGCAAAGATAATTATAATCAAGACATATATCATGTTTGTTCCCCCTTTCACTCATACTTGTGCACTAATTAATATTATATAAGTGAAACGCGATGAACGCAAAATAATTTGGGAATCCATAATCATTTTTCCACCAATTTTTAGAGTTTCAATACTTTATTTTTATGATTACGTCTGATAGAATTTATTCTTGTTGAAAGAAAAAACTAAAACCGACAAAGATAGTTTAAAAGTCATTTTTTTTAGGAGGTCTTGACAAAATTAGTCGAATATGCTTTTAAACACAATATATAGATGATAAAAATATTTTACGGCACTATATATTGAATATGTAGTCTTTATATGATATTGTAAAAAGTATAATAAATAACTAGTTTTTTACTAGAATTGTGATTTTATCATGTTAATAAAGGAGATGGATGTATGGCTGTTGCATTTAAAGAGACACCAAAACTAAATACTAAAAAGCTGAATGAAGCGATTCGTCTTTTTCCACAAGTTCATCCAATTACGGAAGATATGAAAACGACATTTAAAGGTGTATCTAGACTCGTCATGCTCGATCGCTATTCATTTAAAGACACTGAAAAGTTGACTTTATCTGAAGGCGATTTTGTTGTGTTAACTGTAAAAGAAGATCCTAAATTTCCAGCGAGAGGATTAGGTTACATTGTAAACATTGATTGGGAGCAAAAGAAAGCTTCTATATTAGTAGAAGAAGAGTATCGAGGTGTTCTGGATACAGAAGAAGAAAGAGAATCAGGTATCATTACCCGATCATTGGATGTTATTGAAAAACCGCTAGAAATCTATTATGAACAAATTGCTAAACGGAATGCAACAGGCCTTGCAGAAGTTGAAGACACAGAGGAAAAACGACAAGAATGGACCCGGAAGTTTTATGAAGAGCTTGTCCAGTTAAACTTCATCCCGGCTGGTCGTGTTCTTTACGGGGCTGGTTCAAATAAGGAAGTTACTTATTTTAACTGTTACGTCATGCCTTTTGTACAAGACTCGCGTGAAGGTATTTCTGAACATCGGAAAAAAGTAATGGAAATTATGAGTCGAGGTGGAGGAGTTGGTACGAATGGTTCGACATTAAGACCTCGAAATACATTAGCAAGAGGCGTAAACGGTAAATCAAGTGGTTCTGTCTCATGGTTAGATGACATCGCGAAACTAACTCATCTTGTTGAACAAGGTGGATCAAGACGCGGTGCTCAGATGATAATGTTAGCGGATTAAGAAATATTGTGACAAATTAATGAACAGACATTTGGAAAAGAAGAACAATTTGTCTAGATGTTAGTCCGCGTCATTCAGAAGATGAATGACTAGAAAATCGGGTGAATTGCGGGGAAATCCTTAGAGGCTAACAAGCTACAACGTGACTGGAAACGGTGAGCGTGAATGCTTAAAAATTGTTAGCATTGGACAATCCGCAGCCAAGCGTCATTGGGCATAGGTAATGGCGAAGGTTCAACGACTAGGGAGTGAGTCCCAACAATAATCTCCCATAAGCGCCCGACCCCTACTAGAGAGCTAGAGGGTGATGATATAGTCTAGTCCGACTGCAAAAAGGCAGTGTAATATCCTGAAAGGGACGGTAATAACGTGGCACCCTGATATAATTGAATTTATCATATCGAAAATGCAAAACCCAAGAATATTACGATTCTTAATTGAAAATACCGAAGACGAACAAATTAAAAAACTTGCTGAAGAGAAATTGAAATTTATTCCGTTAAAAGAAAAAGAGCGGACAATGTACGAAGGAATTGTTCGATTCAAAGATATTCCTGGCTTTGGTGGATTTACGAAAGAAATCATTGAAGACGCTGAAGAAAAATTACGTGATGGTGGAACGTATGATGTTAACAATCCAGAATTTTTAACGGGGGCTAATATTTCCGTATGTATTACAAAAGAATTTATGGAAGCTGTTGAAAATGATAGTGAATATGAACTACGCTTCCCGGACGTAGAGAGATATAATCCGGAAGAAATGAAAGAATATAACGAAAAATGGCATGAAGTCGGCGATGTTCGAGAATGGGAAAAAAGTGGGTTTCGTGTTCGCACTTACCGTAAAATCAAGGCAAAAGAATTATGGAATTTGATAAATATTTGTGCAACATATTCAGCAGAACCTGGAATTTTCTTTATCGACAATGCGAATGATATGACAAATGCCCGCGCCTACGGACAAAAAGTTGTCGCAACAAATCCGTGTGGAGAACAACCGCTCGCACCATATTCTGTATGTAATTTAGCTGCAGTAAATTTGGCAAATATGGTCAATAGAGAAACAAAACAAGTGGACTTTGAAAAATTAAAACAAACGGTTAGAACCGGAGTAAGAATGCAAGATAATGTCATTAATGCGACTCCATACTTTTTAGAAGAAAATAAAAAACAAGCGCTTGGTGAACGCCGGGTAGGTCTTGGTGTAATGGGTCTTGCCGATTTACTCATTTATTGTGAAAAAGAATATGGATCTAGTGAAGGAAATGAGCTTGTCGACAGAGTGTTTGAAATAATTGCGACGACAGCTTATCGTGAATCTGTTGAATTGGCGAAAGAAAAAGGTAGTTTCCCATTTTTAGTTGGTGAAACCGAAGAAGAAACAAATCGTTTACGTGCTGCTTTTATCGAAACGGGCTATATGAAGAAAATGCCTGAAGATATAAGAAAATCCATACTAGAAAACGGAATTCGCAATTCTCATTTGCTAACCGTTGCGCCAACTGGATCCACAGGTACAATGGTTGGGGTATCAACGGGTCTTGAACCTTACTTCTCCTTCACCTATTATCGAAGTGGTCGTCTTGGTAAATTTATTGAAGTGAAGGCAGAAATTGTTCAAGAATATTTAGATAAACATCCAGAAGTTTCATCTGATGAATTACCGAATTGGTTCGTTACAGCAATGGAATTAGCACCGGAAGCCCATGCCGATGTTCAATGTGTGATCCAACGTTGGGTTGATTCATCAATTAGCAAGACCGTTAATGCACCACAAGGATATACAGTAGAGCAAGTACAAAAAGTATATGAACGTCTTTACAATGGCGGTGCAAAGGGTGGAACGGTGTATGTTGATGGAAGTCGTGATTCCCAAGTATTAACATTGAAAGCTGAAGAAAACAGTCATCAAGAAGAACATCATCATGATATACCAAAAGTTGTACTTGTTGAAACGATTCAAGATCTTCGTTCAACAGATGTGACAATTGGTTCTGAAATTGGCGATACTTGTCCGGTTTGTCGCAAGGGAAAAGTGAAAGAGATTGGTGGTTGCAACACTTGTGATAACTGCGGAGCTCAATTAAAATGTGGTTTGTAATCAACAGTTAAGAATTGTATGTGACCTTAAAATAAAATCATTCTGTTTTTAAACAGATGTATCGATGAAAATAACGCCGATTGGCTGTCTTGTTAAAGATGAAAAAAGAGGCGGAGTTTGACAAAAATAAAATACATGTTTATTAACAAGAAGCTTTCCTTTTGCCTTATGCGTTAAGAAAGTAGAAGTTGAATTGAATAATATTTACTTTCTTATTCCTTTTAAAATGTATGAAATGAAGATTAGGGTAACAACTCCATGCTGAGTCGTTACCCTTTTGTAATAGATTGAGCTATGGGTGCTAGGAAAAATGTCACTTTGTAGGATAAAATTCGGTTGTAAATCGAAGGAATTGATAAAAAACTTTGGACTTGATCCTTTAGACAACCAAAGAAACTAAGGTTTGCTTGATGAGAAAGAAAGTTTTTCGACTTTGATGTAGCTGCTAGATCCTTCCTATTAGCAAAAAAGACAATAGAATGCCAAAGCACTCTACTGTCTTCGTGTATAAACTTAGTTTAATTAAAATTCTGCATTTCCTGGTGTACGTGGGAACGGTATTACATCGCGAATGTTCTTCATTCCAGTTAAGTACATAACAAGTCGTTCAAAACCAATTCCATAGCCAGAATGCTTTGTACCACCGTATTTTCTAAGCTCGAGATACCACCAGTAGTCTTCTTCCGTCATTCCAAGCTCTTTAATTCTATTTGCAAGAACATCTTCTCTTTCTTCACGTTGACTTCCCCCAATTAACTCACCAATACCGGGAACTAATAGGTCAGTAGCAGCCACTGTTTTACCATCGTCGTTTGCTCTCATATAAAATGCTTTAATTTCTTTCGGATAATCGGTTACGAAAACAGGACGTTTATAAATTTCCTCGCTAAGATAACGTTCATGTTCTGTTTGTAAATCCATTCCCCATTCAACAGGGTAGTCAAATTTCTTACCAGAGTTTTTTAACAATTCAACAGCTTCTGTATACGTAACTCTGCCGAAATCAGATTCTACTGCATTCTTTAATCTGTCAATAAGCGTCTTATCAATAAAACGGTTGAAGAAGGCCATTTCTTCAGGGGCATGTTCAAAAATGTAATGAATGACATACTTGACCATTTCTTCACCGAGATCCATAATATCTGGTAATTCTGCAAAGGCAACTTCTGGCTCAATCATCCAGAATTCTGCTGCATGTCTCGCTGTATTTGAATTTTCAGCCCTAAAGGTTGGACCAAAAGTATACACATTTCGGAAAGCGAGTGCAAAGGATTCTGCATTTAATTGACCACTAACAGTTAAGTTCGTTTCTTGACCGAAGAAATCTGCGCTGTCATCTACTTTTCCATCTTCAGTTTTTGGGAGCTGGTTCAAATTCATTGATGTGACGCGAAACATTTCCCCAGCACCTTCCGTATCACTTCCGGTTATAATCGGTGTATGGACATAAACAAATCCTTTTTCTTGAAAGAACTTATGTATGGCGTAAGACGCTAGAGATCTTACTCTGAAAACAGCTGAAAAGGTATTTGTTCTTGGACGTAAATGTGCAATCGTTCTTAAATATTCAAGGGAATGTCTCTTTTTTTGTAAAGGATAATCCCCGTCTGATAACCCTTCAATACAAATTTTTGTTGCTTTAATTTCAAAAGGCTGTTTCATCTCTGGTGTCAAAACAAATTCACCTTCTACTAATACAGAAGAGCTGATTGGTAATTTTGTAATTTCTTTGAAGTTGTCAAGAGATTCCTCGAAAACGACTTGTACACTTTTAAAAAATGTTCCGTCATTTAATTCCATAAATCCAATCGTTTTGGAGTCACGAAGCGTACGAATCCATCCTGAAAGTTGAACCGTTTTGTCCTTGTAATTTTCTTGATTTCTGTATAAATCTTTTACTACAGTCCTTATCATAGTTAGCCTCCTAATGGTAATTTTTTACAAAAAAAGCCTTCTATCCCCAACATAAAGGACGAAAGGCAAACTTCCGCGGTACCACCCAAATTGTCATCATCTGACCAACTTTAAAGCTAATATTGCTTTCCCAGTCGTTAAAGTGCTGGTAACGTCTAAGCCTACTAAAGATATCCCATTCGGTTAGATCTCAAAGGTGTTTTTCATACATTGCTTCATCACCAGGCTTTCACCGTCCCTGACTCGCTACCTGATGATAGCAAAAACTACTTTCCTCTTCATCGATTTACGTGTATTAAATAAAAAAAAACAATTTTCATTGTAATAATTTATCATAAAACATCATATTTTGTCTAGTTCGCTTATAGTTTTGAAACTTAAATGTTTAACATTTGACGTTAATAAGTCAAAAGGTATACAAATGAAATGATAAAATGATGAAAATGGGAATTAAAAAGAATGAAATCAAACAAATTCTTCAACATAATCTTGAAATTTTCATAAAAAAGCTTGCCAACAGTACTATTTTCAAGACGAAACGATTAATATTGAATGATAAAGTAAAATGTTTATTTCCGACTTTCGTTTGTCAAAGAATAACGATACGGGGGCGGTTACAAATGTATATTGACGGGGTATTCTCAGGTGGTGGGATTAAAGGGTTAGCCTATATTGGTGCTTACCAAGCTTTAGAAGAAAAAGGCTTTAAGTTTAAACGTGTAGCAGGTACGAGTGCTGGTGCAATTATTGCCGCGCTCATTGCTGCAGGGTTTAATAGTGAGGAAATGTATGAGGAGTTGGATAAATTAGAATTAACAATGATGCTTGATGAGCCGAAAACCTTCATACCGCTCAAAGTATTGAAATGGATACCCATTTATTGGCGACTTGGAATGTACAAAGGACAAGCGTTAGAAAACTGGTTTGATCAAACATTACAAAAAAAAGGTGTACGAACGTTTGGTGATCTTCCTCCTGGTGTATTACGAATTATTGCTTCAGACTTATCTAATGGTCGTATCCTCGTTCTCCCTAATGATCTTTATAAATACAATATTCCTTTTGAAAGCTTTCCAATTGCAAAAGCAATTCGCATGAGTTGTAGTTTACCTTACTTTTTTGAACCAGTTCGTATCAAGATGAATCAACGTAAAATTATCATCGTTGATGGTGGTGTGCTTAGTAATTTCCCAATGTGGTTATTTGACCAAGAAAATGTGATTAAGGAACGCCCAGTACTCGGAATAAAACTTAGCCCAAATAATAATGAGCGCCCCCCAAAGGAGATAAAAAATGCTCTTCAAATGTTCGAAGCTTTATTTTCAACGATGAAAGATGCCCATGATTCACGATATATTTCTCAAAAGCATGTGAAGAATATAATATTTATCCCAACAGATGGTCTTCTAACGACTGAATTTGGAATAACAGAAGAAGGGAAATCAAATTTAATTGAACTCGGTAGAGAACGAACGTTAAACTTTTTAAAAAAATGGACTTTTTAATTATACGAATGGAGCGAAAATTAAAAGATTAATGAAGAGCACGATTTTTTTTCTTCCCTTTTTTTCCTTCGATGACTGTCAAGTGGGCATTAGATGCATATCTTTTTCGTAAAGCTTGTTGCTTTCTAATATTTGCCTGCTTGGCCCCTTTTTTTGTTCTTTTTTTGGATTGCCTGGCTGCCTTTATAAATGCTTTTTGTTCCTTCTTAATGGATTGATTCGAAAACATAAATCTTTTCATAACAAAGTAAACGATTCCAATTACTATTATACTTCCTACAATATACCGAACTAAGCGGATAGGTTCGTTAAATAGCAAAACGAGGAGACCGATAACTCCTAATAAAAAAATGAAACTTGTTAAATACTTTGATAACTTTCCATTCATCAGGACCACCTCCTATAAGCATCATAAGCAAAAAGTTTATATTTTAAACATCAATCATAACAAATTATCTCATAAAATAAGTAAGTAAAAATATATGAATCCCCTAATTATATTTTACAAAAAAATAGCAGAAAGCTCTACATTAATGCGGATAATTCATGAAAAAACACAATTAATCAGGACATACTATTATTGGAGGTGTTTTTTTGTGGGAAAAGCAAAATTAGAACAAAATCAACATGCTAAACCAATGTCACTTGCAACAACTTCTGCCATAACCGGTTTTATCGGTGGTGTATTTTGGGGGGCAATTAGCTATATCGCATATTATTTTAATTTTACAGAGATCAGACCGAGTACAGTTTTAGAACCGTGGGCAGTAGGAGAGTGGAAAACAGGCTGGATTGGCGTGATCATTTCGTTAATTGTGCTAGGTGTTTTAGGAGTTGTTGCAGCATTCCTATACTACTTTACATTAAAAAAATTTTCGAAAATGTGGGTTAGTCTTGCATACGGAACGGTTCTCTTTCTTGTCGTATTCATTATATTAAATCCTTTATTCCCAGGTTTTAACCCAATAACAAAGTTAGATCGTAATACAATTCTTACTACTTTTTGTTTATATTTATTATTCGGTATGTTTGTTGGTTATTCGATATCATATGAATATCAAGAAAAGAAAGAACAAAATGAGTTATAATTATTAAATAACTTGTATATTGGCTTACAAGTTTCTCTGTAAAGTCATACATTATATGGTAGAATATAGGTTGTTAATGTGAAAAGGGAGAGAATAATCTATGAAAAAATTAGAGCGTCTTCGTAATGAATTTAGTCATATCGGTATACAAGCATTATTAATTACGAATCCATATAATCGTCGTTACATAGCGAATTTTACTGGCACGGCTGGAGTAGCATTGATAACAGAAGACAACGCGTACTTCATAACAGATTTCCGATATGTTGAGCAAGCGAAAAGACAAGCGGTTGGATTTGAGATCGTTCAACATGTTGGTCCAATTCCAAAAGAGGTTGCTCGCATCTGTAAAGAGAAGGGAATCGAACAATTAGGATTTGAAGAAGAAGATATCACCTATGCCATGTATCAAGTATATGATAAAGAGATTGAAGGTACGTTAATCCCAGTCCGTGGAGTAGTGGAAAAATTACGGTTGATTAAGACGGTAGAAGAGATTAATATAATAAAGGTGGCTTGTGATATTGCCGATGCAGCTTTTAAACATATTTTAGACTTTATCCGTCCAGGCTTGACTGAATTAGAAGTAGCAAATGAACTTGAATTTTTCATGAGAAGATGTGGAGCGACGTCATCTTCTTTCGACACAATTGTAGCGTCAGGGCTAAATTCTGCTTTACCTCATGGTGTTGCCTCTAGTAAAGTGATTGAAAAAGGTGATATGATCACAATGGACTACGGTGCCTATTATAATGGGTATGTTTCAGATATAACCCGTACGATTGCAGTAGGTGATCCTGGTGAGGAATTAAAAAGAATTTATCAAATTGTTTTAGATGCACAGTTAAAAGGAATGGAACAAATTCGTCCAGGAATTACTGGTAAAGAAGCGGATGCAATAACGCGCGATTACATAACAGAACACGGTCACGGTGATGATTTTGGCCATTCGACTGGCCATGGAATTGGTTTGGAAATCCATGAGGGCCCAGCACTTTCCAAAAACTCGGATATTATTCTTGAACCAGGCATGGTTGTAACGTGCGAACCAGGAATTTATGTACCAGGTTTAGGTGGCGTTCGAATTGAAGATGACTTAGTCATAACCGATCAGGGTAATGAACCACTTACCCATTCAACAAAAGAACTTATTATTTTGTAATGATCAGGAGGAAAATACATGATATCAGTAAATGATTTTAAAACAGGTCTTACGATTGAAGTGGATGGAGGAATTTGGCGCGTACTTGACTTCCAACACGTAAAACCAGGAAAAGGTGCAGCATTTGTACGTTCAAAACTACGTAACCTTCGTACAGGAGCAGTACAAGAAAAAACATTCCGTGCCGGTGAAAAAGTAGAAAAAGCGCAAATTGATAACCGTACGATGCAATATTTATATGCAAGTGGAGATTCACACGTATTCATGGATACAGAGAACTATGAACAAGTAGAACTTCCTGCTAGTCAAATCGAATACGAATTGAACTTTTTAAAAGAAAATATGGAAGTTCATATTATGATGTTTCAAGGTGAAACATTAGGTGTTGAACTACCAAATACGGTTGAATTAGAAGTAACAGATACTGAACCAGGGATTAAAGGTGATACAGCTTCAGGTGGTTCCAAGCCGGCTACCGTTGAAACAGGCCTTGTTGTTCAAGTACCATTCTTTGTTAACGTTGGTGACCGCTTAATCATTAATACATCTGATGGTTCATATGTTTCTAGAGCATAAGGAACTTTAATAGTCGTAAGATAAGAACTTTGACAACTGTTCAAGGTTCTTTTTTTATGTAAATAAGTTTCATTTCTTTAATAAAATGGTTCTTTGTCAAATGTTGGGGTTAAGCTACCGCGCTTTCGCTTGGTGACCTTTTATTGTAGGTATGAAATAAAATTCATACCTACAATAAAAGGGGGATTATTTCTAGCCTAGATGGACCCCTATTCCTTTATACTTGTGTGATAACAATATTCTAGCTCTTGCTCGTTTGAAGTTTCTGAAACCATACGCATTCCGTTTTATTACCTTTGTGTGGTTATTTATTCCTTCCAGAAATCCATTAGAATAGCTATACATAAAACTATTTAAAATTTCTTTTTCCCAGTTTTTAAACGTCCGTATGCTGCGTAGAAATTCCTGCACTCCAGTATCTCTAACTAACTGATAAAACGTGTTTAAGCCTTCTTTGGTTTTACGCATACCTTCTGAACCATTTTCTTTCGCTTGTTTGAACCATTCACAATAAGCCTCTTTTAATTGATACGCCATATCTAGTTCCTTCGACATACCACGGTATCGATCTAGGTACCATCTCTCGTTTTCGGTTAGTTTCGCACTATCTTTGTAAAATACATATCTCATTTTTTTACACTTTTTCCGGTCATAATCATTCCAATCTGACTGAATCCGCCTTCTTACTTTATCAAGTGCCCAATAGATATAGCGACAAAAATGAAAATGGTCGGCTATAATTAGTGGATGATCTAAGGCCTTTCGTACAGCCGATTTAAAGGAATGGCTCATGTCCATAATGACTATTTCTACATTGGCCCCATACTTTCGTAAGTATTGTGATATTGTTTTTCCTTTTCTATTCGGTAATATATCCAAAGGCTCTCTTGTATCTCCGTTTGCGATGATTAACTGATACTTTCCTTCTTTGGTATCCCCTTTATACTCATCTATAGCGATTACTCTCGGGAGTTCCTTAACTTCCCCTACTTCATTTTCGGCAAATGCATCAAATCGTCTTATAACCGTTGAAATCGAAGTACCATATTGTTGAGCTAGTTCCTTAAATGTTTTGGCTTGAACACTTCTCACGTTTACAGCCTGATTCCACTCTTTGGTAAACCGTTTATAACGCTCCACAAAATTGTTTTTCTCAGGAAACCTCTTCTCGCAAGCATCACAACGATATCGTCTCTTGTTATAAAAGATATAGCAGAGGCGTTCAAACCACTTTAAATGCTTGATTTTCTGCATTCGATAATCATGAATTTGTCGTGTTTTGGCACCACATCTAGGACAAGTATGTGTGCGTGCTTCCATTTCAACAAACAACGCTAATCTGTCATCCATTTGTTCCACTTTTAGTATTTTTACGTCTTCTAATCCTGGCATAATTATGTTATTATTCATTTGCACACGACTCCCTTTCTTTAACTTGTTTCTGTCAATTCAAGTATAAAAGGAAATTAGGAGTCGTGTGTCTCTTTTTTTTGAATCTTTTATTAACCCCAACATTTATTATAGAGCCAATAAAATAGATCCTCTTTAAACTCTACTCCTTAATTGAATACATCCCTTTACAGAATCAATAGAAAAAATAACAAGTTTTAATAATAGAATAGTTGTCATACTTATGATGGTCTTTAAATACATTTTAAGTAAGAAGTAGTGGACAGATTACTTTTGAAAGAGGTAATAAACATGGAAAAAGTCATACCTTATTTGCCGAATGCGATTTCCGACCAGTTAATGCATGTTCCACATGATATCCTTCAAAATATTGAGGAACTCCGAATTCGAATTAATCGACCAATTGAAATAATCGCCAATAAAAAAGTCCAATACCTTCCATATATTGTGCAAACAAAAGATGCGGAACATTTTATAAATAAAATTAGTCAGCATTCATTGTATACATTGGACGAGGAATTGAAAAAAGGCTATATCACGATTGAAGGTGGTCACAGAATTGGACTAGCTGGTAGGGTTATCCTTGACGAAGGTCATGTGAAAGCGATTCGAGATATTTCTTCATTTAATATTCGAATTGCGAGGGAAAAAATTGGGGTTGCTAACCATTGGGTTCCATATATGTATCAAGGTAAATGGAAAAATACGATGATTATCGGCCCTCCTCAAACAGGTAAAACAACATTGCTAAGAGATTTTGCAAGAATAATTTCGACTGGGAACCCTAATAAAAATATACCTCCAAAAAAAGTTGGTATCATTGATGAGCGTAGTGAAATAGCTGGCTGCGTTGGGGGCGTGCCACAACTCACTTTTGGTGTGCGGGTTGATGTGATGGATGCTTGTCCAAAAGCTGAAGGAATGATGATGATGATTCGTTCCATGAGCCCTGAGGTCCTTATTGTTGATGAAATTGGGAGGAAAGAAGATACAGAAGCAATCCTTGAAGCAGTACATGCAGGAATTCGTTTGTTCATGACGACACACGGGGAATCATATGAAGACTTGTTGAAGCGGCCGACATTACAGCCCATTCTCAAACAAAAAATTTTTGAAAGATATATTGAGTTACGAAGAGATAGTGGTCCAGGTGTGATTTCTGCGATAAAAGATGAAAACGGAAATAAAATTTTACAAAAGCGAGTGTTAAACGAATGTTAAAGCTAATTGGTGGGATTTTTATATTAATTGCCACAAGTTGGATTGGGTTTGAAATATCGAGAAGCTATACAGAAAGAACAAAACAGCTAAGATTATTAAAATCAGCATTACAAAGTTTAGAAGCGGAAATCATGTTTGGACATGCTCCACTTCATGACGCTTCTAGAAGAATTGCTAGTCAAATTGATTATCCAATTAATCGACTCTTTGAAGACTTTTCGATGCTCTTACTAAATAATGAGACAACGGCAAAAACTGCATGGGACCAAAGTTTACAAAGGGTGTGGAATAAAACGAACCTAAAAAAAACTGAACTTGAAATTTTGAAACAATTTGGAGAAACGTTAGGGAGGCATGATCGTATTCAACAGCAGAAACAAATTCAACTAACGTTAGTTCACTTAGAAAGAGAAGAAGTGGAGGCAAGAGAAAAACAAGCATCTTATGGAAAGATGATGAGAAACTTAGGTTTCCTATCAGGACTGTTCATCATAATCTTGCTGATGTAAAAGGAATAGGGAGGAAATACGATGGGCATCGATGTGGATGTGATCTTTAAAATAGCGGGTGTGGGGATTGTTGTCGCATTTTTAGTGACGATACTCGATCAAGTGGGTAAAAAAGAATATGCCCAATGGGTTACTCTTTTCGGTTTTATTTATATCCTTTTTCAAGTTGCAACAATCGTAAATGACTTGTTTCAAAAAATAAAATCAGTATTTTTATTTAACAATTAGAGGGGGGATTATCGATTGATATCCTTCAAATTGTCAGCATAGGGTTAGTGGCAACATTTCTTGCCTTAGTCTTGAAAGAACAAAAAGCAAATTTTGCCTTCTTATTAACAGTGTTTACTGGATGTATTATTTTCTTATTTCTAATCGATCAAATTTATAGTGTCATTCAAATGATCGAAAGGATTGCGATTCAAGCGAAAGTTAACTCTGTTTATGTTGAAACAATCTTAAAAATCATTGGTATCGCATATATTGTTGAATTTGCCGCTCAAATAACAAAAGATGCGGGGCAAGGTTCAATTGCTTCAAAGATTGAAATGGCAGGGAAAATTATTATTTTGGCCATGGCGGTTCCAATATTGACTGTTTTAATTGAAATGATATTAAAAATGATTCCATCATAGAAGATATTTACTGTAGCTAGAAATGAACCTTTGTTAATGACTTTGTAATAGATATAGTAAGAAGTTATGCTCGTACATTGAGGTGAAAAGATGAAGCAAAGTACATTATTTAAATCATTGCTCCTAGCAATCGGAATATTTTTCCTGTGGACAAGCATATCTTTCGCCAATGAAACGAATGGTGAAGAATTACAGGAAAATTCTAACACAGCAGTAGATCTTGTCAATGAACAAATAGATAAACTTGATTTGAGTGAAATTCAAACATTTTGGGATCAAATTATGAAAGAGTATGGGGGCTTTTTGCCAGAATTAGAAAAAGGGAGTTTAGTTGACTATATAAAAGGTGTGGATGAATTCTCTTTTAAAAACTGGGCAACGGGTACGTTTAAATTCATTTTTCATGAGATGGTCGTTAATGGAAAATTAATTGTTACCTTAATTATGTTAACTATCTTTAGTATGTTTCTTCAGTCATTACAAAATGCATTTGAGACAACAACTGTTTCCAAGATTGCTTATTCTATTGTTTTTATGGTTTTAATGATTATTGCCCTAAATAGCTTTCATGTAGCAATCCAGTATGCATCGAATGCCATTCAAAATATGATTCATTTTACCATCGCCTTTATTCCAATTTTACTCGCCCTAATTGCAACGGGAGGCGGTGTAATATCGGCAAGTTTTTTTCATCCAGTTATATTATTTTTAACAAATGTTAGTGGTTTGTTCGTTGATAAAATTGTCCTTCCTTTATTATTTTTATCTGTCCTTTTAAGTATTGTAAGTACATTGACAAGTCAATATAAAGTAACACAACTGGCAGGTCTATTAAGGAATTGGAGTATTGGTTTGTTAGGTATATTTATGACCGTATTTTTAAGCGTAGTTTCTATTCAAGGATCTACAACTGCGGTGGCTGACGGTGTTGCAATAAAAACAGCGAAATTTGTTACAGGCAACTTCATCCCTGTTGTCGGAAGAATGTTTACAGATGCGGCTGATACAGTTATTAGTGCTTCTGTATTGTTAAAAAATACAGTAGGTATTGCAGGTGTGGGGATTTTATTACTCATAACATTGTTTCCTGCAGTGAAAATATTGATTATTGCCTTTATTTATAAATTTTCTGCTGCCTTATTGCAACCATTAGGTGGAGGTCCCATTATAACTTGTCTCGACGTTATTTCGAAAAGTATTATTTACTTATTTGCTGCATTAGCAATTGTATCTATTATGTTTTTTTTAAGCTTAACTGTCATCGTCGTTGCAGGAAATATAACGATGATGGTTCGATAGGCGGGTGATTAGATGGAATTTCTTACAAGTTGGATTACAAACATTATCTTGTTCATTTTACTAGCAGTCATTGTGGAATTGTTGCTGCCTCAAACTGGGCTACAAAAATACGTGAAAATGGTTATTGGCTTATTATTAATTATTATTTTTCTATCGCCCCTATTGAAACTATTGTCGACTGATGTTGATGAGGTACTGAAGAAAACTGGAATCGGTATCGATCAGGAAAATATTTCTTTAGAAAATTCTATAGAAAATAAGAAAATAGAAATACAAGCAGAACAACATGCATATATTTTAAAACAAACGGCTGTCCAATTAGAGGAGTTAACAGAAAAGGAGTTGATGGATAAGTTTCATTTACAATTTAAAAATATACAGCTTAATTTAAATAGTAAACGACAATCAACAACTTCTATGGAAGATCTATTCAATAATCTTGAAAGTATTGAAGTTTCATTGAAAAGCAAAGTAGAAACAGGGGAAAATCAAACAGTTACTCCAGTTGAAGAGGTTAGCATTCATTTAGGAGACGATAGGAATCGTGAATCTTACACTGAAGATATGAAACCTATTAAGCACTTCCTTGCTGAACAATGGGGGGTAGATGAATCAAAATTACAAATAACGATTGAAAGGGGGAATGAGGGAGGATGAGTAAAAATAAAGGACCTTTTTCCATGATAAAAAATTTATTCCAAAAAAATGGCGAAGAAAAACAAAAGCTTGAGAAGAAGCATTATATGATGATTATTCTTATTGTAGGAATCTCTATCATGTTATTCGGTAATTTTATGCAAAAAGATAAAAATCAATCCTCTAACCCTGTGGCAGTTACTTCAAATACAAATGAAGATGAGGAAGCTGAAGTTTTTGGTAGCAGTAAAAAAAGCCAACCCTCCACAATGCGCGACTATGAAGAGTATTATGAAAATCAGTTAAAAGAAGCGATAGAATCAATTGTTGGTGTTGGTGATATATCGATTGTTGTGAACGTAGACTCAACTGAGCAAGTTGTATATGAGAAAAATATAATTAATAAAAAGCAAATTACGAGTGAAACGGACTCAAATGGTGGTAAAAGAGAAGTTGAAGATAATTCAAAGGAAGAACAAATTGTAGTCATCCGTGAAGGAGATAAAGAAGTTCCATTAGTATCTGAAACAAAAAAACCAGTAATTCGTGGTGTTTTAGTTGTTGCGAAAGGTGCAGAAAATGTACAAGTAAAGAAAGCAATTATTGAAGCAGTAATGAGAACATTAGATGTTCCAAGCCACCGAGTTTCCGTACTTGCTAAAAAATAAATAATTAAATTTATATAAAGAATTGTGATAACAAGGAGGAAATAAAATGATGTTAAAAAAGCAAACGGTCTGGTTATTAACGATGCTTAGTTTAGTTGTTGTATTGTCGGTCTACTATATTACCGCAGAGCCAACAAATAATAATTTAGCAAATGTTGATGTAGGTCAAGAAGAAAAGGCAAAAGGTAAAGATGCAAAGAAAGAAAATGCAGGAATGAAAACGGAAAATACAACAATTACAGATGCGAAAGATGAAGTATTTGAAGAAATTCGTCTCCAAATGCAAGATGAACGGAGTAAAAAGTATGAAGAATTACAACAAGTTGCAGGCTCAACTGAACTACCTGTAGAAGAAAGAAGTGAGGCAAAGGATGAAATGAACCGGCTTCAACAAATTGCTGAAAAGGAAAAGTTTGTCGAAAACTTAATTATTCAAACACTAGGTTATGAGGATGCCTTAGTTCAAGCAGATGAATCAGAAGTGTTAATTACTGTAAAAGGAAAAGAACCGTCTAAAGCAAACGCGAATGAAATTATTAAAATCGTAAAAAAAGAAATGGGTAACTCTACACCAACTGTTGCTTTCCAAGGAGAAAATGAGATAAAATAAACGAATAAAAAATGCAAGATATATCAATATGAGGCTGGGACATAACTAGCCAAAAGTAGTATATAAAAAGGTTCCAGGCAATAAAAAATTTGCTTGGAACCTTTTTTGTGGGGTTTTTCCATTTCTCGTCACTATTTTACCGCTGATGGCGGTGACTTTTCTCATATTCACCGCCATCAACGCAAAGGCTAATTCATTTTTCACTTTCTGTTTTCCTCTGACGGAAAAACGAGTGAAACCTAAATTAGCCTTCAGAAAACCGAACGCTGGTTCTACATCAATTTTACGTTTTCCGTAAATTTCACCAGTTTTCTCGTCTGAAAGCTTCGTACGTACATATTCTTTTTGGGACTCCCACTTTTCATTTATGTAGACTTTTCGGTTGTTCCCTTCTTTTGCTTTCGTGCATAAATCGCGGAGTGGACAATCCGAACAGTCCTCACACTCGTACACTTTAAATTCACGGGTGAATCCGTACCTGTCTGTTCGTTTGGAATGATGGCTAAATCGTACTTTCCGACCATTTGGGCACAGAAAAGTATCTTCGTCCTCATTATATTCCCAATTATCTACATGAAAAGCGTTGTCCTTATGCTTCTTTTTCTTCTCCTTTCGATATTGATTGTATGTAATAAGTGGCGTTCGATTTCGATTCTCGATGATATCTTCATAATTCTGTTCGCTACCATATCCTGCATCCGCGACAATGAATTCCGGAAGCTCGAAAAAGTTTTCTTCAATCGTGTCGAGAAAAGGAATTAAAGTGCGTGTATCGGTCGGGTTTGGGAAAACATCGTAAGCGAGCACATATTGACCTTCCGTCGCAATTTGGACATTGTAACCAGCTTTCAATTGACCGTTCTTCATGTAGTCGTCCTTCATGCGCATAAACGTCGCATCTGGGTCCGTCTTTGAGTAACTATTGCGATCACCGAAAATCTCCATATCGTTTTGATACTTTTGTTTGCGAGTAATGTAATCCATCCATTGCTTCCGAGATTGTATGGGTAATTTGCGTTCGGAACGGAGCTTTTTCCGTTCACTCCCAACTTCAGATACTTCAATCTTTTTATTATATTCCTCGATTTTCTCGTCTAACTTTTCGACTACTTCTTCCATTTCTTTGACGGAAAGTTCCTCTTCCTTTTCTCGCTCTATTGCTGGGATGATCTCCTTCTCTAGCAGCTCATCATACAGTTGATTGGACTTTTCAATTAGCTTATCACTATATCTTTCAATGGACTTCCGCCATACAAAGGTGAACTTATTTGCGTTTGCTTCAATTTTTGTACCATCAATAAAAATGGCTTCCTCTTCAATCAATTCCTTTTCCACGAGCTGATTTCGGAACTGGACAAAGCATTCACGTAGGATGTTTTCAATGAGTGGATTAGAACGGAAGCGATTGATGGTGCGATAGCTAGGTTCATGTCCTTGAGCCAGCCACATCATGCGGATACTATCCTGTAATAAAGCTTCTATTTTACGGCCGGAAAACACGGATTGCGTATATCCACACAAAATGACTTTCAACATCATACGAGGATGATACGCGGGACGGCCGGTTTGTCGTATGAAGTCCTCGAAAGCTTCTTCGGGAATACTCTCGACAAGATCATTGATCGCAAAAGCAATATCGTTTTCTTTCAACTTAATTTCTAAATTTAGCGGTAAAACTACTTGATTCATGTTATAATGTTTAAACATAAGGGCACCTCCAAAATTATTGTTTCGTCACTTTAATTTTATCAAAAGGTGCCCTTTTTGTTTACTAGAATTGTGACAAAAAAGGCGTTGGGTCTACACTTTTTAGTGTAAGCTCCAACGCCTTAATTTTTATTTTACTGGAGTTTTGTCCCAGTCTCATTCTCTTTTAAAAAAACAATTTTCTTAAATTAAAGACAAATCCTCTTGTCATTCGGAATATACTCCAGTAAAATTTTATTGTATACTATTAATAGCTAGTCATAAAATAAAGGGGTGTAACCATGTTAAAAGTTCAAGAAATTCGTGAATTAATTAGACTTGTAGACCAATCAAATATCGATGAATTCAAATATGAATCTGATGGTATAAAACTATCCATGAAGAAAAATCAGGCCACTCAAATGCAAGTAGTTGATACACCAGTTCAAATAAAACAAGATTCAATTGCTGCAAAAAATGTACAGCAGGAAGAAAGACCAACAACTGCTGAGCTAAAAGCACAACTGATAGAAGAAAAGATGGATGAGACAAAAGAAAAAGTTGTCGTGGATGAAAATTTACATAAAATTATATCACCAATGGTTGGTACCTTTTATTCGGCACCATCTCCAGACGCAGAGCCGTATGTAAAAGTTGGTACAAAAGTGAAGAGCGACTCTGTTGTTTGTATCGTTGAAGCAATGAAACTGTTCAACGAAATCGAAGCAGATATTGACGGGGAGATTGTGGAAGTCCTTGTCCAAAATGGTCAATTAGTTGAATTTGGCCAACCTCTGTTTTTAGTAAAAGTAGATTAAGAGGTGGTACTTGTGTTGAAGAAAATATTAATTGCGAACAGAGGGGAAATCGCAGTTCGAATTATACGTGCCTGCAAGGAACTTAATATTCAGACAGTCGCTGTATACTCTACGGCTGATCAAGAAGCCCTCCATGTGCAGATGGCTGATGAGGCGTATTGTATTGGGCCTAATCCATCGAAAGATAGTTACTTAAATATAGCTAACATTATAAGTACAGCGAAATTAACTGGTTGTGAAGCCATTCATCCGGGTTATGGCTTTTTAGCCGAAAATGAAAACTTTGCAAACTTAGTTAAAGAATGTGGGCTTGTGTTCATTGGGCCAACAGGAGAAGCTATTTCAAAAATGGGAACAAAGGATGTCGCTCGCGAGACGATGAGACAGGCTGGTGTCCCGATTGTTCCTGGTTCCAATGGAATCGTCGAAGAAATTGATGATGCATTAAGTCTAGCATCTGATATTGGTTATCCTGTTATTATTAAAGCTACTGCAGGTGGCGGTGGAAAAGGAATTCGTGTTGCAAATAATGAAGAAGAACTTGTTAAAGGAATAAACATAACTAGACAGGAAGCGGCCACAGCATTTGGTAATCCTGGCGTTTATCTAGAAAAATATATTCAAGATTTTCGCCATGTAGAGATTCAAGTGTTAGCAGATAACTATGGCAATGTAATCCATCTAGGAGAACGTGATTGTTCTGTTCAAAGAAGACTACAAAAATTAATCGAAGAGGCACCATCACCGGCTTTAAACGAAGATATACGAAATAAAATGGGTGAAGCTGCCGTGAAAGCTGCAAAAGCTGTTGATTATACAGGTGCAGGTACGGTAGAATTTATATATGATTACAGGGAGCAAAAGTTTTATTTTATGGAAATGAACACTCGAATTCAAGTAGAACATCCTGTAACAGAATTAATTACTGGAATTGATTTAATAAAAGAACAAATACTTGTAGCGAGTGGTGAGAAACTATCCTGGAAACAAGAAGATGTCACTTTTAATGGGTGGGCAATTGAATGTCGGATTAATGCGGAGAATCCAGAGAAGAATTTTATGCCTTCTCCTGGTAAAATTAATATGTACCTAGCTCCAGGAGGATTTGGTGTTCGTGTGGATTCAGCAGCATATCCTGGTTATTCCATTCCGCCATACTATGATTCAATGATTGCTAAGTTAATTGTTCATGCTCCAACAAGAGAAGAAGCAATCAAAAAAATGGAACGTGCGTTAAGCGAATTTGTTATTGATGGAATCTTTACAACAATACCGTTCCATCAAAAAGTTTTACAACATCATGCATTTATTTCTGGGGATTTTAATACGAAATTTTTAGAAATGTATGATGTAATGAATAATAAAGCATAAGGTGGTGTAGTTAATGCCAGAAAATAATGTGTTAGAAATGACTCAGGATGGCTTAGGAAAAATTGAAATTGCTCCTGAAGTAATAGAAGTGATTGCAGGAATAGCCGCATCTGAAATTGATGGTGTTGCAACGATGCGGGGAAGTTTTGCTACTGGAGTTGTAGAACGTTTAGGTAAGAAGAACCATGGTAAAGGGATTCGAGTAGACCTTACTAACAATGAAATTAAAATTGATGTGTACTGTGTATTAAACTTTGGAGTCTCTATTCCAAAAGTTGCCCAAAGCATTCAAGACAATATTCGTCAAGCATTGTTTAACATGACTGGGCTAGAAACTGATGAAGTAAATATTCATGTTGTTAATGTTAATTTCGATATTCAAAAAGACGAGACAAATTCAATCGAAGCAGAATAAAAAAGCAGGATCATTCCCTGCTTTTTTAGTTAATAAGCAAGTATAAATTTTCCAATTTCTACTTGCTACTACGCATTAGCGCATAAGGAAGGCTACGAGCATTACATCGCTGCGGAAAAAGTTTATCGGCGAACTCTAGTTACTATGGTTACCTAAAGGCTCAAGTCCTGAGTTTTTTTTATTTACATATACTCCTATGATAAGATGTGTATAAAAATCGATATTCCTTTTGAGAAATTCCTTTTTTTAATCATTTATGCTATTATTTTGTGTAGTCTAAAATAATGTCGTACAAATTCCAAAAGAGTACATAAGAATCTTAAAACATAAATGACTGAAAAGGAGTATTTTTAATATGAATAGAAGAGCGTCAAGAGAAAAAGCCTTACAAGCAATGTTTCAAGTAGATGTAGGCAAAACAGATAAGGAAAGTGCATACCTTCACGTACTTGGGAACGAAAAAGATGATGGCTTTCTTAAAGAGCTATTTTTCGGTACGTTAAACCATTTAAATGAAATTGACCAAACAATAGCTGAATACCTAGAAAACTGGTCTCTTGAACGTTTAGCAAATGTGGATCGTAATCTACTAAGAATTGCTGTTTATGAAATGAAATATATGGATGTTCCAAATACTGTAACAATAAATGAAGCCATTGAAATAGCAAAACGTTTTGGGGATGAAAAATCAAGTAAATTTATAAATGGTGTGTTATCAAAGGTTTTAAATAAAATCGAATAACTTGAATTGTTATAGGGGGAGAAACAATGGTTGGACAAATAATTGATGGAAAAGCAATTGCAACGAAAAAAAAGCGAGAACTTAGCCAAACTGTGGATGGACTAAAAAAAGAAGGAGTGACTCCGGGTTTAGCAGTTATACTAGTAGGAAATGACCCAGCAAGTCAAACATATGTACGTAATAAACAAAAGGCTTGTGTGGAAATCGGAATGCATTCTGAATTAATCCAATACGATGAAACGATTACGGAAGAATTTCTGTTAAACACAATTGCTGAACTTAATGAGGACAAGAATATTCATGGGATTTTAGTCCAATTACCATTGCCAAATCATATTAATCCGAATAAAGTGATTAAATCAATTGATCCACGAAAAGACGTAGATGGTTTTCATCCTTATAATGTAGGGAAATTAGTTATCGGTGAAGAATCTTTTGTACCATGTACACCATTAGGAATTATCGAGATGTTAGAAGAAATTGGGTTTGATTTAACTGGTAAACATGCGGTAGTAATAGGGCGGAGTACGATTGTTGGAAAGCCGATGGGACAGCTATTACTTAATAAAAATGCTACAGTTACTTATTGTCATTCGAAAACGAAAGATTTACCTTCCATTACAAGGCAGGCAGACCTTTTAATTAGCGCAATTGGACAACCATATGAAATTACAGCTGATTATGTAAAAGAGGGTGCAGTCGTCATTGACGTAGGGATGAATCGTAATGAACATGGAAAACTATGTGGTGACGTATTATTTGATGAAGTGAAGCAAAAAGCTTCATACATAACGCCAGTCCCTGGTGGAGTCGGGCCAATGACAATCACAATGCTTTTAGCAAACACAGTAAAAGCTGCAAAACTGTAAAAAGAAACCTCACTTAAAAAGATTTCCTTTGTAAGTGAGGTTTCTTTTCTAAATACGTGCGTGTCTATGAAAAATGCACTCTTCAATTATAATCCTATCCTTACTACTTCTTTGAGTAACGAATAAATTCAACTAAATCATTACCCTGTTGATTTTTAATGACGTGTTTCTTTATTTTTAGTAAACTAATTATAAGGAAAAAAGTAGAAGATAAGTAAGCAATCAAGGTATAAGAGGAGCTTAAGAATGGCAAACAATCAATATTTATCGGTCCATGCTCTAACAAAGTATATTAAACGGAAATTCGACTTCGATCCTCACTTACAAGATATTTTTGTGAAAGGGGAAATTTCCAATTTTAAAAGACATTCAAGTGGACATCTATATTTCACATTAAAAGATAATAAAGCACGAATATTAGCTGTAATGTTCTCTTCTCAAACGCGAAGGCTAAAGTTTGAACCGGAAAATGGGATGACTGTATTAGTTCGTGGAGAAATTAGTGTTTATGAATACAGTGGTCAGTATCAAATATACGTTAAGGAAATGGAACCTGAAGGAATAGGTGCGCTATATTTAGCGTTTGAACAGTTAAAAGAAAAATTAAGTAAGGAAGGCTTATTTTCTATAGAACAAAAAAAACCCATTCCTTCGTACCCGAAAACAGTAGGTGTCATTACATCACCAACAGGAGCAGCAATTAGAGATATTATTACGACCATTAGAAGGAGATTTCCAATTGCGAAAATTATCATCTATCCCGCATTAGTTCAAGGGGACGCTGCAGCTCCATCTATTGTATCAGCGATTGAGACGGCGAATGAGAGAAAAGAAGTAGATGTATTGATTGTTGGACGAGGAGGAGGATCTATTGAAGAATTATGGGCTTTCAATGAAGAAATTGTCGCACGGGCAATTTTTTCTTCTACAATTCCTATTATATCAGCGGTTGGTCATGAAACCGATACAACTATTGCCGATTTTGTTTCAGATTTAAGAGCACCGACACCAACGGGAGCTGCGGAACTTGCTGTACCAAATATAGACGATTTAATGGAAAGAATATTAAATCGTAAAATTCGTTTAATGCGGGCAATGAAAGAAAAATATAATGTTGAACATAAACGACTTGAACGACTTAGTAAATCTTATGCTTTCCGTTATCCGCAAAAACTATTTGAACAAAAGGTGGAACATTTAGACCGGTTGGTGGAACTTTCTAGCCGTCAGTTAACACAAACAATAAATGAATCGGAACAAAGGGTCAACTTTCTAAAGCAACGATTAAAAGCAAATCACCCACAGGATAAATATGAACAAGCAAAATTAAATCTTATTCAACAGAAAAAACAACTTAATCGATCGTTTAATTCGATAGTAAAGCTAAAACAAAATGAATTCTCCAAACATTTAACGACATTACAAGCTCTTAGTCCATTAAAGGTAATGGAACGTGGTTTTAGCATCGCCTATAACGAGAAAAATCATATTATTAAATCTGTTAAAGAGGTTAAGATAGGTGATGCCATTAAAGTGACAGTTGCAGATGGTTCATTGAATGCGACAGTTATTGATAGAAAGGAAGAAAAAAGATGAGTGAAAAAGGAACAGTTGAAAAGGAAAATTTAACATTTGAAGAAGCAATGGAAAAGTTGGAAGGAATTGTTGACATTTTAGAAGGTGGCGATGTACCTTTAGAAACAGCCATCGCGAAATATAAAGCAGGGATGGAACTTGCGAAAATTTGTCACATGAAACTAAAAAATGTAGAAGAACAGTTAACAGAAATATTAAAAGAAAACGGGGAAACAGAGAACTTCTCTATTAATGAGGTGGAATAAATTGTATAAATACCCGGAAGTGATGGAAAAGTATGTAAAACTAATTAATAATGATTTAGAAGATGCCATTCGTGCTCTAAATACGCCAGAAACATTACGAAAGGCAATGGATTATTCACTGCAAGCAGGCGGAAAGCGAATCCGACCATTACTTATTTTTGCTACGCTAAAAGCATTTCATAAAGATATTCAATTAGGTTTGCCAATAGCTTGTGCTGTCGAGATGATTCATACATATTCACTTATACATGACGATTTACCGGCGATGGATAATGATGATTTAAGAAGAGGAAAGCTTACAAACCATAAAGTATTTGGTGAAGCATTTGCTATCTTAGCTGGCGATGCTTTATTAACATACAGTTTTCAACTTATATCGGAAATAAAAGACTTATCAGCAGATAAAAAAATTAAAATCATAAATGAATTAGCGAGAGCAAGTGGACCAGAAGGAATGGTTGCCGGTCAAGTCGCAGATATTGAAGGGGAGAATAAGAGTCTTTCTTTAAAAGAACTGGAATATATTCATACGCATAAAACAGGAAAATTACTTTCATTTTGTATAAAAGCAGGGGCGATTTTGGCGGATGCGGATGAGAAAACAGAGATATTATTGAATCAATTCGGTTATCATATCGGTCTTGCATTCCAAATACGTGACGATATTCTAGATATAGAAGGAACGATCGATCAAATGGGGAAAAATATTGGAAGTGACCTAGATAAACACAAAAGTACGTACCCAAATATTCTTTCTCTTCAAGGCGCAAAAGAGAAATTATTGGAACATATGAAAGCAGCAGAAAAAATTCTCGAAAACTTACCTCTCGATGTCAAGCAACTTTCATTTATAACAGATATGGTTGTGAATCGAAATCGTTAACACTGTTATAAAAGGCAACTTTTTATATGTACTAAGCGTAACACCTTGTAGAATAGCTAAGTACTGTTATAATATAGAAAAAAGAAAGTTATTTGAAACGAAAGTGAGTGATCCAATATGGATCTAAAATCCATAAAAAGCCCTTCTTTCCTACGTAATTTATCAATAAAAGAATTAGAGCTATTGAGCGACGAAATTCGTAAATTTTTGATAGAAAATCTTTCGAAAACTGGTGGACATATTGGACCTAACTTAGGTGTTGTTGAATTAACGATTGCGCTACATAAAATGTTTAATAGCCCAAAAGACAAAATCATTTGGGATGTCGGTCATCAAAGTTATGTGCACAAAATATTAACTGGCAGAGGAAAAGATTTTGATACGTTAAGAAAATATAAAGGGTTAAGTGGTTTTCCGAAAAGAAGTGAAAGTGTTCATGATGTATGGGAAACGGGGCATAGCTCGACAAGTTTATCTGCGGCAATGGGTATGGCAATTGCTCGTGATCTAAAAGGGGAAAAACATTATATCATTCCGGTCATTGGGGACGGAGCATTGACAGGTGGAATGGCCCTAGAAGCGTTAAACCATATTGGTCACGAGAAGAAAAATATCATTGTCATTTTAAACGATAATGAGATGTCGATAGCCCCTAATGTTGGAGCTGTACACAATATATTAGGAAGACTACGAACAGCTGGAAAATATAACTGGGCTAAAGATGAAATCGAAAGCTTATTAAAAAGAATCCCTGCTGTTGGTGGTATTGTTGCTTCTAAAGCGGAACGGTTAAAAGATAGTTTTAAATATTTATTTGTTCCGGGTATGTTTTTTGAAGAACTCGGTTTTACCTATTTAGGACCGATTGATGGGCATAGTTATGAAGATTTATTTGATACGATAAAATATGCTAAAAAAACAAGCGGACCCGTTCTTCTCCATGTTGTCACAAAAAAAGGAAAGGGCTATTACCCAGCAGAAAATGACAAAGTAGGAACTTGGCATGGTACGGGCCCATATAAAATAGAAACAGGAGATTTTATAAAACCGGTCGATAGCCCACCTGCTTGGAGCAAGTTCGTTAGTGAAACGGTAAGAGAATTAGCAAGAACAGATGAGCGAATTGTTGCAATTACCCCTGCCATGACTGTTGGTTCAAAATTAGAAGGTTTTCAAGTAGAGTTCCCTGATCGAGTAATTGATGTAGGAATTGCTGAGCAGCATGCAACAACTCTTGCCGCAGGGTTAGCGACACAAAATATGAAACCCTATTTAACTATATACTCAACCTTTTTACAACGTGCATATGATCAAATTGTTCATGACATTTGTCGGCAAAATTTAAATGTATTTATTGGAATTGATCGTGCAGGGCTAGTTGGAGCAGACGGTGATACTCATCAAGGAGTCTTTGACATTGCCTTTTTAAGAAATTTACCAAATATGGTACTTATGATGCCTAGAGACGAAAACGAAGCGAAACATATGGTATATACTGCCTTTAATTATGAAAATGGACCTATAGGTATGCGTTTCCCAAGAGGAAATGGTTTGGGGGTAACAATTGATCAAGACTTTAAAGAAATACCGATTGGTTCTTGGGAAATTTTAAAAGAAGGAACGGACTATGCGATTATAACGTTTGGTACGACAATTCCAATGGCGTTGGAAGCTGCGAAAACATTGGAAAAATACGGCTATCAAGTAATGGTAGTCAATGCTCGATTTATAAAACCATTAGATGAGAGATTACTATCTACTATTATGGGTAAAAATATACCGATAATTTCTGTAGAAGAGGGAATTTTGCAAGGGGGGTTTGGAAGTTCTTTACTAGAATTTGCCAATGACCATGGGTATACCTCACAAATTACACGATTAGGGATTCCAGATGAATTTATTGATCATGGTGGAGTTAATGAGCTATTAAATGAAATAGGATTAACCACTGATCATATTGTTCAGACGATAATAAAATTGTCACAAAAAATGAAAAAGAGGGCTTGAGAATTTTGGAAAAAGAAAGATTAGATATTTTGCTCTATGAACGTGGTTTTTTTGATACACGGGAAAAAGCAAAGAGAGCTATTATGGCAGGAATTGTTTACTCTAACGAAGAGCGGCTTGATAAACCAGGAGTAAAGGTGCCAATAAATATTGAAATATCAATTAAAGGAAAACAAATGCCCTATGTTTCGCGTGGCGGCTATAAATTAGAAAAAGCATTGAAAGAGTTCAATGTTTCTGTTAAAGATAAAGTCATGATTGACATCGGTTCTTCGACAGGCGGATTTACTGATTGCGCCTTGCAACATGGTGCGAAATACTCCTATGCTGTTGATGTAGGTTATAACCAACTCGCATGGAAATTACGTAATGACGATCGAGTAATTGTTATGGAACGTACGAATTTTCGTTATTTAACTCCTGATGATTTACAGTGTGATTTTCCCCAATTTGCAACTATCGATGTCTCATTTATATCTTTGAAACTGATCTTGCCACCATTGAAAAATTTATTACTTCCTGGAAGTGATATTGTTGCTTTAGTAAAACCACAATTTGAAGCAGGTAAAGAAATGGTAGGAAAAAAAGGAATCGTACGTGATCCAAAAGTACATGTTCTTGTAGTTAATGAAATAATCCAATTTGCGTTACAAGAAGGTTTCGATTGTTATAACTTATCCTATTCTCCAATCACTGGTGGAGATGGTAATATCGAATTTTTACTTCATTTAAAATGGAACGGTAATCAAGAGGGAGCCTTCGGAAAGAACTTTATTTCATTAACGGTAGAAGAAATTGTTAAAGAAGCTCATAATCAATTAAGAAAAGATAAAAGAGGGGATTGAATTTCCTCTCTTTTTCACGTACTTCCTCACCTATAACTTCTACTCTATATGAAATATACCTTTTCGTTTTAGCATCTTTTTATGTAAAATAGTCTTAATAGATCATTAAAGTAGGTGGAACGAATGAGCAGTAAATTGCAACGACATCTAAAAATTAGAGAAATTATTGCAAGATTCGATATAGAGACACAAGATGAATTAGTTGAACAATTGAGAAATGCAGGATTTGCAATTACGCAAGCGACTGTTTCTAGAGATATAAAAGAGTTGCAACTCGTCAAAGTACCCACAAATAACGGACAATATAAATATAGCTTACCGTCAGATCAAAAGCATAACCCACTAGATAAGTTACAAAAACTTCTTGTTGATGCATTTGTGAAAATAAATGTAGCTGGACAACTTGTCATATTAAAAACAATTCCAGGTAATGGGAATGCTGTTGGTAATCTTATTGATCAACTAGATTGGGAAGAAATATTAGGCACCGTTTGTGGCGATGACACGTGCTTAATTATTGTAGAAGATGCAGAGCATGGTGAGTTAATAAAAAATAAATTAATTAATCTACGTCATTTAAAAATTAGAGAAATTATAGATAAGTTTAACATTGAGACTCAAGAAGAGTTGGTTGATCAATTGAGAAATGCAGGATTTAATATAACCCAGGCAACTGTTTCACGAGATATAAAAGAAATGCGGCTTGTTAAAGTTCCGTCTGATAACGGGTATAAATATAAATACCCGATTGAGCAACGTGCTAATCCATTGGAAAAATTGCAACGATTATTAGTGGATGCTTTCGTTAAGATTAATGTAACCGATCATTTTGTACTTCTAAAAACTATACCAGGAAATGCGAACGCTGTTGGAAATCTTATTGATCAACTAGATTGGGAAGAAATATTAGGGACGGTATGTGGGGACGATATGTGTTTAATTATTACAGATACACCAAAAGATGGTGAACGAATAAAAAATAAATTAATCAACTTACTGACATAATTGAAAAGAGTTTAAAGGAGAGGGTATTAAGTTGTTGGCAGAATTAGCGATAAGAAACTTTGCAATTATTGAATCCATCTCAATATCTTTTCAAAAAGGATTCACTGTTTTATCGGGAGAAACCGGAGCTGGAAAATCAATAATTATCGATGCAATTCATTTACTAATTGGTGGACGAGGCTCTGCAGATTTTGTTAGACACGGTGAAGAAAAAGCAGAACTTGAAGGGTTATTTTTAGTTGAAGATACCCATCCTAGTATTGCTAAAATGAAAGAATTTGGTATAGATATTGAAGATGGAATGATTGTCTTAAAACGAGATATGTATACTTCGGGAAAAAGTGTTTGTCGAGTTAATGGTAAATTAGTTACTATTGCAACATTAAGAGAAATTGGTCGGACTTTAGTAGATATTCATGGTCAACACGATAGTCAAGAATTGATGGATGAAAAAAATCATCTCTCTTTATTGGACTATTACGGTGGACAGCCCATTAAATTAGCTTTAGGTGAATACCAAGCAATATTTCATGAATATGAAAAAATTAAAAAGGATATTATGGCGCTCACGAAAAATGAACAATTAATGGCGCAACGATTAGATTTATTAACCTTTCAACTTGATGAAATTTCTAACGCTGAACTTATTATCGGAGAAGACGAAGAGTTACTAACGGAAAAAAGAAAATATATGAACTATGAAAAACTTTATTCCTCATTAAATACAGCATATGAAGCCCTTCAAGGAGAACAAAAGGGGTTAGATTGGGTTAGCTTAGCCCTTTCCAACATCGAGGAAGCTTCTACAATTGATGAAGCTTATGAGGATGTTAATCAGACGATTTCAAATAACTTTTATCAGTTAGAAGATATTGTTCACACGTTACGAGCTCATCTGGATGTATTGGAATTTGATCCAAACCGTCTCAATGATATTGAAAATCGTCTTAATGAAATTAATCAATTAAAACGCAAATATGGTCAAACCATTGAACAAATATTAGAGTATGCTGCAAAAATTGAAGAAGAAGTAGAAATGATTACAAATAAAGAAAGTCATATCGAATCGTTAACGAAAAAACTCCATTCAATTGAAAATGACTTAGTCGTAGAAGGCAAAAATTTATCAGAATTACGAAAAAAGACAGCAGAAAAGTTGTCAAGTGCAATTCATAAAGAATTAAAAAGCTTATATATGGATAAAACTATTTTTGAGGTTAAATTTTTTGATAAGCAAAAGGAAAAGTTTTTTCCAAATGGAATGGATGAGATTGAATTTTATTTAAGTACGAACCCAGGTGAGCCGTTAAAACCATTAACTAAAATTGCTTCAGGTGGAGAACTTTCACGTATTATGTTAGCATTAAAAACCATTTTTTCTAAGCACCAAGGTATTACATCAATTATTTTTGATGAAGTTGATACAGGTGTAAGCGGGCGTGTCGCACAGGCAATCGGAGAAAAAATATATCAACTATCCATTGGATCTCAAGTGCTATCTATTTCCCATTTACCTCAAGTTGCGGCAATGTGTGATCACCATTTCTTTATAAAAAAAGAAGTGTCAGGAGAAAGGACAAAAACAAAAGTAATTGAGTTAACAGAACAGGAACGAATAGCAGAATTAGCAAGAATGATTTCAGGTGCCCAAATTACAGCGGCTACTGAAGAACATTCAAAGGAAATGTTACAAAGTGCAAGGTCTTTAAAAAATCAATATCATAACTAATCGCGAGGTATGTAATCGCGATTTTTTCTTTTTTTGTCATAGGTTCAAAAAAAATCCATTTCCTACATTATTTTTTTTAGTTGATTCATTATAAATGACTGCTTTATCGGCAAGATTATAAATGTAACCTTTGTGTGGACTTGAAGCGAGGAGAGTGGAATGACATGAAGAGAGAGAAAAGAAAAATAATTGGCTATATTCTCCTTGTTTCTTTCGTTTTAATTACCCTTTTTTCACCAGTTGGTAAAATTTTAACGATTTCTAATGAGATTACGTATTTTAATGGTCAGTCATTTTTGTTACCAAAAGCACCTTTTGTTCAGGCGAGTACGAACCGGAATATGATTGAAATGGACGAAAAAGATGATTTGGAGCTTATCGCTAAAAAAGATGGGCGAAATGAAGTTGTGTATAACATTGCTGGCTTACCAATTAAGAAAGTTCATGTAAATGTGTTGAAAGATTTCAAAGTAATACCTGGTGGTCAATCGATTGGAGTTAAAATTAACTCAAAAGGTGTACTAGTTGTCGGTTACCATCAAGTAAATACAAACACCGGTAAAGTTTCTCCTGGTGAGGAAGCTGGTGTCAAAGTAGGAGATTTAATTACAAAAATTAATGGAAAGACAATTGAATCGATAAACGAAGTGGGCTCCTTTGTACAAAAAGCAGGGGAACGGGGGGAACCGTTACAATTAGTCATCCAAAGAGAAAATAAAGAATTTCAAACGAGATTAACTCCTCAGCAAGAAACTGAAGATGACAAATATAAATTAGGTCTTTATATTCGTGACTCTGCTGCGGGGATTGGTACCCTTACTTTTTATGAACCAAAAACAAAAATATATGGGGCATTAGGACATGTTATATCTGATATGGATACGAAGATGCCAATCGTTGTTAAAGATGGTTATATCGTACCGTCGACAGTCACTTCAATTCAAAAAGGAACGAATGGTGTACCTGGGGAAAAATTGGCTCGATTTTTAAATGAACGGAATGTCGTAGGAGACATTAATAAGAACAACCAATTTGGTATATATGGTACTCTTCATAAAGATATTCAAAATCACGTGATGAATAAGCCGATACCTATCGCATTATCTCATCAAGTAAAAAAAGGTCCAGCAAAAATTTTAACAGTTGTTGATGATGATAAAGTCGAATTATTTGATATCGAAATTGTTAGTTCTATACCACAAAAGTTTCCAGCAACAAAAGGGATGGTTATAAAAATAACCGATCCGAAATTATTAGAAAAAACGGGTGGGATTGTCCAAGGGATGAGTGGCAGTCCAATTATTCAGGATGGAAAAATCATTGGAGCAGTTACCCATGTTTTTGTCAATGACCCAACAAGTGGCTATGGTGTACACATAGAATGGATGTTAAATGAAGCAGGATTAGATATATATAAGAATGGAGAAAAAGCAAGTTAATAAATCAAGGGCTCATGGCAACATGGGCTCTTTTTAGCTAATAGGAAAGGATAAATGTTCCAATTTCTACTTTCCTTGTGCGCTAAGCGGGACAAGGAAGACTTTAGCAGCTACATCAAAGCCGAAAATCTCTCTTTATTTTCGGCGAACTCTAGGCTCTTTGGTTGCTAAAAGCTAAGGGCGTCCCTGAGTTTTATTTAGTTGAATTTTGGAAAAGTTTTATTGAAAAGATGAGAAATAGAAAGAATAAAAAAGGAAAATAGTAAATATAATGTTGTAAACTGTTGAAAAACGTTTGAAATATAGGAAAAAGGACATTTTTTTAAAAAGTGAAAGGGATTTCTATTGGAATTGTCGAAAAAGTTAATTACAATATAATAAGGATTATGAAATAGGGAGGAAAACTTTGTGGATAATATTAGAGTTTGTATTGTTGACGACAATAAAGAACTAACGAACCTATTAAAGGATTACATAAATAGCCAGGAAGGGATGGAAATTATCGGGGTAGCTTATAATGGGCAAGACTGCTTGCAAATGGTTGATCGTCTAAAGCCTGATGTATTATTACTCGATATCATTATGCCACATCTAGATGGTCTTGCTGTTTTAGAACGATTGCGGGAAAAGGAGTACATGCCTAAAATTATTATGCTCACAGCATTTGGACAAGAAGATGTAACGAAAAAGGCAGTGGAATTAGGAGCTTCCTATTTTGTACTGAAGCCATTTGATATGGATCGCCTCGTTGAACAAATTCGTAACGTTTGTGGAGTAGGTGTTTCTGTTACAAGACAAGAAAGTAATCTTAATTTGAATCAAAACTCTGTCATGCAAACAACACGACCTGTTGCAAAGAGCCTTGATGCAAGCATTACAAGTATCATCCATGAAATTGGGGTACCCGCACATATAAAAGGGTATATGTATTTACGAGAAGCCATTTCAATGGTATATAAAGATATTGAATTATTAGGGTCAATTACAAAAGTGTTATATCCAGATATTGCGAAAAAATATAATACAACAGCAAGTCGAGTTGAAAGGGCGATTCGCCATGCGATTGAAGTTGCTTGGTCTCGTGGAAATATTGATTCAATCTCTAGTCTGTTCGGTTACACAGTAAGTATGTCAAAAGCAAAACCGACGAACTCAGAGTTTATTGCAATGGTCGCTGATAAACTTCGACTTGAGCATCGCGCATCCTAAAGATATACGAAATAAAAAAGAGAAATACTTTGTTAATCAATTTAAACTTAGTTTTATGATTATTACTTCATATGACTTATAAAAAGTGGTGGAATTATGACATTAATATTTGGTCATCGTGGTTCAGCTGGTACATATCCGGAAAATACGATGCTCTCCTTTAAAGAAGCAGCACAATCAGGTGCGGATGGAATTGAATTAGATGTTCAATTGACAAGAGATGGTGAAATTGTAATTATTCATGATCAAAAGGTTGATCGTACAACGAACGGAAAAGGTTTAGTGAAAAACTTTACGTTAAAGGAAATTAAACAATTAAACGCTGGGGCAAATTTTCAAAAGGGTAAGTATGAGGCAGACATTCCAACGTTGGAAGAAGTATTGGTGTGGTTATCAAAAACAGATTTACTTATTAATATTGAATTTAAATCATTTACAATTGATAACCATGATTTGGAAGAAAAAACAGTCCAGTTCGTAAGAAAGTATAAGTTAGAAGAGCGAACAATCTTCTCTTCGTTTAATCATTATGCGATTGTTTATTGTTACCGGATCGCACCTGAAATAGAAACTGCTCCATTATATTCTGAAGGATTATTTATGCCATGGATTTATGCGGAATCAATTAAATCAAAAGCGATTCACCCACATTATCGGGTAGCTCCGAAAAGGTTAGTTGAGGCTGCTCAAAGTTATGGAATAAACGTTCGACCGTATACAGTTAATAAAGAGGATGAAATAAGACGTTATATAGACTGGAATACGGCGGCAATTATTACTGATTATCCAGAATTAGCGAGAATTATTAGGGACGAATGAAAATAGAAAAAACGCCGATTGATTCGTTAATAATTAGCGAGAAAATCGGCGTTTCGTAATTTTATTTCTTTTTTTGTCTCGGTGATAAATAAAACCACCAATAATAGCTAGTCCTGTTAAAAAAAATAAAAATCCTACGGAAATTTGCTGCCATATTTGAAAAAATGGCCAATGGATAATTTTAAAAAGACTATCCCGAATTAACTTTACACCAATAACAGACAGTACGCCTGGAATGAGAATAATAATCAATGCAAGTAATCTACCCATATAATCACTCCAATATGAAATATAGTTTTGTACGACTTGCTTATTTTTTGATATAATTGAAATATAATGAAAAATCATGAAATTGTCAAGGGTTTTGACTATAAATAAAAGGGGGGGTGCCTATTGCAAAAGGTAATGGTTATTGGTGCTGGTCAAGGTGGGTTAGCTATTTTGAAGATTTTACGAGAAATAGCATCTCTCCAGAAAATCGTTTTAATTGATAAAAATCTACAGGCACCTGGTATTATACAAGCAAAAAAAGAAGGAATCCCTTTTGGTTCCGATTGGAAACAATTTATTCACGAGGATTTTGATATTATCATTGATGTAACAGGGGATGAATCTGTTTATCAAGAACTTCAAGCTTATAAAAATCAAATGATTATTGTTCCTGGATCACTTGCTTATATCATCGTTCAATTAATGAGGGAAAAAGAGCAGTTGATTCAGGAATTACAAGATGAGACGATTAAAGGGGATGTAATGCTTAAAGCCATTATTCATTCGAGTAACGATGCGATTTCGGTTGTCGATGAAAATGGGAAAGGACTATTAATAAACCCGGCATATTCAAAGCTTACTGGACTTCATGAAAAAGATATAATTGGAAAACCAGCAACAACAGACATTTATCAAGGCGAAAGTATGCATCTTTATGTACTAAAAACGAAGAAGCCGGTAAGAGGAGTGAAAATGCTTGTTGGGCCAACGAAAAAAGAAGTTGTTGTTAATGTAGCTCCGATCATTGTTGATAATCAATTAAAAGGTAGTGTAGGTATTATTCATGATTTATCAGAAATCCGGGAATTAACAACAGAGTTACAAAAGGCAAAGGAAAGAATACGAACATTAGAGGCGAAGTATACTTTCCGTGATATCGTTGGTGAGTCGGAAGAGATGTTGATTGCTATTGAACAAGCAAGTATTGGTGCAAAGACTCCGGCAACCGTTTTGCTCCGAGGGGAGTCTGGTACGGGAAAAGAACTATTTGCCCATGCCATTCATAATGCAAGTGATAGAAAGATGCAAAACTTTATTCGGGTAAATTGTGCGGCAATTTCTGAATCCTTACTGGAAAGTGAATTGTTTGGCTATGAGGATGGGGCATTTTCAGGTGCAAAGCGTGGCGGAAAAAAGGGGTTATTTGAAGAAGCGAATAATGGAAGTATTTTTCTAGATGAAATTGGAGAAATCTCATTGAATACGCAAGTGAAGTTATTACGTGTATTACAAGAAAAAGAAATTGTTCGTGTCGGTGGTACGAAACCAATCCCGATAAATGTTCGAATTATTGCGGCAACGAATAAGAATTTAGAACAAGAAATAATGAACGGTCATTTTCGCGAAGATTTATATTATCGAATTAACCGAATTCCCATTTACATACCTCCATTAAGAAATCGCTTAACAGATATCCCACAGCTCTGCAATCGGCTCATTCAAAAAATAAATCATGATTATGGAAGAACTGTGGAAGGGATAACAGACGATGCCATTGCCGCACTGAAAAATTACCATTGGCCTGGTAATATTCGTGAATTAGAAAATGTATTAGGACGAGCAATGATTTATATGAACTATAATGAACGCATTATTGATATAACCCATCTGCCCAAACTTGAATATATTACTAGTAAAGGTGAAATGGATCTTTCTTTGCCAAGGGAATCAAAATCTTTACAAGAGATGACAGATGACTTTGAAAAGAGAATAATTGAACTTGTGTTAAATAAGTATCACGGAAATAAGACGAATGCTGCAAAAGAATTAGGAATTTCTATACGATCACTATATTACAAATTAGAAAAGTATGGCCTTTAATTGCAAAAATTAACATGCATATTCTTGCAAGTCTTGCAATGTATTGCAATTTATTTTCGTGTTATTCTTTAAAACGCTTACAAATAAAGTTGGCATACTTTTTGCAAGAATGTTAGTAGGGATAAAAACTTATCGCAGAAGGAGAGATATTACGATGGAAATTTTAAGATACATGGAAGAGTACGATTACGAGGAATTACATTTTGTTCAAGATAAAAGCTCTGGATTAAAAGCAATTGTTGCCATTCACGACACAACTTTAGGTCCAGCATTAGGTGGTGCACGGATGTGGACTTATGCAACGGAGGAAGCTGCAGTTGTTGATGCATTACGTTTAGCTAAAGGAATGACATATAAAAATGCTGCTAGTGGACTCAATTTAGGTGGTGGAAAATCCGTGATTATTGGAGATCCAAAAACAGAAAAAAATGAAGAGAAATTTCGTGCCTTTGGTCGTTTTATACAAAGTTTGAATGGAAGGTATATAACCGCAGAAGATGTGGGTACAACTGTAGAAGATATGGATATCATTTACGAAGAGACAAATTTTGTGACCGGGATTTCGCCTGCTTTTGGTTCATCTGGAAACCCGTCACCTGCAACAGCTTACGGGATTTATCGTGGTATGAAAGCAGCAGCTAACGAGTATTTCGGTACGGACTCTTTAGAAGGGAAGGTGGTAGCTGTTCAAGGGGTAGGCAATGTTGCTTATCATTTATGCCGACATTTGCATGAAGAAGGTGCACAGTTAATTGTAACAGATATAAATAAAGCAGCAGTCAAACGAGTACAAGAGGAATTTGGTGCGAAAGCGGTTGACCCTAATGAAATTTTTTCAGTAGATTGTGATATATTTTCCCCATGTGCATTAGGTGCAGTTATCAATGACGAAACAATACCGTTACTAAAAGCAAAGGTTATTGCAGGATCAGCTAATAATCAATTAAAAGAAAACAAACATGGTGATACTCTTCATGAGATGGGAATCATTTACGCACCAGACTATGTAATCAATGCAGGTGGCGTAATTAATGTTGCAGATGAACTATATGGCTATAATCGTGAAAGAGCATTTAAAAAGATTGAACAAATTTATGATAACATCAAAAAAGTATTTGAAATATCTAAACGAGATCAAATCCCTTCATATGTAGCTGCAGATAGAATGGCAGAAGAGAGAATTAACAAAATTAGCCGTTCAAGAAGCTCTTTTTTGCTTAATGAAAAACATATTTTAAGTAAACGTATTTAGTAGCTATACAATATATATGGTCTGATTCATTTGCTCGAATCAGACCATTCCTAAGAGGTGACGTTTTATGGCAAAAGAATATGATCTCGTTATTGTCGGTGGCGGTACAGGTGGTTATGTTGCTGCTATACGCGCGAGTCAGCTTGGCTTGAAAACAGCAATCGTTGAAAAGAAAAAATTAGGTGGTACTTGTCTTCACTCTGGCTGCATTCCGACAAAAACATTTTTAAAAAGTGCTGAAGTATATCGAACGATGAAAGTAAGTCACTTGTACGGTGTCTTTTCAACAGATGGTACTCCTACTATTGATTTAAATAAAATTCAAGAAAGAAAAAATATAGTGATTGACCAGCTTCATAAAGGTGTTCAAATGTTAATTAAAAAAGGGAAAATAGATGTTTATTCTGGCATTGGACGGATATTAGGCCCATCTATCTTTTCCCCATTACCTGGAACGATTTCTGTCGAGCTAGAAGATGAGGTTGAAAACGAAATGTTAATCCCTAAATTTGTTCTTCTTGCAACAGGTTCAGAACCAAAGGAAATCCCTCATTTTCCTTTTGACGGGGAGAAAATCTTATCTTCTGATGATATGTTACATTTAAAAGAATTACCGAAGTCGATTATTATTGTAGGCGGTGGTGTCATCGGTATTGAGTTCGCTTCAATGTTAGCAGATTTTGATGTAGAAGTACTATTAATTGAAGCAGCTGAAAGAATTCTACCGCAAGAGGATCATGATATAAGTATAGATTTAACGAAGCATTTAAAGAAAAAAGGAATTAAAATTTTTACAAGTACTGAAGTGCTTTCCTATCCATCCATGAATGAAAATGAAGTAGTTATACAGGTAAAACATGCTGACCAAGAATTATCAATTGTAGCAGAAAAATTGCTTGTTTCAGTAGGTAGAAAACCAACTACACAAGGAATTGGGTTAGAGAATACCGACATTGTTGTTCATAATGGATATATAGAAGTAAATGAATATTATCAGACAAAAGAATCCCATATATATGCCATTGGTGATTGTATTGGAGGAATGCAATTAGCGCATGTTGCTACAAAAGAAGGGATTATCGCAGTAGAACATATGACCAATAAAAATCCGCAAACTTTGAACTATTCTCATGTTCCGAAATGTGTTTACTCATTTCCAGAAGTTGCAAGTGTTGGCTTAACTGAAGAGGAAGCGAGAAGTAAATATAACGAGTTAAAAGTTGGGAAGTTTCCATTTAAAGGAATCGGTAAAGCGTTGGTGAATGGCCATTCGGATGGCTTTATTAAAATGATTGCGGATGCAAAAACAAATGATCTTCTAGGTATTCATATGATTGGAGCACAAGTAACAGATTTAATAGCTGAAGCCAGTTTAGCAACTACATTGGATGCAACACCGGATGAAATCGCCAATACGACTCATCCACACCCAACGTTATCAGAAATATTTGCAGAGGTAAGTCTTTTAGTAGAAGGAAAACCAATTCATTTCTAAATCGATTATTGATATATAGGTAGCTTACATCCCCTAAATCCCTATTTTTTAACGTTATTTTACAAATGAACGGAGGTTTTCTATGTGAATGAAGTTCGGCATCGAAAATTAGGACTATCCGATTCAGTGGTTTTACACATGTATGAAACAATGATATTAGCAAGAAAATTAGATGAACGCATGTGGTTATTAAACCGAGCTGGGAAAATTCCTTTTGTTATATCAGGTCAAGGACAAGAAGGGGCACAAATCGGTGCGGCGTTTGCACTCGATCGATCAAAAGACTATGTGCTTCCCTATTATCGTGATATGGGTGTAGTTTTAGCTTTTGGTATGACTCCTAGAGAATTAATGTTATCTGCATTTGGAAAAGCGGAAGATCCCAATTCAGGTGGGAGACAAATGCCAAGCCATTTTGGGCAAAAGAAAAACCGAATTGTTACGGGTTCCTCTCCTGTAACGACACAAGTACCTCATGCAGTTGGATTTGCTTTAGCTGCTAAAATGACGCAGCAAGATTTTGTTTCACTTGTTACTTTTGGGGAGGGCTCATCGAACCAAGGCGACTTCCATGAAGGGTTAAATTTTGCAGGTGTGCATAAACTTCCGGTCATTTTTATGTGTGAAAATAATCAATATGCCATTTCTGTACCATTAAAAAAGCAGCTCGCTTGTGAAAGAGTTTCTGATCGGGCAATTGGATATGGTATGCCAGGTGTCACTGTTGATGGCAACGATCCGCTCGCTGTTTATGAAGTTGTAAAAAATGCTCATAATCGTGCTAGGCATGGTGGTGGTCCAACATTAATCGAAGTTTTAACATATCGATTTACTCCTCATTCGAGTGACGATGATGATAGAGCCTATCGAAATCCTTCAGATGTTAACTTAGCTAAAGAAAAAGATCCAATTGCACTTTTCGAGAAATATTTAAGAGATGTGAATTTACTTAATAATGAAATGAAAAAAGAGTTGGAAGATAAAATAATGAAAATTGTCAATGATGCTACTGAATATGCAGAACGTGCATCGTATCCAACACCTGAAGATACATTGAAGTATGTATTTAAGGAATAGGAGGGATAAAATGGCGCTTATTTCCTATATTGAAGCAGTTACGATGGCGATTAGGGAAGAAATGGAACGGGATGAGAAAGTTTTTGTTTTAGGTGAGGATGTTGGAAAAAAAGGGGGGGTTTTTAAAGCAACTCAAGGGTTATATGATCTATTTGGTGAAGAACGGGTTATTGATACACCATTAGCGGAGTCAGCGATTGCCGGTGTTGCAATAGGTAGTGCTATGTACGGTATGCGACCGATTGCTGAAATGCAATTTGCCGATTTTATTATGCCTGCAGTCAATCAAATTATTTCAGAAGCCGCAAAAATTCGCTATCGTTCCAACAATGACTGGAACTGCCCACTCGTTGTTCGTGCACCATATGGAGGAGGCGTTCATGGAGGGTTATATCATTCACAATCGGTAGAAGCGATTTTTGCTAATCAGCCAGGGTTAAAGATTGTTATGCCGTCAACTCCTTATGATGTAAAGGGATTATTAAAAGCAGCTATTCGTGATGATGATCCTGTCTTATTTTTCGAACATAAACGGGCTTATCGGTTAATTAAAGGAGAAGTACCTGTTGACGATTATGTCCTTCCGATTGGAAAAGCGGATGTAAAAAGAGAAGGTGAAGATATTACAGTTATCACATATGGTCTTTGTGTTCATTTAGCATTACAAGCTGCAGAAAAGCTAACAAGTGAAGGGATTTCCGCACATGTATTAGATTTACGTACAATCTATCCTTTAGATAAAGAGGCAATTATTTATGCAGCAGCAAAAACAGGTAAAGTATTATTGGTGACAGAAGATAATTTAGAAGGTAGTGTGATTAGTGAAGTGGCAGCGATTATTGCTGAGAATTGTTTGTTTGAGTTAGATGCCCCTATCATGAGATTGGCCGGTCCTGACGTTCCTGCAATGCCATTTTCACCACCGATGGAAAAATTTTTTATGATTAACCAAGATAAGATTGAAAAAGCAATGCGTGAATTAGCAGAGTTTTAGGAGAAAGGATGGGTGAGTTTCATGGGATTAATGACAATCACAATGCCACAACTTGGAGAAAGTGTAACAGAAGGGACCATTACGAATTGGCTTGTCACACCAGGTGACCATGTTCAAAAGTATGATCCGCTTGCAGAAGTGTTGACAGATAAAGTTACAGCAGAAATTCCTTCCTCTTATACGGGTAAAATTAAAGAACTCATTGCAAAGGTAGATGAAACATTAGCGGTAGGTGAAGTGATTTGTACGATAGAAACGGACGAAGTAGAGGCAGAGGCTAGTCCTTCCTTACCTACTGAAGATTTTCAAGCAAAAGTGAGTTCAAATATGGAAAATCGAGAGAGCACAAAACAACGATATTCGCCAGCGGTTTTAAAATTAGCAAGTGAACATAACATTGACTTAGCCAATGTTGTTGGTACTGGAAGAGGTGGGCGTATTACAAGAAAGGATATTCAGAAAATAATTGATTCCGGAGTAATTTCAAGTGATCAATCCCCTCGCTTCCAACATTCTTCTAAAGATTCGAGTACGTTACAAAATACGAATGAAATAAAGCCAATTCAAAATAGAATCAATCAAGGTGATAGAGAAATACCTGTCACTGGAATTCGAAAAACAATTGCATCGAATATGACAAAAGCAAAACAAGAAATTCCGCATGCATGGATGATGATGGAAGCGGATGTCACGGAACTTGTGAACTATCGCAACGAAATTAAAGATGAGTTTTATTCGAAAGAGGGTTACTCACTCACTTATTTCGCCTTCTTTGTAAAAACAGTTGCGCAAACATTAAAGGAATTCCCAGAACTTAATTCAACATGGGCTGGCGATAAAATCATTCATAAAAAGGATATTAACCTCTCCATAGCTGTTGCTACAGATGATGCATTATTTGTGCCAGTTATTAAACATGCGGATGAAAAATCAATAAAAGGAATTGCTCGAGAGATTCATGAGTTAGCTACAAAAGTACGAACTGGACGTTTACAGTCAGAAGATTTGCAAGGAGGTACATTCACGATTAATAATACTGGATCTTTTGGTTCAGTTCAATCGATGGGTATTATTAACTACCCACAAGCAGCAATTTTACAAGTTGAATCAATTGTTAAGAAATTAGTTGTAATGGATAACGGAATGGTCGCTGTAAGAGATATGGTTAATTTGTGCTTATCTCTTGACCATCGAGTTCTAGACGGCTTTATTTGTGGTAAGTTTTTAAAGAAAGTTAAAGAACGACTGGAGACCATGACAAAAGAAAATATTTCCATTTATTAAATTCGTTAAGGGGCTATTTATTAGTCCCTTTTTAAGCTAATAGGAAAGTTCTACTTTCCTTGTGCGCCTAAGTACACAAGGAAGGATCTAGCAGCATTACATTGCAACCGAAAAAAAGCTTTTTCGGCGAACTCTAGTCTCTTGGTTGCCTTGAGGCTCGAGCCATTAGTTTTCTTTAAATGAAAAAACAAAATCCATAATCATTCGAAGTTCTATATTACTCCAATGTATTAGTAAATAGTAATTAGATTTACTCTTTTAGTTATATTCGTTTTGCAATTATACTTTTTTCAGCTACAATAACAAATATAATGAATCTAATTTTCAAATAAGGGGGAATTATTTTGAAGGAGGTTCACGGTGCCAGACAATTTAAAGAAGTGGTAGGTAGCAAATTTTTAAATGCACGTTATGAACAATGGGTGGAAGCAGCAAACCGCGCTTTAAAGGGGAAAACAATTAGTGAATATTACCATCGTACATATGATCATATTACGATTAAACCACTTTATATAAAAGATGATTTACCCGCTGGCTTTGAAAGAATGAATCCTAGTTTAAATAAAAATAATGAATGGAAAATTGCTCAGTTCGTTCAAGCAGAGACTCTTGAAGAACTTAATAAAAATTTGTTAGAAGCAATAAAATATGGGCAAGATACAATATCTTTTCAACTTACAAATAACATGAACGAGACATCACTTGAAACCATACTTCATAATATTGATCTTGACAGCCTGCCTTTTTTTATTGTTAGCAAAGAAGAAATTATCCCTTTTTATTTTATGTTAGCAAATAAAATGAACGTAAATACGGTTTCAGGTTTTATTGGTTGTGATCCAATTGCTGTTTTTTTAGAGAATGGCGTTTCACTTGATCGAATGAAAACGTTTTATTCACTTTGGAAAGAAACAATCTTGTTTGTAAATCAATCTTTACCAAATGTAAAACCAATTTTCGTAGATGGAAGGATTTATGAAAAGACTGGCGGAACTGCGGTACAACAACTTGCGTTCTCCCTCGCGAGTGCTGTTGAGCATATTGAACAATTAAAAGAAAAAGGGATGAGTATAGAAGACATTTTTGGAAAAATCGTATTTGGCTTTTCTGTAGGATCGGACTTTTTTACAGAAATTGCAAAACTTCGAGCTGCAAAATACTTATGGAATAAAATTGCTGAAATGTATCATGTACAAAATAAAAAGTTGCCAATTTTTGCAGAAACAACAATGGTAAATAAATCAAAATTAGATCCGTATACGAATATGCTTCGAATTGGTGGTGAAGCGTTCGCAGCGGTAGTTGGTGGCGTACAATGGTTAAGAGTTACTCCGTATGATGAAGTTTTTCATGAAATTAGTTCATTGGGAACAAGATTGTCATACAATATCCATCATTTACTACGTGAAGAGGCAAAGCTAAGTATTGTTAGCGATCCGAGTGGAGGGTCGTACTTTATCGAATCATTGACTCGTGAGCTAATAGAAAAGGCTTGGGAACTATTTTTGAAAATTGAAGAATCAGGTGGGATGTTACAGGCGACCAAATCAGGTGAAATACAAAAACAAGTAACTCAAGTAAGAAGAAAAAAGCAAACGGATTTTTATTATCGCAAAATAAAATTAATAGGAACAAATCAATATGTAGATGCGAATGAGAAATTGCATGTAGGAAACAATTGCGACAATGAACAATTCAGTGGTCACTTACTAGATGATAATCTTGATAAGATAAAGGAAATGGTTCAAGCGGGAGCGATGTTAAAGGACTTTTTTAATGAAACAATCGATCAATCAATAAGCGGTGAAAATATTGACCCTCTTACACCATACCGATTAAGCGAACGTTACGAAGAATTGCGATATGAGATATCACACTATGAAAGAAATATCGGGCAAAAGCCTGAAGTCATTTTAATTAGTTGTGGTGATACAAAAATATTAAAATCACGATTTGAGTTTGTATCAGAATTTTTACGTGGAGGTGGTATAAGCACAGTTTTCCACGAAGGAAACAACTTTGACAAAATTATAAAAGAAACCGGGAAAAAATTATATTGTTTTTGCGGGTCGGAACAGCAATTGATGGAGGCGCTTGCTCCAATAGAAAATATTATTCAAAAGTATCCGGATAAAGAGTTTATTATATACGGTGTAGATAATGATGAGGTTCAAGAAAAGTTCGAACAATGTGGTATCCACCTATTCATTAAAGAAGATAAAAACCAATTAGTCGTATTACAAAAGATTGTACGTTTTTTAGTTAGGGGGGATCATGCATGAGACCGAATTTTAAAGAGATTACAATACTTCCAGATGGTGTTCAGAGCGAAGAATTTAAGAAAGAGCGAGTTTTTGAAACATACGAAAATATTTCCATTCAATCAGCATATACAAATGCAGATGCAAAAAATATTGACCATTTACATTTCTATCCAGGTTTGCCGCCGTATACGAGAGGACCATATCCAACAATGTATGTGAACAGACCATGGACCATTCGTCAGTATGCGGGATTTTCCACAGCCGAAGAGAGTAATGCCTTTTATTTGCGAAATTTAAAAGCGGGTCAAAAAGGTTTATCCGTTGCGTTTGATCTTCCTACGCACCGTGGTTATGATTCAGATAATCCTCGTGTCATTGGTGATGTCGGAAAAGCAGGGGTAGCCATTGACTCGATTTTAGATATGAAAATATTATTTGATCAAATCCCTCTAGATAAAATGTCGGTTTCAATGACTATGAATGGTGCCGTTTTGCCTATAATGGCCTTTTATATCGTTACAGCAGAAGAACAAGGGGTCTCGCAAAGCCAATTATCTGGAACGATTCAAAATGATATTTTAAAAGAATATATGGTTCGAAACACGTATATTTACCCACCAGCTATGTCGATGCGGATTATTTCTGATATTTTTGCCTACACAGCTGAACATATGCCAAAGTTTAATAGCATTAGCATTTCTGGTTACCATATACAAGAGGCAGGGGCTCCCGCTGATATAGAATTAGCATATACATTAGCAGATGGGCTCGAATATGTTAGAACGGGTCTTGCTGCAGGTATTGATATTGACGCATTCGCCCCTAGACTTAGCTTTTTCTGGGGAATTGGGATGAATTATTTCATGGAAGTAGCGAAACTTCGTGCAGCACGCTATATTTGGGCAAAATTGATGAAACAATTTAACCCTAAAAATCCAAAGTCACTTGCCTTACGTACCCATTCCCAAACATCTGGATGGAGTTTAACAGAACAAGATCCATTCAATAATGTCATTCGAACGTTAATTGAAGCACATGCTGCAGCGATGGGGCATACACAATCACTACATACTAATGCCCTTGATGAAGCTATTGCACTACCGACGGATTTCTCTGCCCGAATTGCCCGCAACACACAAATCTATTTGCAAGAGGAAACAGGAATTACGAAAACAATTGATCCATGGGGCGGTTCTTATTATGTTGAAACATTAACGAAACAATTAATAGATCGTGCTTTTAAACATATTGAAGAGATTGAAAGCTTAGGTGGCATGACAAAAGCTATCGAGGCAGGTTTGCCAAAGCTGAAAATAGAAGAAGCAGCTGCAAAAAGACAGGCGATGATTGATTCAGGTAAAGAGAAAATTATTGGAGTCAATTCTTATCAAACCGATATCGAAGAGGAGATTGACATTCTTGATATTGATAACACCATTGTTCGTGAAAAACAAATTGCTAGATTAAAAGAATTAAAAGCGACAAGAAACAATGAAGCGGTTGAAACAGCTTTAGTAGCAATTCGTGAAGCTGCAAAAACAGGTGAAGGAAACTTACTTGCATTATCAGTAGAAGCAGCTAGACAGCGGGCAACGTTAGGTGAAATCTCAGACGCTATTGAGTCTATTTCTGGAAGACATCAAGCAACCATTCGTTCAATAAGTGGTGTATATCGAAATGCCTATCAAAATAATGAAAAGATCGAAGAAATTAGGGCGATGACCGAAGAGTTTTATCAATTAGAAGGTAGAAGACCTCGATTACTTATGGCGAAAATTGGTCAAGATGGTCATGACCGCGGAGCTAAAGTAATCTCGACTGCTTTTGCTGATCTTGGCTTTGATGTTGATATCGGTCCTCTTTTTCAAACTCCAGAGGAAACAGCACGCCAAGCGGTAGAAAATGATGTTCATGTTATCGGAATGAGCTCACTAGCAGGTGGACATAAAACGTTTCTTCCTCAATTAAAAGAAGAATTGAAAAAGTTAGGTCGTATGGACATTGTTGTTGTAGTTGGAGGGGTTATTCCGTCTAAAGATTATGCCTTTTTAAAAGAACACGGTGCAGCAGCAATATTTGGTCCGGGAACAGTAATACCTGATTCTGCGAAAATTGTTTTAGAAGAAGTTTATAAACAGTTGGGCTATGAGGAAGTGTAAAAATGGCTGAAAACAAGCGTATCCGTTTGAAAAAACAGGATATCGAAATTCCACTAGATCAATTCATTGTTGGAATAAAAAATGGTGACCGGGCAACGTTAGCAAAGGCCATTACATTAATTGAAAGTAACCATCCTGATCATTTTCATGCAGGTCAACAGCTGTTAAAAGAAATTATTCCCTTTACAGGTAAATCGGTACGAATTGGCATAACGGGTGTTCCAGGGGCCGGAAAAAGTACGTTTATCGATCGTTTTGGAACAGAACTTTGTCGTCTTGGAAAAAAGGTGGCCGTACTTGCCATTGATCCATCATCAACAATGACAGGTGGGAGTATCCTTGGAGATAAAACGCGAATGGAGTCTTTGTCTCGTGAAGATAATGCTTTTATCCGCCCTTCTCCTTCTTCTGGAACATTAGGTGGTGTTCATCGGAAAACTCGGGAAAGTATTTTACTTTGCGAGGCAGCAGGTTTTGATGTTATACTAGTTGAAACCGTTGGTGTAGGCCAAAGTGAAGTTGTTGTTAGGACAATGGTTGATATGTTTTTAATGCTTACAATCACAGGTGCTGGTGACGATTTACAAGGGATGAAAAAAGGGATTATGGAACTGGTTGACGGAATTATCGTTACAAAAGCGGATGGAGCAAATAAAGATTTTGCTAGGAAGACGAAAAATGAGTATAATCAAATTTTGCACTACTTAGTACCTGCAACAGATGGTTGGGAAACAAAAGCATACACATGTTCATCGTTAACTGGAGAAGGAATTGTTGAACTTTGGCATGTTGTTAATGAATTTGTTAATAAAGCAAAACGCACTGGTGTTTTTCTAGAAAGAAGGAAGAAACAAACTAGTGATTGGCTACTTACTTCAATTGCAGAAAAACTACAGCAATCTTTTTTTCAACATGAACAGATTAAATCCATCTTACCAACAATGAAACGTGATGTTGAAATTGGGAATATCCCTGTTTCTAGTGCGGTCGAACAATTAATGAATATTTATTTAACTAACAATTGTCACAAGGAGTGAAAATGATGAGTATAGATTTCAATTTGATGATGAATGATTTTATCGAACAAGCACGTAAAGATATTGCCGAAGCTGGATATATAGAATTACGCACACCTGAAGAAGTAGATGAAGCATTTAAAAAAGAAGGGACCACATTGGTTATGATTAATTCAACATGTGGCTGTGCTGGTGGAATTGCTCGACCAGCCGCAAAAAATGCAATTCATTATGATAAGCGACCAAATCATTTAGTGACTGTTTTCGCTGGACAAGATAAAGAAGCTACTGCACAAGCAAGAAGCTATTTTGAAGAATATCCACCATCCTCTCCGTCTTTTGCACTATTAAAAGATGGTAAGCTTGTCGGGATGGTTGAACGCCATGAAATTGAAGGACATTCACCCGTTACTGTCATCGAGCGACTACAAGAACTCTTTGAACAACATTGTGAAGAAATATAAGTAACGAACACATACTGAATAATAAAACCACCTGTTTTTGTTTATACTAACGAAAAAAGCGGGTGGTTTTTTGAATATTATTTTTAGTATTTTACTTTTAGTCTCACCGATTTCTCCACTGTGGCCAATAGGACCGAACCCATTACCTGGAGACCCAATAATTATCGTTAATAAGACAACAAATGAAGTGGCATTTATTTCTGATGGAGAAATTCAAGATGTGTATAAAGCAGCCACGGGTAAAAAGCCTGAATTAACTCCAGAAGGTATGTTTACTGTAACGGTAAAAGCAATTAATCCATATTACCGGAAGAAAAATATTCAAGGAGGGTCTCCTAAAAATCCATTAGGAACGCGGTGGATTGGCTTTGATGCGGTGGATACGGACGGGAGAACATATGGAATACACGGAACAAACCAACCTTGGTCCATTGGATTATATATTTCGGAAGGGTGTATCCGGTTAAATAATGAAGATGTCGAAAAATTATTTGGAGATGTTCCTATCGGGACAAAAATTTTCATCACAAATGAAAATCGTAGCTTTGAACAGATTGGAAAAGAAAAAGGGGCCATTCCATAATCGAGGAATTGGCCCAAAGTTTAAAGAAAATATCTTATCTTAAAAAAGAGCGGATAGCCCTGTAAACAATGTAGTAGCGACCATAGCGAGAATCATTAAATAAACAATAATTTTCCGTACTTTTTTATTTCCCATAGAGACGTTCTAACCTCCATAATATTCTACTTAAAATTATTTTATCGTTAATTACAACTCCGAACAAGTCTAAAATTTTTCCTTTCTTAATAGATTTATATAAGAAGAACTAAATAATATTTCAATAAAATATATTTTTCTTATTTTCAGTGATTTATTAGTGAAAATGTGAGGATTTTGATATATTATATAAATATGTACTATGACATCGAAATCTGTTCAATAACAGTTGTGTGATAGATTTTGGGTAATGTCAAAAGTTCTATGAAAAACGGATAAGCAAACAAGATTTATTCCGAAATAAGGTGGAGAACCGTCGCCATTTGCCCTTGACAAACACGCCGATGGTTTAAGTTAGGTGTAACAAGGGTGAAGGGAACTAAATTAAGGCATGACAAATACGCCCTTGTTTTCCGAAAATTTTAAACCATCGGCTAGTTCGGTTTGTCAAGGGTTCGCTTCGCCAAATGGCTGGTTTGAATGTTAAACCATTCAAGGGCTCAGCTAAAGCTAAATTTAGGCGGCTTGTATTTCTAGAAGCCATTGTTGAGCGAGTTCAATCATTTTTGTCCAACGTGCCGGCATGTGTGGCAATTTGGAGAGTTCTGGGATCATAACTGGCACTTTATTCTCCAGTGAAGCATGTGGCCTGAGAAAGTTAAAATATGCTACGAATAAAGTCACATAGGATACCGATCCCTTTTCTGAACCAAACCCATGTGTAGCCTTATAATTACCCTTAAAAGTACGATTGAGTCTCTCAATAATTTGTTTAAGCGGTCGATATTCCGTTGAAACAGGATCCTCATTGGTTAATCCAATGACTTGCTTCACATCAAAGTGGATATCGTGCTGGGCAAAGAAGTGTTGAGCCAAAAGGTAAATAGGATTCCCATCGACCACAAAAGTAAGATCTTCTGGAATCTCTTTTAGCTTAAGCAATACTTCATCAATGGCTAATACAGCTGCCTGTGTATCTCGGTTTGGTGAAACAGGATACGACAAAATAATCTTTTTTACGGTATCAAAGAAGAAGAACAAGTAATTCCAACGTCCACTCACACGGATATACGTTTCATCACCGCAAAATTGATTGGAAAGCTCATACGGATAATGGTCGATAAACGGTTTCATTATGAGCGCGACACTGTTTTCGTAGTTTAAAATACTTTGGTGAGAAATAGAAACTCCGTGAATATCATTCATAATGGCCGCGGTTTTGCGCGCTGATAAGCCGTAGTTTACGTGATAAGTCAAAATAAGTCCCAGTGTATGCGGAGACACGTACAATTTCGATAAATCTACTTTCGGTAACTCTGGAGACTCTTTCGACAGTGGCTTATAGTCGAACTTAAACAGGCGAAATATATAGCGCATTTTGAACGCTTGTGGGTCTTTTTTGAACGGTTTCTTCTCTTCTTTCGAAAGACCTTTTAACTTCTTTTGGTAGTAAGAACATTGATTATTTTTACACTTGAAAACATCAAAATCTTTTCGTTCTTTTATCTTTTCAAGTGTTTTTGAACAGTGAGGACATCGTAAAATGGCCTCTTTCAAATAACGATTCTTTTCGCTAAACAAACACGCACACACTTTACATTGATATTGTCCTTTATCTCCATTATTTGCATAAAGAAAATCAGAAGGAGCACCACACTTTGGACAATTCAAATGAGAAGGCACACAAACTTTGGCGTTTTTATGTCTACGAACCGGTTTTAATGGTTTCCCGTGTTTTTCTAGAAAATCATTAAGTAGTTCTTGATAATCAAGCTTTTCAAGTGTTTCAACAATCGGAAGCTCATCCACCTGTAGTTTTCGATAAGGCTTGCTTATCGGTTTTTCTTCGGGTTTATCAAACATACTCTTTCCAATTAAAAGAGTCTGTAAAATTTTGATAGTCTCATCTTGGTACTTGATAAATTCAAATAAATAGGTTAATAATTGAGGATACAGACTTGTTCACTCCAATCTTGTTAGTTGTGTGTGTGGTAACCTCAATTAACCATAGATTTTAGGGGGTGGCAAGTCTTTTTTTGTTCAATGCCTTATAAATCAATGGTTGTTAACCTATTTAATATAAAAACTTTTGACAATACGACTTTTTGTTTAAGGGGTGAAGTATGGGTGAAGGGGATTGACCATATTGGAATAGCCGTGAATTCTATTGACAATGCGCTTCCGCTGTATACAAATATTTTTCAAATGTCACATGTAAAAACAGAAATGGTGGAATCACAAAAAGTAAAAGTAGCATTTATTAACGCAAATAACACAAAAATTGAATTACTTGAACCAATTAGCGAGGATAGTACGATTCAGAAGTTTTTAAATAAAAAAGGAGAAGGAATTCATCATATTGCTTTTAAAACAGAAGATATTTATGGAGAACTAGAAAATCTAGAAAGAACAGGGGTACAACTCATTGACAAAGAACCGCGAATTGGTGCAGGGGGAGCACTAGTTGCATTTATTCATCCAAAGGGAACTTTTGGTGTTTTATATGAACTTTGTCAAAAACAATAAAACCTGAGTTAATGAACAAAGGGGAGAAACAAATGATAGATACGAAGAAAGAAGATATTTATGATAAAATCCATGAATTATACGATAAGAGAAGAGAAGTAGAGCTTGGTGGTGGGGAAGACCGAATTGATAAACAACATGAAAAGGGTAAAATGACAGCTCGGGAGCGGATTAATGTATTAGTTGATGACGGAACATTTGTTGAATTAAATCCTTTTATGGAGCACCGTTCGCATGATTTACCAAAAGGACCTGGAGATGGGGTTGTTACTGGGTTTGCAAAAGTAAATGGTCGAGGCGTCTACTTATTTTCTCAAGACTTTACGGTATTTGGTGGTGCACTTGGAGAAATGCATGCGAAAAAAATTGCGAATGTTATGGATTTAGCTGCAAAAAACGGTGTCCCAATAATCGGTCTAAATGATTCGGGAGGTGCACGAATACAGGAGGGAGTCGTCTCTTTAGACGGATACGGACATATATTTTACCGAAATGCCATTTACTCTGGTGTTATTCCTCAAATTTCAGTCATTATGGGTCCATGTGCTGGAGGTGCTGTATATTCGCCTGCAATTACTGATTTTGTCATCATGGTTGAAAAGACAAGTCAAATGTTTATAACGGGACCAAAGGTTATCGAAACGGTTACCGGTGAACAAATTAGTGCGGAAAATTTAGGGGGGGCTAGAGTTCATAGTTCAATTAGTGGAAATAGTCATTTCCGCGCTGAAACAGAAGAAGAAGCGCTTAAGCTTGTGCGAGAACTCCTATCGTATTTACCTAATAATAATGAAGAAAAACCACCAAGCTGTGAAGTTGAAGATTTTGTTGATTATCGACCAGATTTAGCTGAAATTGTCCCTTTTGATACGGTTCGGCCTTATGACATAAAAAAAGTGGTTGAGCAAGTTGTTGATGAGGATTCATTTTTAGAAGTTCAAAAGGATTTTGCTAAAAATATAGTTGTTGGGTTCGGTCGTGTGAATGGAGAAGTTGTGGGACTCGTTTGTAATCAACCAAAGTTTATGGCAGGTGGACTAGATATAAATTCATCGGATAAAGCAGCACGTTTTATTAGATTCTGTGATTCATTTAATATCCCTATTATTACCTTCGAAGATGTGACTGGTTTTTTTCCTGGAGTTAACCAAGAACATGGGGGAATTATTCGTCACGGAGCAAAAATTTTATATGCCTATTCAGAAGCAACTGTACCAAAAATTACAGTAATTACTCGAAAAGCCTATGGTGGAGCATATGTTGCTCTAAATAGTAAGTCGATTGGTGCAGACCTCGTATTTGCTTGGCCTAATGCGGAAATTGCTGTAATGGGTCCTGAGGGAGCAGCAAATATTATTTTTGCTAAAGAGATTCAAAATAGTGAGCAACCAGAAGTTGTACGCCAACAAAAAATTCAAGAGTATAAAGATAAATTTGCCAATCCTTATGTAGCGGCAAAAATGGGAATGGTTGATGATGTCATTGATCCACGAGAGACACGAATAAAAATGATTCAAGCACTCGATATGTTGAAAAATAAAAAAGAAAATCGACCGAAAAAGAAACACGGAAATATTCCTTTATAAGAAAGATTAAATAGGTGACGTTACGAAAGAAGCAAGTTTCTAAGAGTACGTCACTTTTTTACATAAATAAAGACTTGTATTCCAAGTTTTTTTAATGAGTCGGAAAGAAAGAATTGAACGATTTGGTAAAAAAGGGGTATACTTTACATGTATGTGAATTGGAGGGATTTATATGATTAATGAAAATAGATTAATAAACGAATTTCTTGAATTAGTCCAAATTGATTCAGAAAGTGGACATGAAGGAGAAATTGCGAAAGTTTTAAAACAAAAGTTTGAAAGCCTTGGATTAGAAGTTGTTGAAGATAATACAACAGCCGAAACAGGACATGGTGCAGGAAATTTAATCTGTACGTTAAAAGGTACAAACAAAGAAGCTGATCCAATTTATTTTACTTCACATATGGATACTGTTGTACCAGGAAAAGGGGTCAAACCGACGATTGAAAATGGCTATATCGTCACAGATGGTACAACAATTCTTGGTGCAGATGATAAAGCAGGTCTTGCTGTCATGTTTGAAACAATTCGGGTATTACAAGAAAATAAGCTTGAACATGGAGATATTCAATTTATTATTACAGTAGGAGAAGAATCAGGTTTAGTCGGCGCAAAAGCTTTAGATCCTTCTCAAATTTTTGCTAAGTATGGATATGCTCTTGATAGTGATGGAGAAGTAGGTACAATTGTTATTAGCGCTCCTACTCAAGCGAAAGTGAATGCTACAATTACAGGGAAGAGTGCTCATGCTGGTGTTGCACCGGAAAAAGGAGTCTCTGCTATTACTGTTGCAGCTAAAGCAATATCAAAGATGCCTCTAGGTCGTATTGATGAGGAAACAACCGCTAATATTGGACGATTCGAGGGAGGACAAGCAACAAACATTGTATGTGAAAAAGCATATATATTTGCTGAAGCTCGCTCTTTAACAAATGAGAAATTAAATGAACAAATTGATAAAATGAAGCATGCTTTTTCAGAGGCTGCTAGTGAAATGGGCGCACATGCTGATGTTGATGTAAAAGTAATGTACCCTTCTTTTAAATTTGGTCCCGATGATTTAGTTGTAAAAATTGCATCTGAAGCAGCAGAAAAAATTGGTCGTAAAAGTAATTTAATTAAAAGTGGTGGCGGTAGTGATGCCAACGTGATTGCTGGAATGGGTATTCCTACAGTCGTACTTGGTGTTGGTTATGAAGAGATTCATACAACAAATGAACGAATGCCTGTAAAAGAACTGTATAAGTTAGCAGAGATGGCAGTTGCTATTGTTGAGATAGTTAATAAAGGCATATAGCCTAATGAATCGGTCTGATAAAGGCGGTGAAAATATATGGAAACAATGAAGATTGTTATTTTTAAGGAAAAAAATGAAGAATATGCCATTAATGTTGATCATGTTCTTTCTATTGAAAAATTGGAACATATTACGCCTGTTCCAAAACTTCCTGACTATATAAAAGGGTTAGTAAAGGTACGTGGCAATCTTGTCCCCGTTGTTGACTTACATAATGTTTTATATGGTACGGATGAAGAAATTCAAGAAATAACGAGGTTAATCGTGCTTAAGACAGATGAGATGGAACTTGCTTTATTAGTAGGGGAAGCAAAGGAATTATTGGAGATCGAACGTTCCTCGATTAAGCAAGTCGGGTTAATTGCCTATGAGAAAACATCGTACTTCACAGGTGTCATTAATTTAGAAAATCGTCTAATTACAATCATCGATCCTTTACAATTCATTTACAGTCTTGACGGGATTAAGGAAATACAAGCTTTTATGAAAGAGCGTGAAGAAACAGCCAATCATTAATATTTGTGTTTTCTAAGAGAGGTCCCTACTTCTATTAGAAGGTAAAGGTGATTTTAATATGAGCGAAACAAATATAAAAAAAGGCAGAGTTATTTTTCATGTAGACATGAATAGTTTCTATGCGTCTGTTGAAATGGCTTATAACCCATCACTAAAAGGTAAGCCCCTTGCTATAGCAGGAAACCCAGAAGAACGACGGGGAATTATTGTCACGTGTAGTTATGAAGCACGTAAGTTTGGTGTGAAGACAACAATGCCTCTTTGGCAAGCCAAAAAACTCTGTCCACAGCTCATCGTTAAAACTCCTAATCATGAATTATATCGGAAAATTTCAACAAAAATGTTTCAAATTTTACGAGAATATACAAATATGGTTGAACCGGTGTCGATTGATGAAGGATATTTAGATATAACAGATTTTATTACTGTGCATCCATTAAAGATTGCTCAAAATATCCAGGGTCGCCTCTTAGACGAGCTTGACATACCATGTAGTATAGGAATAGCGCCGAATAAATTTTTAGCAAAAATGGCATCTGACATGAAAAAGCCACTAGGAATTACTGTGCTCCGTAAAAGAGATGTTGAAAAGATACTATGGCCAATGCCTGTCCATGAAATGCATGGAGTGGGAATGAAAACAGCGGAAAAGCTACATAAGTTAGGGATTGAAAAAATCGGTGATCTAGCGGTTGCAAATGAAATACAGCTGAAGAATTTACTAGGTATTAATGGTATTCGCCTTAAAGAGCGAGCAAATGGAAATGACTTCCGACCTGTTGACCCAGAAAGTATTTATGATTACAAAAGTATTGGAAATTCTACGACATTACCACGTGATGTTAATAAACAAAAAGACTTGTTCAATGTTTTACAAAAATTAGCAAGAACTGTATCTGCTCGTTTAAAAAATAAGGAAGTATACACAACGAGTCTTGCCATAACGATTCGGTATAAGGATCGATCTACGTTGACTAGAAGCAAAAAATTAGGAAATCCTATACAAGATGAAAAGGACATTTTTGAACAAGCAAAAATTCTCTTCTTAAAAAATTGGAATGGTACACCTGTACGTTTGCTAGGTGTAACAGGAAATGATCTTGTTGAAGAAGGACATGCCTTTAAACAACTTGATTTATTTTCATTTGAACAAGATGCAAAAGAAGAACCACTGCTTGAAGCGATTGATTATTTGCGTGAAAAGTTCGGAGAGGATATTATAAAAAGAGGCTTGAAAAATATTCACAAAGAAGGTCAGACGAATACAAGCTTTAATAAAGACTTTCTTTTGGATGATTATAATAAAAAATAGGAAAGGATGGACAACATGACAAAACAACAAATCGGTGTCGTAGGACTTGCCGTAATGGGAAAAAATTTAGCATTTAATATTGAATCGAGAGGTTATACGGTTTCTGTTTATAACCGTTCAAGTGAAAAAACGGATGCAATAATGAAGGAAGCAGAAGGGAAAAATATTGTCCCTACATATAGCATTGAAGAATTTGTTAGCTCTTTAGAAACACCAAGAAAAATATTATTAATGGTTAAAGCGGGTCCTGCAACAGATGCAACCATTGACCAACTAAAGCCATATTTAGAAAAAGGCGATATTCTTATTGATGGTGGGAACACATTCTTTAAAGATACGATGCGCCGAAATAAAGAATTAAGTGATTTAGGTTTACATTTTATCGGTACAGGTGTTTCCGGTGGAGAAGAAGGAGCATTAAAAGGGCCTTCGATTATGCCAGGAGGACAAAAGGAAGCTTATGATTTAGTTGCACCTATTCTTCAAGCAATTTCTGCTAAAGTAAATGGAGATCCTTGTTGTACATATATTGGACCTGATGGTGCTGGTCACTATGTTAAAATGGTTCATAATGGAATTGAATACGGAGATATGCAATTAATTGGCGAATCTTATTTCCTATTAAAAAATGTACTAGGCCTTACGAATGATGAATTACATGAAGTGTTTGCTGAATGGAATAAAGGTGAATTAGATAGCTACTTAATTGAAATTACGAAAGATATTTTTACAAAAATTGATGAAGAAACAGGTAAACCTTTAGTTGATGTCATTTTAGATAAAGCTGGTCAAAAAGGTACTGGTAAATGGACAAGTCAAAATGCGTTAGACTTAGGTGTTCCACTTCCAATTATTACAGAGTCGGTATTTGCACGTTTTATTTCTGCAATGAAAGATGAACGTGTTGCTGCAAGTAAAATTTTATCGGGTCCTGAAGGCCAATCTTTTACAGGGAATCGTGAAGAATTTATTGAACAAGTTCGTCAAGCCCTATATTTTAGTAAAATTTGCTCATATGCACAAGGATTTGCACAAATGCGAGTTGCTTCTGAAGAATACAATTGGGATTTAAACTATGGTGAAATTTCAATGATTTGGCGTGGTGGATGCATCATTCGTGCGCAATTTTTACAAAAGATTAAAGATGCCTATGATCGTGACCCACAATTGAAAAACTTATTATTAGATCCATATTTTAAAGATATTGCAGACCGATACCAAGAGTCTTTACGTAATGTTATAGCAACAGCAGTTAAGAACGGAATTCCTGTTCCTAGCTTTTCTGGTGCGTTATCTTACTACGATAGCTATCGTATGGAAACATTACCTGCAAATTTATTACAAGCACAACGTGACTATTTCGGAGCGCATACATACGAAAGAGTTGACAAAGAAGGAATCTTCCATACAAAATGGATGGACTAAAAAAATTTTATAAAATTAAAAAGGTCGAGTACGTGATGTACTTGACCTTTTTGAGCTAATAGGAAAGGCTTCGGAACTGAAAACAGCGAACTACGGTACTCGTTTCTCCTAAAAGCGCTAGCCTTGAATTTCTTTTATTAAAAATGAACTGGCCACCAGAAAAATCCATCTCTTTCTAATAGTTCATCTGCACATTTCGGTCCCATCGAACCTGCACTATAGTTAGGAAAATCTGCTTTTTCATTTGCCCATGCTTCCGAAATTTTATCGACAAAGCGCCAAGATAAGGCAACTTCATCCCAATGGGTAAAGTTCGTAGCATCTCCACGTAAACAATCGAATAATAGTTTTTCATATGCTTCAGGTGTATTGATTCCGTCGATGTTTTTGGTGGAGAAATTTAACGTAACGGGTGTTGTTTCCATTACTTCCCCTGTTTTTTTCACGTTTAAATGAAGGGTAATTCCTTCTTCAGGTTGAACATGGATGACGAGCAAGTTTGGATTTAAAGAGGATCCATTTTTGTAATATAAGTTCATTGGTATATCTTTAAACTGAACAATAATGTTTGTCGATTTCTTTTCCATCCTTTTTCCAGTTCGAATGTAAAAAGGAACACCAGCCCATCGGAAATTATCAATAAGAAACTTTCCGGCCACAAATGTTTCTGTATTCGAGTCATGTGGTACGTTTGGTTCCTCGCGATACGCAGGGACCGAGATCCCATTAATCGTTCCCTCTCCGTATTGGCCTCTTACAAAATAGTTATGAACTTCGTGATCTTCAATTGGTCTTAGAGCACGTAATACTTTTACTTTTTCACTCCGGATTTCTTTTGTTGTTAGCCGAATTGGTGGTTCCATCGCAAGGAGTGCCACCATTTGTAGCATATGGTTTTGCACCATATCACGAATTGCACCACTTTTGTCATAATATCTCGCTCTTTCTTCAACACCAAGTGTTTCGCTTGATGTGATTTGAATATTTGATATATAGCGATTATTCCACAATGGTTCGAAAACGGCATTAGCAAAGCGAATGACTTCAATATTTTGCACCATTTCTTTTCCTAAATAGTGGTCAATCCGATAAACTTCTTCCTCCTTGAAGGAATTTCGTATACGCTTGTTTAATTTGATTGCAGACTCTAGGTTGTGCCCGAAAGGTTTTTCAATAACAAGTCTTTTAAAACCTTTCGTATCAGTTAAACCATCCTCTTTTAAATGTTCGGCTACAGTACCAAAAAACTCAGGTGACATAGCTAAATAAAAAATTCGGTTACCTTGCAGTTGGTATGTATGGTCGAGTTCGTCTACAAGTGTTTTTAGTTGTTTATAAGACTCCGATTCCGTTACATCATGGGATTGGTAATAAAAATGTGAGATAAATTCGTTTAAATGGTCTATCTCCTCCCCGTATGTTTCTACAGAATCTTTTACCCAATTGCGGAACTCCTCATCATCTTTTAAACGTCTAGCTACACCGATTACGGCAAAACGGTCTGATAGATGTCCTTTTTTGAATAAATTGTATAATGAAGGATATAGTTTCCTTTTTGCCAAGTCACCTGTTGCTCCAAATAACAAAATTAATGATGAAGGATTATTTTCTACAGTTTTCATGTTTACCCTCGCTTTTTATGTGTACTCTTTAACAATAAAATTTTACCTATAACTTAGGAAAATGGCAAATTTTGAAATCGGATTTATCACTTTTATCTTTTTTAAACGTCATTTCATGTACTTATTTTTTGTAATATGTTAATAATTATGTTGGGAGTTTTTATTTGTTTACAAAGAGTAATATGTAATCTAGTGGTTACAAATGGAGGAATTATTTTGGAAATAACATTTTTAGGTACAGGTGCTGGAATGCCCGCAAAATACAGAAATGTAACATCAATTGCTTTAAAACAGTTACAAAATGGTGCAATTTGGTTATTTGACTGTGGCGAGGCAACACAGCATCAAATTTTACATACATCAATCAAACCAAGAAAAATTGAAAAAATTTTTATCACGCATTTACATGGTGATCATATATTTGGTTTACCAGGATTACTTGGTAGTCGTTCATTTTTAAGTGGTACAGAACCACTTACCATTTATGGACCAAAAGGAATTCGTGAATTTATTGAGACAAGCCTTTCAATTAGTCAAACACATATTAAATATGATCTGAACTTTATTGAATTTGAAGACTATTTTTATTTAGACGAAAATGATTTTATTATTGAAGCGCGCTTACTTGACCATGGGATTCCTTCTTATGGTTACCGAATTGTAGAAAAAGATAAACCTGGGTCCTTATTAGTAGATGAATTAAAACAACTGGGTGTTAAGCCTGGACCTCATTTTAAACAATTAAAAGACGGGGAGACCATCGAACTAGAGGATGGCATGATAATTAATGGAAAAGATTTTCTTGGCCCAGCAAAAAAGGGAAGGATTATTTCAATTTTAGGAGATACACGGCCAACGCAAACAAGTATAGAACTCGCAAGAAATGCTGATTTACTAATTCATGAGGCAACTTTTGATAAAGATTCTGAGGTAATCGCTGAGCAATATTATCATTCAACAACATATCAAGCAGCGCAAATTGCTTTTAAGGCGAATGTTAAAAAATTGTGTATTACACATATTAGCTCACGTTTTGAAAAACACGATTGGCCACTTCTGGAAAAACAAGCACAAGATATTTTTCCAAACACCATGATTGCTGAAGACTTTAAAAAGATTGAAGTGAAATTTGAACATGAACGAGTTGAATAAGGTCTATCATTTCGCATTTCATTTCAACTACCTAATGAATCGTATTTCTGTATTATTACTAAAAAGAGCAGCTTGCATATAAAGATTACATAGCAAGGACTTCTTAAATATTGAATACTTGGAGGAACAAATGAATCAACGACTGCAGGGGAAAACCGTTCTAATTACTGGTGCTTCTGGTGGGTTAGGAGAAAGATTAGCTTACCGATGTGCAGAAAATCAGGCTAACGTCATACTCGTTGCAAGAAGTATTCATAAGCTTGAGCAAATAAAAAAAGATATAGAAGAGAAATATGGCATTCAAGTTACTACTTATCAAGTAGATATTGGCAAACAAGAAGAGATTTTACGGTTTTATGACCAAATAAAAGATGTGACAATTGATGTATTAATTAATAATGCTGGATATGGTGTTTTTAAAACATTATTAGATTCGCCAATTGACGAGGCGGAGAAAATGTTCCGGGTTAATGTTATTGGACTAATAACGATGACAAAAATCGTGTTACCTAAGATGATTGCGCAAAACTCAGGACATATTATTAATATAGCTTCACAAGCTGGAAAAATTGCAACACCAAAATCAAGTATTTACTCTGCCACGAAAAGTGCTGTTTTAAAATTTACCGACAGTTTACGAATGGAAGTGCAGCAATCAGGCATTTTTGTTACAGCAGTAAATCCAGGACCAATTGCTACAAATTTTTTTGAAGTAGCTGATGAGTCAGGAGAATACTTGAAAAATGTAGGAAGATGGGTGCTGCAACCGAATGATGTTGCAGATAAAATTGTCAAAAAACTTTTCACTTCGACACGAGAAATTAACTTACCGAGATTGATGAATGTAGGAAGTATCTTTTATACGTTATTTCCAACTATTGTAGAAAAGGTTGGTAAAAAAGCTTTCTTTAAAAAATGAGCCGGCCTTTTTACGACCGGCTTCTATGTCACTGTTGTTGCTGTTATATTTTATGAAAAATAGGTTCTCGATTTTTAAAAGTTGCTACATACGTAAAGCCAATATTTTTTAATAATTCGATCGAATGATTATAATATGCAGCCAGGCGTTCTTGTTTATGAGCATCGGAACCAATAGTTATAATTTCTCCGCCCATCTCTTTATACAATTTCAAAATATCATCACTAGGCATGACTCGACCAATTCCGTAATAAAACCCAGATGTATTAATCTCAATACCTTGTCCGTTTGGAATGATTACTTTAAAAATTTCCTCAATAATGTCTAAAAAAGATTGTACTCCGGGCTCATATTTATACCTTGTAACTAAGTCAAGATGACCAAGAATACTAAAGTCCTTAAAAGACTGAATACAAGTTAACAGTTCTGAATAATATTCCTCATACGCTTGATTCAAACTTTTCCCCTCGAAAAACTTGCCGGAATGAAGGTCAAGTCCTTTCGTCGCATGCATTGAGCATATAATAAAATCAAATTTTTCCTTGTGAACGAATTCCTTATAATCTTGTAAAACATGGGGTTGGAGACCAAGTTCTACCCCCATATGAATGTTTATCACATCTCCATATATTTTCTGCATGTTTCTTATTTCTGCTGAATAATTCGCTAGGTCAAGAGAAAAAGTCCAATTCGGATCTGGATAATCGATATCAATATGTTCCGTAAAGCAAAGTTCTTGAATCCCCTTATCAATAGCACCTTGAACCATCCGTTCCATTTCAATATCACAATCTTCACTAAATGAACTATGAACATGATAATCAAACATTTTTTCACCTACTAAAAAAATTTTTTAATAATTTAATAATACTACATGACTTTATTTTAATAAAGTGGTAAACTACTAATAAATTAAATGGATAATGTGTTAAATGAAAAGGGGACGTTTATATGCTGCAAAAACTAACCCAATTTGTACCTAAAGGGGTAAATGGTTTTAATCCAAAGGAATTTGAAGCGAAAGAACAACTACTCTCAATATTGAAGCAGTTATTTAAACAAAATAGCTTTTTGCAAGTCCAAACACCGATATTTGAATACTATGATCTTTTTACAGAAATCTCCGGCACGATTGATAAAAATCAGATGATTAAGTTTGTTGATACAGATGGAAGAATTTTAGTTTTAAGACCGGACGCCACTATTCCGATTGCGAGAATGGTAGCAGAAACCCAAAATTCAAATGTCTCACAAAAATATTCTTATGTAACAAGTATCTTTCGAATGAATAATGATGTTCAAAATATTCAATCTCGTGAATTTACGCAAGCAGGTGTCGAATTGTTCGGAAGTGATGGTGCCAAGACAGATGCTAGTCTTATTTCGCTAGCAATAACAGCTTTAAATGAAGTCGGAGTAAAAAACTTTACGATTGATATTGGCCAGGCTAATTTTTATAAGAAATTAATTGAAAAAATTAAATTGACAGAAAGTGAAATTAGAAATATTCAAAAGCTGATTGAAAATAAAAATTTCGCTGAGTTAGACCATGCTGTCCAAGCATTAGCTATACCTGACTATTACAAACATGCACTTGCTACAATTCCAACGCTCTATGGGAATCCAGAAAAAGTATTTGCTAAGGCTGAACAAATCGCTATTAATGATGAAATGAATCAAGAAATCGAACACTTACAAAACGTTTGCAAACGGTTAGGTGAACAAGGATATGAAAAACATTTAACTCTTGATTTAGGATTAATTAATCATTTGAACTACTATTCAGGTGTTGTTTTTCATGGCTATATTGCTGGATATGGCCATCCGGTTATTTTAGGCGGGCGATATGATCAACTAACGGGGCAATTTGGATTTCATACGAAGGCGATTGGTTTTGCGATTTATATTGATCAATTAATGTTAGCTTTAAAAACGCAAGAAAGGAGGAGCTGATTGTTGGAATATATTAATATTGCATTAGCAAAAGGAAGACTCGTTGACCATACGATTGAACTATTAAAAGATGTTGATATTGTCTTTCCTGACTATTATCCAACAAGTCGTAAATTAATTTTTGATGACGCTGTAAATAAAATTCGAATCGTTTTAGTAAAGGCAAGTGATGTCGCAACATATGTGGAACGGGGAGCGGCAGATTTAGGCGTTATTGGTAAAGATTCTTTGATTGAGTCGGGAGCAAGTGTTTTTGAAGTTGTAGATTTACGCTTTGGTCGTTGTCGTTTTGTTGTCGCTGGTCCGGATTATACAGATTTACAAAAGAACAAATTAATTGTCGCGACAAAATATCCAAAAGTGACGAATCAATATTTTAATGAAAAAGGAAGAACGGTTGAAACAATTTATTTAAACGGATCTGTCGAACTTGCGCCACTTGTAGGGCTTTCTGATTGTATAGTCGATATTGTCGAGACAGGAAGAACTTTAAAGGATAATGGTTTAGTTGTTTTAGAAGAAATTTTTGAAATTAGCGCACGATTAATTGTTAATAAAGCAAGTTTTAAAACAAAACATAGTCGTATTGACGAACTAATTACGAATATTCAAGTAACTGTAAATCAAAAAGGAGCGATTCATCAATGATTAGAATAACGAGAATCAAGAATATTGACAAGAAAATGATTGACGCTCAACTTAAACGTGAAGAAGCCTCTTTTGAAGTGGTAGACCAAACGGTAAAAGAAATTATTGAAAATGTGAAACAAAAGGGTGATGACGCACTTATTCATTATACGGAACAATTTGACGGAGTTCATCTTCAATCATTAAAAGTGACGGAACAAGAAGTAAGGGAGGCATTAACTAAGATTGATGCTCGTTTTCTAGAAATTTTAAAACAGGCAAAAGATAATATTAGAGAATTTCATCAACACCAATTCGAAAAGTCTTGGTTTATTAATAAAGATAATGGGATTATTCTTGGACAAAAAGTCACTCCACTAGAAAGAGTAGGTGTCTATGTTCCTGGCGGAAAAGCTGCCTATCCATCAACAGTATTAATGGATGTTATTCCAGCTGTTATTGCGGGGGTAAACGAAATCGTCATGGTGTCACCTCCAAATAAAGAAGGGAAAGTAAATCCGGCAGTATTAGCAGCTGCATCGGTAGCAGGAGTTACTGAAATTTATAAAGTCAGCGGTGCCCAGTCAATTGCTGCTCTTAGTTTTGGAACGGAGTCTATTCGACCTGTTGATAAAATTGTTGGTCCTGGAAATATATATGTTGCCAGAGCAAAAAAATATGTGTTCGGGAAAGTGGATATTGATATGATTGCCGGTCCAAGTGAAATTTGCATAATTGCAGATGGTAAACAAAATCCAACATTTATTGCCGCAGATTTACTTTCTCAAGCAGAACATGACGAAATGGCAGCATCTGTCCTTGTTACCGAGAGCGAGCAACTTGCGCAAGATGTTCAACGGGAAGTAGAAAAACAGTTAGGAAGCTTAGATAGAAACGAAATCGCAAAGCAATCCATTAAAACATTTGGAAATATATTTGTTGTAGATACGATAGATGAAGCTTTTACAGTTGCAAACGAGATTGCACCAGAACATTTGGAATTGTTGCTTGATCATCCGCTTGATTACTTGCCGAAAGTAGTCAATGCTGGGGCAATCTTTTTAGGTGCTTATTCACCGGAACCGTTGGGAGATTACTTTGCTGGTCCAAACCATACATTACCGACAAGTGGTACGGCTAAATTTTCTTCCCCTCTCGGAACTTATGACTTTTTAAAACGATCCAGTGTAATTTATTATCGTAAAAATAATTTAGCCGACGTAAAAGATCAAATTATTCAATTTGCCAATGAAGAAGGGTTAACGGCTCATGCTAATTCCATACGTATACGATTCGATAAATGAGGTGAAAATGGTGCGTAAAGCAGAGACTGTACGAAAAACAGCAGAAACAAATATTGAATTACAAATAAACTTAGATGGTGAAGGGAAGTGTGATATACAAACAGGGATTGGCTTTTTTAATCATATGTTACTACTTATGACGAAACATGGATTTATCGACTTAAAGGTCATTTGTGACGGCGATATCGATGTAGATTTCCATCATTCAGTAGAAGATGTTGGCATTGTTCTCGGTAAGGCTTTTATAAAAGCGTTAGGAGATAAAGCTGGCATCCGCCGTTATGCTAGTGTTTTTACTCCAATGGATGAGTCACTAAGTCAAGTTTCTATAGATATCTCTGGCCGACCGTATTTATATTTTGATGTAGATATTCCAACAGAGAAAGTAGGTCAATTTGACACAGAATTAGTTGAGGAATTTTTTAGAGCCTTCGTTAATCATTCAGGAGTCACTCTTCATATTCAGCTTCTGCACGGGAAAAACAGTCATCATATTATTGAATCCATTTTTAAAGGATTTGGTCGAGCTTTAGACGAAGCAACATCGATTGATGAGCGAATAAAGGGTGTTCGATCAACAAAGGGTTCTTTATAATTTTTTGTTTGAGAAGGGAGTATTTATCTTGATTGCGATCATTGATTATGGTGCCGGAAATTTAAAGAGTGTTAACCATGCATTGAAAAGTCTTAGTCTTGAATCTGAAATTACGAGTAATCCGGATCACCTGTTTGATGCGAATGCTTTCATTTTACCGGGGGTTGGTGCCTTTCGTGATGCAATGGATGAGCTTACAAGATTAAATTTAGTAGATGCAATAAAGGAAAATGCTCAATTAGGTAAGCCAATCTTAGGAATTTGTTTAGGCATGCAATTATTTTTTGAAAAAAGTTATGAGCATGGTGAATGGAAGGGACTTCATTTACTTGAGGGGGAGGTAGTCCGCTTTAACCATGATTTAAAAGTCCCACATATTGGTTGGAATCAATTAGAAAAAGCAACTACTTGTCGGATTACAGACAAGTTAGCTGAAAACGAGTATGCCTATTTTGTTCATTCCTATTATGTTTTACCTAAAAAGAAGGAGGATGTCATTTGTTGGACTAACTATGGTGTCAAATTTCCAGCAATCGTTCAAAAAGATAATATAATCGGTATGCAATTTCACCCTGAAAAAAGTGGTGAGACTGGTGTTAAGTTATTACAGGCATTTGGGGAGATGATAAAATGATTCTTTTTCCTGCAATTGATATACGTGATGGAAAATGTGTTCGACTTATTCAAGGAGACTATGGTCGACAACAAATGTACGGTGACCCAGTTGAAATGGCAAAAAAATGGGAAGATGCCGGGGCGAAATTTTTACATATTGTCGATTTAGATGGGGCATTAGTTGGCGAGTCGAAAAATTTAACTGCTATTCAAGCAATCTTGCAATCTGTTACTATTCCTGTCCAATTAGGCGGGGGCATACGTTCAATTGAGAAAGTAGAAAAAATTCTTAAATTAGGCGTCAACCGAGTTATTTTAGGTAGTGCGGCATTACGTGATAAACAATTTTTAGACGTGGCGCTAAATCAGTTTGGGGCGGCCATTGTTGTGTCCATTGATGCGAAAAATGGGTTTGTTGCAACCGATGGCTGGACGAAAACAACGGATGTAGAAGCAGGAACTTTTACAAAAAGATTAGAGGAAAAAGGATGTAAAACAATTGTCTACACTGACATCGCTAAAGACGGTATGCTTTCCGGACCGAACTTTTCTGAACTTGAGAGAATAAACCGTGAAACAACGATGGATGTTATTGCTTCTGGTGGTGTGACAACATTAGAAGATTTGCGAAGATTACGAGCGTTAAATATGTATGGTGCAATTATTGGTAAAGCATTATACACCGGAAAAATGAATCTTGAAAATGCGTTAAAGGAAGTGAATCCATGTTAGCGAAGAGAATTATTCCATGTCTCGATGTTCGTGGTGGTCGAGTAGTCAAAGGAGCTAAATTCCAAAATATTGTTGATGTAGACGATCCTGTTGTTCTTGCTCAAAAGTATGGTGAGTTAGGCGCAGATGAATTAGTATTTTATGATATAACAGCTTCAAATGAAGATCGTAATATCTTTATTGATGTTGTTGAAAAAACAGCGGAACAAGTACACATCCCTTTTACTGTGGGTGGAGGAATTCGAACGATTGAAGATTTTCGAAAGGTTTTGCAAGCAGGGGCAGATAAAGTATCTGTTAATAGTGCCGCGGTAAAAAATCCGAATTTAATTCGTGAAGCTAAAGAAAAGTTTGGTAGTCAATGTGTTGTTCTTTCCATTGATGCAAAAAAGCATGACAACGGAAAATGGACAGTCTTTATTAACGGCGGTCGTGTGGACACGGAAATGGACGTGATTGAATGGGCGCAAGAAGGAGAACGATTAGGTGCAGGGGAACTTGTGTTAAATGCAATTGATACGGATGGTGTAAAAACAGGATATAGTTTAGATATAACGAAGGAAATTGCGAATCAAGTGAAAATTCCAGTTGTTGCTTCAGGTGGGGCTGGTATAAAAGAACATTTCCTTGATGTATTTAAAAATGCATATGCTGATGCTGCTTTGGCTGCCTCTGTATTTCATTTTGGGGAAATTGATATTAAAGAGTTGAAAAAATATTTAAAAGAAAATGGTGTAGAGGTTAGGGGCGTATAAAATGAACGTTGATTTAAACCAAATTAAATTTGATGAAAAAGGACTTGTTCCTACAATTGTTCAAGATTGCTACACTGGAAAAGTTCTTATGCTTGCTTATATGAATAAAGAGTCATTATTAAAAACAGTAGAGTCAGGAACAACTTGGTTTTACAGTCGTAGTCGAATGGAACTTTGGAATAAAGGAGCAACTTCCGGACATTATCAATATGTGAAGCGAATGACGTATGACTGTGATGGTGATTCGATTCTCGTTGAAGTGGAACAAGTTGATGTCGCTTGTCATACGGGTGAGGAAAGTTGTTTTCACAATACATTTTTTACGGATGAATCTTTTATCAATTATCATCGTGAAATTGTAAATGAATTGTATACTTTTTTACAGAATCGAAAAACGAATCCTGTGGAAGGTTCATACACAAACTACTTATTTGAAAAAGGACTAGACAAAATCTTGAAGAAAATTGGGGAAGAGACCACTGAAGTAATTATTGAGGCGAAAAATCTAGATAAAACAGAATTAGTTGCTGAACTATCCGACTTGATTTACCATTCCTTACTTTTAATGATAGAAAAGGATATTCAAATAGTAGATTTGAAGAAAGAGTTAATGAAACGAATGGAAACAAAACAACAAAAAGGTAAAGACAAAGTTTTACCAATGTGAGGGAGGGAAACCTGTAGTAATGAGCAAATTTTGGAGTGAAACAGCCCGTGGTACAGAACCATATGTGCCGGGTGAACAACCGAAAATGAATCATATTATAAAATTAAATACAAATGAAAACCCGTATCCCCCTTCACCGAAAGTGTTAGAAACATTACAAATGGCAGCAAACGCAAACTTAAGGCTTTACCCTGACCCAATGGCTGAAGAGTTAACTGAAGTAATTGCAAACTACTACCATGTACCGAAAAATTATGTGTTTGTCGGGAATGGTTCGGATGAAGTACTTGCATTTTCGTTCTTAGCCTTTTTCAATCGAAACGAAAAGATTTTCTTTCCTGATATTACGTATAGTTTTTACCCAGTTTATGCAAATCTTTATAACCTTTCTTATGAAGAAATTGAGTTAAATGAAGATTTTACAATTCCTATAGAGAAACTTTTTCAAGCAGAAGGTGGCGTTATCTTTCCAAATCCGAATGCACCGACGAGTCTAGGATTAACCTTTAATCATGTTGAGAGAATCGTACAAAATAATCCGAATAAAGTTGTGATTGTTGACGAAGCATACGTTGACTTTGGTAGCGATTCAGTTGTACCTCTTGTTCATCGTTATGATAATTTACTCGTTATCCAGACATTATCCAAGTCTCGTTCTCTCGCTGGACTTCGGGTTGGTTTTGCAATCGGAAACGAGCAATTAATTGAAGGCTTGAACCGTATTAAAAATTCATTTAACTCCTATACCCTTGATCGATTAGCGTTAGTTGGTGCCAAAGCAGCTCTTGAAGATACGGACTACTTTAATGAAACAAGATGTAAAATAATTGAAACCCGCGAAGAAGTTTGTAATGAATTAAAAGATTTACATTTTAAAGTGCTCGATTCAAAAACTAACTTTCTCTTTGTGAAACATGAGCAAGCTAGTGCTAAAAGAATTTTTGAGAAGTTGAAGGAAAATGGTATTTATGTGCGCTATTTTAATAAGCCACGTATTGACCAATACTTACGGGTTACAATCGGTCTAAATGAAGAAATGGAAGTTCTATTGGAAAACTTAAGGGAAATATTGTAATGGTGTAAAGGCGTTCAGAAAGTAGGTGTCTCGACTTTTGAATGCCTTATTTTATGTCCTTGCTCTTGAACGTTACTTCGGTGTTTTAGCGAATATTTGTCATTTTTCATTCATTTTTTATTTAAAATATACTAGGAATGACAATCATTATTATCATTTGTTAAGATAATCATACAGGGAAGAGGAAAGGATTGTGAGATATGGCTATACTTGAAGGGATTAATCCGGCTACGGGAGAGAAGCTAGATTCAGTTGAAGAAATAGAAATTCAAGCGATTCCACTTTTAATGGAAAAGGGGCAGCAAGCATTTAAGAGTTGGAGTCGACTTACAACGAAAGAGCGCCTTCACTATTTAAGGAACTTGAAGGAATTAATGGTTCGTGATATAGAAAAATTAGCACAAGTGATTGCGGATGATACTGGGAAGCCTCCTACAGAAAGTTTAGTTGCAGATATTATGCCAACATTGGATGCAATGGTACATATTATTAGCCACGCCGAAAAAACACTTCAACCAAAGAAAGTAAAAACCCCATTATTATTAATTGGAAAGAAATCTTATGTTGAGTATATGCCAAGAGGACTCGTTCTTGTTATTTCTCCGTGGAATTATCCCCTTCAACTTGCTTTAGTACCTGTCGTAAGTGCCTTAGTTTCAGGTAATACTGTTATTTTAAAACCGTCTGAAGTAACCCCACTTGTAGGCAAAAGTATTGAGGAATTGTTTAAACATGCGGGATTTCCTAATGATGTTGTTCAAGTTGCTCATGGTGGAAAAGAGGTTGGTGCCCATTTAACAGAGGCTAAACCGGATTACATCTTTTTTACTGGTTCTGTTCGGACAGGGAAAATAATTCAAAAAGTTGCTGCTGAACATTTAATACCAACAACGCTTGAACTTGGAGGGAAAGATCCTTTTATCGTTTTTGCTGATGCGAATTTGAAACGCGCGGCTAAAGGGGCTGTATGGGCAGCATTTACAAACTCAGGGCAAGTATGTATGAGTGCGGAACGAGTCTTTGTTGAACGAAAAATATATAATCAGTTTACCGAGTTATTAAAAGAAGAAACTGAAAAGCTCGTTCAAGGGAATGACAACACCGCTGACATTGGTTCGATGACGTACAAAGTTCAAGTGGATATTGTTAAGCGGCAAGTAAAGGATGCGCTTGACCGAGGGGCTACGTTAACATGTGGGATTCATCCAGACAAGTGGTCTCATCCTATGTTTATTAAACCAACGATTTTAACAGATATTCCAAAAGATGCTGAAATTGTACAGGAAGAAACATTCGGCCCCATACTTCCGTTAATTCCTTTTGACAATGAAGAGGAAGTGATCGTGTTTGCTAATGACACGGAATATGGTTTGAATGCTAGTGTTTGGACAAGTGATAAAATGAAAGCACGAAGAGTGGCAAGTCAACTAATTTCAGGGGCAGTTGTTATTAATGATGCAATTGTTTCTGTAGCTAACCATCACTTACCATTTGGTGGGACAAAACATAGTGGAATTGGTCGTTACCATGGTGAAGAAGGTTTAAAGATTTTTTGCCATGAGAAAGCAATCGTTGTGGACTCAGGAAAACGTAATAAAGAAATTCAATGGTACCCATACGAAGGGAAATATGAAGATTTTTTACAATTATTTAAGAGCTATTTTGGTAAAAAGAAAGATTGGCTTCATTTTATGAAACGATATTTACGTTTATTAAAAAAATAGGTTCAACGATTTTTTAAGGAAGCTCATCAAGCAAACTTGAAAAAAGATGGGTGCAGACGTGTCTTGAAGCATTCCATTTTGATTAAGGATGGTGTACACGATGGAACATATTCATGTTATGGAAGAGCTTGACTCTTTTATTCACAATCATACTGCTGTATTTATATATATTTCTCAACCGGATTGTAGTGTTTGCCATGCACTTCTTCCAGAAGTAGAACATATGTTGATTCGTTATCCGAATATTAAAGCCGCTCATATTGATGCTAGTGAAATTCCTCAAGTTGCCGAAAAATTTATGGCGTTTACAGCACCTGTTCTGTTACTGTTTTTGGAGGGGAAAGAGGTACTAAGAAGAGCGAGAATTGTAAGTATGGATGAGTTGGAAATAGGAAAGTATAAATTTTCAAATTTCTATTTTCCTATACGTATATGTGCACGCGCACAAGGAAGGCTTCGAGCATTGCATCAAAGCTGAAAAACTCTCTTTCTCATCAAGCGAACGCTAGTCTCTTTGGCTGCCTAAAGGCTTGAGCGGCCTTTTAGCTTTCTTTAATACGTGGAAAAAAGACCTGTATCGTTAACTTCTCGTTGACTTACAGGTTTTTTAATTGGAAAAAAATTCTTATTGAAATCGAACGTATATTCCTATAAAATATTGAATATATTATTATCAAACGTATGTTTGTGAGTGTTTGTTGGAGGAGGTAGGAATGGTGGATTATAGCCGTTTACCGCATCAACATATTTTATGTGTTGATATTAAAAGTTTTTATGCAAGTTGTTCAGCGGTGATGCACGGACTTGATCCGCTCGAATGTTACTTAGTCGTTGTCGGTGATAAAGAACGGGAAGGAAGTGTTGTTCTAGCTGCCTCTCCTCGGATGAAAAAGGAATTTGGGATAAAAACAGGTTCCAGAATGTTTGAAGTACCTAATGATCCTCGTATCCAAATAGTAGAACCGAACATGTCAACTTACTTACGTGTTTCAACCGAAATTACTCGTCTGTTTAATCGTTATGTTCCAAAAGAAGCGATTCATGTGTACAGTGTTGATGAAAGTTTTATTAAAGTAGACGGGGCCAATCTTCTATGGGGAAATGTTTTTCGCATTGCAGAAAAAATAAAAGATGACTTGCTTCGTGAGTTCCAGCTCCCATGTGCGATCGGAATTGGACCGAATATGCTTATGGCAAAGCTTGCTTTAGATTTAGATGCAAAAAGAAGTGGGATTGCACTTTGGAAATATGAGGATATACCGGAAAAATTATGGCCAATTTCACCGCTAAGTGAAATGTGGGGAATTGGGAGACGATTAGAAAAAAACTTAAATAATATGGGGATTTATTCGGTGGGGCAGCTCGCTAATTATAATTTATCTAAATTAGAGAAAAAGTTTGGTGTTATGGGGAACCAACTGTATTACCATGCATGGGGAGTTGATTTATCGGAAATTGGAGCGCCAATAATGGATGGACAAATTAGTTTTGGTAAAAGTCAAATTTTACTCCGAGACTATAAAAAAATAGCTGAAATTAAACATGTCATCTTAGAGATGTGTGAAGAAGTAGCAAGGCGGGCTCGTTCAGGAAAATATGCTGGGCGAACGGTTAGTTTAGGGATAGGCTATAGCTATGAAGAATTAGGAGGCGGGTTTCATCGATCAAAAACGATAGAGACGCCGACAAATATTACAATGGATATTTACCAAATCTGCTTAGAAATTTTTAATAAACATTATGATGGACGAACAGTTCGGCAAATTTCTATTGCTCTTTCCAATATTATTCCGGATGAGAATGTCCAACTTGATTTATTCCAACCAAATTTATGGAAGAAAAGGAAACTAGGGTATACAGTTGATCAAATTCGTCACCGTTATGGTTCCGAGGCGTTGCTAAGAGCTGTCTCTTATGCAGAAGGGGGAACTGCGAGAAGACGGGCGAAACTTGTTGGTGGCCACAAGGCATAGTTGCTTTAAGTATGAATGAAAGATGAAAGGAAGGGTGCATATGATTCGGGACCGTGGACGAATAAAATGGACGGCAATGATGCTACCAGAGCATGTCCAATTGCTTCGTGAGTGGGCAAATGAAGACTCATGGGAGAAGTCAACAGAATTAGATGAACAGCAATTAGAAGTGTTCAATGAAATCATATTTAGTGCAAAAGAAATGAGAAAAAAGGTAGCCGTCCAATACTATACAGGGCATCATTATAAGACACTGATTGGTCATATTCGTTCTCTGGACACAATGGAGAATACGATTCAAGTAGTTAGTGAGGAGGGTACGCTTTATTCTATCTCGCTTGCAAAAATTTCTGATATAGAACATGCTGAATAGAGAAAAGTACATTTGAGAAGGAGACGGGGGTGCGCTTTTATCTCCTCTTATTAAATGATTAGCACGTACTTACTTGAAAAGAATCTGCCACCCCATGTAAAAGCAAACTACACAAACAATCGCGATAAATAAAAATGCAATCAACCCGAATAATAATTTAAGAAGTATTCGAATTAGGAAGACAGCGACTATAAGAATAAGAAGCATTTTTATTAACTTCATGAAAATCCTCCTAAAAATTCAATTTAACTTAATGTCATTTTATCATGTTTAGCGAAAGGATGCTTGGATTATCCGGAGAAAAAAGTTTTCAAATAAGGTAGTGACAAATAGGAAGATTTCATATATAATATTTGGTGTTCCAAAAAATTATGGAGAAGTACCCAAGTGGTTAAAAGGGGACGCACTCGAAATGCGTTAGGGCGGGTGACCGTCGCGTGGGTTCGAATCCCACCTTCTCCGTTTCTTGTGTTCTAGAGATAACTAGCAGCATAGAAAAAACTCTTGATACGACTGCATTTGCGGTCGTTTTTGTTGCTTCCTAATGAATCCAAGAGAACTTGAAAAGATTTTGCATGGATTTTACACGGTGTAAGTTGTTTGTAATAGAATCATCCGCATAATTTCCAAGCTGCTCCATCTTGTCAATCATTTTAATTCTTCATAGCCTACTTACGGCTATACATCTAAATACGTAGATAAAAATGAGTCAATTGCTTCTTCGTACTCCCTCCGATTTTCATTAAGCGATTGCGCATGGCCACCGTTTTTCGCCAATAAGAGCATTTTCGCACCTTTTTTCTGTTCAAACAAATCTTTTGTCATATATGGTAATATATAGTCATCTTTTTCGCTATGAATGAATAGGACAGGTTGTTTAATTCGATCAACGACAGTAATCGGTGAAACATGTTTTATTGAAAACTTTCCACGGACTCTCAAAAATAAACTGCCAATGGATAAGAGTGTTCGTGCGGGTAAATATTTTCCTTCACATTTTAATTGATAAAGAAGAAGTTCATGGAAATCAGAAAAAGGGCAATCTACAATATAAAAATTGGCTCTACCGTTCAGCTCACCGGCATAGAGTAGTGTTGTTGCAGCCCCCATCGATTCTCCGTGAATGCCCAAAAGTAAATTTTCTCCCTCTTGATCAAATAGCCAATCGACAACGGCTTGTAAATCATACTTCTCAAAAAAACCATAACTTGTTGTGTTTCCATTCGTTTTCCCATGGCGCCGCTGATCATAAATAATTACATTAAATCCCCGCTCCAAAAAAAGATTTGCATATTTCATAGAACTCATTTTACTTTCTGTCACCCCATGTGAAAAAATAATAAATCGTTTAGTTTGATGTGGTCGGATAACCATTGCATTAATTTTGTATCCATTTGGAGAAGGAATCCAAACTTCTTTCTTCGGTAAAGTGGCAAATTGAACAGGGATAATATGATTTAGTTTTGTATCACGTTCAATGATCTCTTGTTCATTTTTTTTCTTAATATGTAGAACACGCTTAGAAAAATAGGTGCCAAATGAGGCGGCAGCACTAGCAGTAAGTAAAGTAGCTAGAGTGAATATATGTTTTGTTTTCATAAAATAACCCCCTAAAAACGTTTTTTCGTTCATGGTATTATGATTATTATAACGAAACTGTTGATTAAAATGGAGGTTTTATTTGAAAGATTTGTAGAGTTTGATGAAGGAAGATTTTCAGAGGAGGAAAGTTCATTCCTCCATATAGAATATTACTGTGGTGTGTTTTGACGCTTTGTCGGATGAATGGCGTTTTCTAAATCTTCGGCAGCAATTTGGTGTTTAATGGTATCAGCATTTGGTTTCCCTTTTTGGCTATATCCTTTATCCTTTTTATTACTCATCACGATTCCTCCTTTCAACATAAATTCATTCGTATTTTAAGAATAACTTTAAAAAATTATTCGGCCCACTCCATTTTTTGATAAAATAGAAATGGAGGAAATCTATTTATCAAAATAGTCAACAACTATAGGAGTGTAAGGTAATATGAAGAAAAATAAAAAAGATGATGTGAAGGCACCAACTTTGAAAGATGCACTCGGTGATGAATTAATAAAAAAATTAAAGGAAACAAAAAAAGAACTAGAAGAAAAGGAACTCAAGCAAAAAGAAGAAGCGGAAGCAAAGAAACGTGAAGAGAGAAGAAAGCGGGAGAAAAATAAATCGTTTGAAGAGTTACTACAGGAAAGTGATTTAGACTGGAGAAAATATAAATAACGCTGTTAAATGAAAGACGTCCATCAAAAGAGAGATGAACGTCTTGTTTTTTTTCAATACACATAAGCGCACAAGGAAGGCTTCGGTAGTATTACATCTAAGCTGAAAAATTCTCTTTCCGGCGAACTCAAGTCTCTCGTTTCGCCTGGCCCTAAAGCTTTCTTTATTGTAATCGATGCTGCGAATAACCAGCTGAACTTGTTATCGATTTAATAAAATTGAGTTCTTCTTCACTAAGTTGAGGTTGGTTAAGTGCCGCAACGTTTTCTTTTAATTGTTCCACTGAGCTCGCACCAACGACACAAGATGCGACAACGGGTTGTGCTAATACAAACTGTAAACTAGCTGCGGTCATTTCTCGATTTGTTGCAATTTTTTCTTTTAATTGTGGGAGTAGTTTCAATAGTTCTTCATAGCTATAGTGTAAATATCCTGTTTCCTTTACTGAATCAGAAGCTTTATTTAAAAGAGCGTTACTTAATAGCCCTTTTGCTAATGGTCCACGAGCAACAATGTTCATTCCGTGTGAATGTACTAACGGAAATACTTCTTCTTCTGGACGGCGATCAAGTATACTATATTGCATCATAACAGAAGTGATTTGGGAACGTTCTGCGTATTCTTTAATGACGGTCGGTCGGATGGATGAAATTCCGTAATAGCCAATAACTCCTTCTAGTTGCAATTCTTCAAAAGCCTCAATTACCTCATCAATTGGATCTTCTATTGTTCCGCCATGTAATTGGTAGAGATCAATATAATCAGTCCCTAAACGGTTTAAGCTTTGTTTAACTGCTTCTTTTATATATGATTTTGATGCATCCCAAAACCATCCGTTTTTATCATTATTCCACCGGTTCCCGACCTTTGTTGCAATAATTACCTCATCTCGGACAGATTTGAGTGCCTGTCCAACAATCTTTTCATTCTCGCCATAATCATATAAATCGGCCGTATCGAAATAATTAATTCCAGCATCAAGGGCTGCGTGAATAATTTTTTCTGCCTTTTGCGGATAGGTTCCAAGTGACATGCAGCCTAATCCAATTTCAGAAACATATAATGGCGACTTCCCTAATTTACGTTTTTTCATACGAATCAACCTTTCATTCTTCTTTTCTTTATATTTTACCGTTACTTAGGGGAAAATAGAAAAAATACAGTCGCAATTAATTATTTTTCGCTATATTTTTTGGAAATGAGTAGATTACTGCTCCTTTATTTTTCGCTTTATTTCCATTCGAATTACTTTCCAAACTGTCAATCCATTCGGAAACATATTCATATTTGCTACCATAAACCTTTAACCAATGTCTAACTTCCCACATTTTTCCGGATAAAGATACTCGTTTCATTTCCCACCTCAAAATTCTTATTTTTTAGTTAATAGGAAAATATAAATTTTCCAATTTCTACTTTCCTTGCGCTTAAGGGGCACAAGGAAGGCTTCGACCATTGCAGAAAAGCGAGAAACTCTAATTTTTCGGCGAACTCTAGTCTCTTTTTTGCCTAAAAGCTCTGACCCTAGCGTTTTCTTTATCTAAAAAAACTATGATAAACTATATGACGTGTAATGAATTAAAAGAACTGGAGGGAAGATAATGGATACATATGAAGAAATAACAGTGAAAAGGGATACTTTATTTAAAGGAAGAATTGTTTCGCTTCATGTAGATGAAGTAAAATTACCAAATGGAAAAATGAGCACAAGGGAAATTGTTGAACATCCTGGAGCCGTTGCGATTATCGCGATTACAGATCAAGATAAGATGATTATGGTCGAACAATATCGCAAACCATTAGAACGCTCACTAGTTGAGATACCGGCTGGGAAATTAGAAAAAGGAGAAAATCCTTTAACTTGTGCGAAAAGGGAATTAGGAGAAGAAACGGGCTATACATGTGAATCAATGGAACTGCTCACCTCTTTTTATACATCACCAGGATTCAGTGATGAATTACTTCATGTATATCTTGCTAAAGGTTTGAAAAAGGAAAGTGAACTTCACTTAGATGAAGATGAATTTGTTGATTTACTTGAAGTTTCTTATGAAGAAGCACAACAATTCATGAAAGAACAAAAAATACTCGATGCAAAAACAATTTACGCCGTTCAATATTGGCAACTAGCAAGAACAATGGAGAGTAAGGTATGAAGCGCTATTTTGCAGATATGCATATTCATGTTGGTCGGACAAAGTCAGGTCGTGCTGTAAAGATTACGGGTTCGAAAAATTTAACGTTAACAAATATTTTACATATGGCGAAAAATCAAAAAGGGATTGATATGGTAGGAGTAATCGACTGTCATTCCCCGGAAGTAATAGAGGAAATTGGCGAATTAATTACTACAGGAGATTTGGAACCGCTAAATGATGGTGGCTTACTATTTCAAGAAAAAACAACATTAATTCTTGGAAGTGAATTAGAAGTTTATGATTTATCTTGTAAAGGTCCGATTCATCTTCTCTGTTTCTTACCGAGTTTGGAAAAAATGAAAGAATTCTCAAAATGGTTGTCCACTCAACTTAAAAATATTCATTTAAGCTCTCAACGTATTTATACACCTGGTCGTGAGCTTCAAAAAAAAGTAAAGGAGCTTGACGGTTTATTTATTCCAGCTCATGTATTCACTCCATTTAAAAGTTTATTTGGTCGAGGAGTAGAGCGAGATTTACGAGAAGTATTAGATCCAGATTTAATCGATGCTATTGAACTTGGACTAAGTAGTGATACAGAGATGGCGGATCACTTAAATCAACTTCATCGATATACATATGTGACAAATTCCGACGCCCACTCACTTCCAAAAATAGCACGAGAATATCAAGCACTTATGTTGGAACAACCGAGTTTTACTGAATTTGCGAAAGCACTTAAAAATGAAGATGATAGAAAAATTATCGCGAATTATGGTTTGGATCCACTGCTCGGTAAATATCATGAAACGACGTGTGCGAAATGTTTTACCCCAATTCAAAAAGGAGTTAAGCAATGTCCTAATTGCGGCTCAACGAACATTACAAAAGGAGTTAAAGATCGGATTAATGAGTTGTCAGATGCGTCCGAATTTCCAAATCGACCACCATATGTGCATCAAGTACCACTCGAATTTTTACCTGGAATCGGACCGAAAACTTTACAAAAACTACTAAAAAGTTTCGGGACAGAGATGGCAATTATTCATGATACAAGTTTTAACGAATTAATAAATATCGTTCCGGAAAAGACGGCTAAATTAATTGTAAAAGCTAGAGTTGGCGAGCTTACATTAAATGCCGGTGGTGGCGGTCGATATGGGAAAGTGAATGAGCGGGATGATGAAAGCTAAAGAAGGAAATTTAATTTTCCTTCTTTTAATTTTGAATACTTCCTCTTCCTCTTTCATACAATCTAGTAAGTTGTTTGAAGGAGGAAGAAAAAATGAAGAATCGGATGCGGCCAAATTTTTTAGTAAACCATATCGAACAAAATTCCTCATTTTATATTTTTCACACGGTTCTATTAGTAATGGGTGTTATTTTTGGTGCAATTGTTGTGAATAGTTTAAGCGTAACTCAAAAGGACGATTTATTTTATTTCATTAATGAGTTTTTCACACAATTTAAGCAAAGTGAGATTGCAGCACCAAAGGAAATCTTTTTACATTCATTAAGCTATAATAGCAAATACGTTGGTTTAATGTGGGTACTTGGCATTACAATGATTGGATTACCAATTATTCTTGTTCTTCTCTTTCTTAAAGGGATGGTCATTGGTTTTACAATCGGTTTTTTTGTTCAACAAATGGGGTGGAAAGGATTCTTTTTATCATTTGTATCTGTTCTTCCACAAAATATTGTGATTATCCCTGTTTTCATTACAGTTGCAGTTATATCTGTTATTTTTTCATTGAAAATGATTAGAAAGCTATTTGTAAAAACGATTTATCAACCACCATTTGCCCCCATGTTAATTAAATATTGTATGTTTTTTGGCTTAGCTTTTTTACTATTGTGTTTAGCTGCATTTATTGAAGGCTACTTTACACCGTACTTAATGAAAGGGCTACTTAGCTTATAGACGAGTAAAATGATGTTATTGATAATCAATTAATAATGATTATAAACTATAATTTATAATTATTTTAGTTTGCAACTCCCTAATCTTTTGATATAATTAGGATACATTGGCGAGGGAGGGGCAATATGTATGGAAAATCGCCTTGATAAAATAAAAAAACAATTGCACTCATCAAGCTATAAATTAACACCGCAAAGAGAGGCCACTGTCCGGGTATTGCTAGAAAATGAAGAGGATCATTTAAGTGCGGAAGACGTATACCTCCTCGTTAAAGAAAAATCTCCTGAGATCGGTCTTGCAACGGTATATCGCACATTAGAATTATTAACAGAGTTAAAAATTGTAGATAAAATTAATTTTGGTGATGGAGTTTCTCGTTATGATTTACGAAAAGAAGGTGCTACCCACTTTCATCATCATCTAGTTTGTATTGAATGTGGTTCCGTAGAAGAAATTCAAGAAGATTTGCTTGATGACGTAGAAGTAATCGTAGAAGACAAGTGGCACTTCCTTGTAAAGGATCATCGTCTAACATTTCATGGGATATGCCGAGACTGTCAAAGTAAAGGAAAAAAGTAAAATAAACAAACGATCGAACAATGAGACCATCTCATTGTTTTTTCACATTTAATAGAAAAGAAAGAAGAATTGAAATTAAATATAAAATTTTGAGTATAAATTTTATGATTCCTGGCATAAGTTGTAATATGGACAAACAATCCGAAAAAGGTGCGAGGAAAAATGAAGTTTATTAAATTAGTTATTCAAACGTTAAAAGTATTCATTCTTTTCACAGGATGTACGATTTTATTTTATTATGCTATTATGTGGGTAAGTGAAGAATATAGAAATCAACATCGCTATGAGGAGCCGGAAGGAAAAGCGGTAAAGGTTGTCTCAGACGGTATGGCAAGCGAAAATAACTGGTACGATCGACTAATTATGTTTTATTTAAATGGGGAGTAATTTATGTGAATGATTGTTTAAAAGATTTTCTACATTATTTAATAGTTGAAAAAGGATTAGCAAATAACACAATTCAGTCTTATCGACGTGATTTAACTGCCTACCTTGATTATTTGCAAAAATTAAAAATCCAAAATTTAAATGATATTTCCCGTGGACATATTATGCAATTTTTAAGTAGCTTAAAAGCGGACGGAAAATCATCACGTACGATTGCAAGACATATTGCGTCAATTCGTTCTTTTCATCACTTCTTAATATTGGATAAAATTACAGACCAAGATCCGACTGTACATATTGAAACACCACAAACGGAACTTAAATTACCAAAAGTCCTTAATACGGAAGAAGTGGAGGCACTCCTTAATACACCAGATTTAACAACAGCGCTTGGAATACGAGATAAAGCAATGTTAGAACTTATGTATGCAACAGGAATGCGGGTAAGTGAATTAATCAATTTAAACATAAATGATGTTCATTTATCTCTAGGTTTTGTTCGTTGCATCGGAAAAGGAAGTAAAGAACGAATTATTCCAATTGGAAAAATGGCGACAGATGCTTTAACCTTATATTTTGAGAATTCACGTGCTAAAATAGTTAATAATAAAAAGAAATCAGATGCGTTGTTTTTAAATCACCATGGACAGAGGTTATCAAGGCAAGGTTTTTGGAAGATTTTAAAACAGTTAGCGATAAAAGCTGGTATACAAAAGGAATTAACACCACATACACTTCGCCACTCTTTTGCAACACATTTATTAGAAAATGGCGCTGATTTGCGATCTGTTCAAGAAATGTTAGGACATGCCGATATATCAACGACTCAAATATATACTCACGTAACAAAAACTAGATTAAAGGATGTTTATAATAAATTTCATCCACGTGCGTAAAAAAGCTACTCTAATTGAGGTGGCTTTTTATCTTTGATAGCTATTCCAATATATGGCAATGATGTACTATAATAAATAGTAGTATCACTTATACATATACTACCAATAGGGTGAAAAATTTAAGGTGCAACAAAAATTAGGAGGGAACATCATGGAAAAAAATCGATATAAACGTGTATTCCTAGTTGTATTGGATTCAGTTGGGATTGGTGAAGCGCCAGATGCTGAACAATTTGGTGACAAAGGGTCAGACACTCTTGGGCATATTGCACGTGAAATGAACGGTTTACATATGCCTAATATGGCAAAGTTGGGGCTAAGCAATATAAAAGAAATTCAAGGTGTTCCGAAACAAGAACAACCAATGGGTTATTATACAAAAATGCAAGAAGCTTCACGTGGAAAGGATACGATGACTGGTCATTGGGAAATAATGGGATTGAATATCCAAACACCATTTAAAGTTTTTCCAGATGGCTTTCCAAAGGAATTGCTTGATGAAATTGAAAAGAGAACAGGGAGAAAAGTAATCGGTAACAAACCGGCGAGTGGAACAGCGATTATTGAAGAATTAGGAGAAGAACATATGAAAACGGGTGCTCTTATTGTCTATACTTCAGCAGATCCTGTTCTTCAAATTGCAGCGCATGAAGAAATCGTTCCTCTTGATGAGTTGTATAAAATTTGTGAAATTTGCCGTGAATTAACTTTATCTGAAAAGTATAAAGTCGGTCGAGTCATTGCACGTCCGTTTATTGGTACACCAGGTAACTTTACCCGTACAGCTAATCGGCATGACTATGCGTTAAAACCATTTGGCCGAACAGTCATGAATGAATTGAAAGATAGTGGTTTTGATGTCATTGCACTTGGAAAAATTTCAGATATTTATGCAGGTGAAGGGGTAACAAAAGCAATTCGTACAAAATCAAATATGGACGGAATGGATAAACTTCTCGATTCGATTGAAATGGACTTTACTGGAATAAGTTTTTTGAATTTAGTAGACTTTGATGCCCTATACGGACATAGAAGAGATCCAATAGGCTATGGTAAAGCATTGGAAGAGTACGATGCACGTCTTTCCGAAGTACTTGAAAAATTAACAGATGATGATCTTCTAATTATTACAGCAGACCATGGTAACGATCCTGTGCACCCAGGAACTGATCATACCCGGGAATATGTACCATTATTAGTATACTCCCCACGTATGAAAGGTGGAGATGGTTTACCAATTCGGGAAACATTCGCTGATATCGGGGCAACAATAGCAGAAAACTTTGCTGTAAAAGCACCTGAATTTGGAAAAAGCTTTTTAAATGATATAAAATAATCGGATTTGTTATGAGGTAAATGACGGATTGGGTGGTGAGCAAAGTGAGAATGATTGATATTATTGAAAAAAAACGGGATGGCCATGAATTAACAACAGAAGAAATTCAGTTTTTTGTGAATGGTTATACAGATGGATCAATTCCAGACTATCAAGCCAGTGCTCTACTAATGGCAATATTTTTTCAAGGAATGAATCATGTAGAACAAAAAAACTTAACAATGGCAATGGTAAACTCTGGGGATCAAGTTGACTTATCCAAAATAAATGGAATTAAAGTTGATAAACATTCAACAGGTGGAGTCGGTGACACAACGACGATGGTTTTAGGTCCGCTTGTCGCCTCTGTTGGTGTCCCAGTGGCGAAAATGAGTGGTCGAGGGTTAGGACATACGGGTGGAACCATCGATAAGTTGGAATCATTTCCTGGATTTCATGTGGAGCTAACGAATGAGGAGTTTATTAAACTTGTTAACGAGCAAAAAATAGCTGTAGTAGGTCAAAGTGGAAATTTAACACCCGCAGACAAAAAATTATATGCGCTCCGAGATGTTACAGGAACGGTAAATAGTATCCCGTTGATTGCGAGTTCAATTATGAGTAAAAAAATAGCAGCTGGTGCAGATTGCATTGTTTTAGATGTGAAAATCGGTTCGGGTGCGTTTATGAAAAATGTAAGTGACGCAAAAGAACTAGCTGAAACGATGGTAGAAATCGGAAATAGTGTTGGTAGAAAGACAATGGCTGTCATTTCCGATATGGATCAGCCACTAGGATTTGCAATAGGTAATGCACTAGAAATTAAAGAAGCGATTGAAACACTTAAAGGCAATGGACCGAAAGACTTAACAGAGCTTTGTTTAACGTTAGGAAGCCAAATGGTTTATTTAGCAAAAAAAGCAAGCTCACTTGAAGAAGCTCGGCAAATTTTAAATGAATCAATTTCATCAGGGAAAGCATTGGAAAAAATGAAAATATTTATTGCTAGTCAAGGTGGCGATGCAACTTGTGTTGACCATCCGGAAAGACTCGCTCAAGCAAAATATATAATTGATTTACCTGCGAAAGAATCAGGTTGGATTAAGGAGTTAACTGCTGATAAAATAGGTGTTGCGGCCATGCTTTTAGGTGCTGGACGAGAAACAAAAGAATCAGAAATCGATTTAGCAGTTGGAATTGTTTTAAGGAAGAAAGTCGGTGACAAAGTGGAAAAAGATGAACCGATTTTAACAATCTACTCGAACAAGGAAAACATTGACGCTGTTCGAGAACTTTTATACGAAAACATTCGTATTTCTCAAGAGGAAGTGTCACCACCTCCATTAATCCACGAGATAATTAAATAAGTGTAAATTCTGTAGCTCTCCATATTGGAGGGCTTTTTTTTATTCGTTTCATTTTTTATGAAAGGCTGTTTAAATTCTCCTGTATTGGAAATAATAGGTGGAAGAACTAATACATATTACCAAAAGTGAGGGAAAGTCATGAAACGGTCAGTAGTTATATTTATTATGACCATTTGCTTAAGTTTAGCAATGGTTCCGACACCTATTTTCGCTAGTGAGGTTAAGCTCAGCCTAGCGGATAATGCAAAATCTGCCATATTAATTGAAAGAGATACAGGAGCAGTTTTGTTTGAAAAAAACAGTGATGAAAAATTATCTCCAGCAAGTATGACAAAAATTATGACGATGTTATTAATTATGGAAGCTTTGGACGAGGGGAAAATACAACTTAAAGAAAAAGTAAGAACAAGTGAATATGCTGCTTCTATGGGAGGGTCACAAATCTTTTTAGAAGAAGGCGAGGAAATGACAGTTGAAGAACTTCTTCTAGCAATCTCTCTTGGATCTGCTAACGATGCTTCCGTTGCTTTGGCTGAAAAAATTGCTGGTTCCGAACGTAATTTTGTAGAAATGATGAATGAAAAAGCAAAAGAATTAGGGTTAAAGAATACAAAGTTCCAAAATTCGACTGGATTACCCGCGAACGATCATTACAGTAGTGCGAAAGACATGGCATTACTAGCAAAGGAACTATTGAAACATGAAAATATTACAAAGTACACTAGTCAATACGAATCGTATTTAAGGGAAAATACAGATAAGAAATTCTGGCTAGTTAATACAAATCGATTAGTCAAATTTTATCCGGGTGTCGATGGGTTAAAAACTGGTTATACAAATGAAGCAAAATATTGTTTGACTGCAACAGCTAAAAAAAATGATATGCGTGTCATAGCTGTCGTATTTGGAGCTTCAACATCGAAAGAAAGAAATAAACAAATTACACAAATGTTTGACTACGCTTTTAGTCAGTTTGAAACGAAACAGTTTTATGCAAAAGGAGACGTACTAGGGAAAGTAAAAGTTGAAAAAGGACAAAAGCGGAAAATTGACATGGCCGCTGGTGAAAGTGTTTCTCTATTGGCGAAAAAAGGGGAAAAAATGGATAAAGTAAAAACAAAAGTAAAACTAAATAAAAATATTGCAGCACCAATTAAAAAAGGGCAAGAAATTGGTAAGATTATTTTAGAAAAAGACGGAAAAATCATTGCAGAAAATGCTGTTGTTGCAAATGAAAGTGTGAAGCCAGCAAGTTGGTGGACATTATATAAACGTGCATTCAGTATATTTACTAAAGTTGAGTAAGTAAATTTTAAATTGCTAGAAAATAATAGATAGAAGAAATTGCAGAAAATAATCGATTCTACACTAGTTTTGTCGACAAGAAGGAATTCCTTTGTATTATATCGAATTGACTCACTATACGAAAGAAGGAGGCATGTATAGTGAGTCTACAAGTGAATCTAGAATGGAAAGAAAAACATATATTAGTTGTTAGACTTAGCGGAGAGTTAGACCATCATACGGCAGATACTGTTCGTGACCAAGTTTCACAAGCAATGGAAGAAGGCGAAGTTAAATATTTAATAGTAAACCTTGAAAGTTTAACTTTTATGGATAGTTCGGGTCTAGGTGTCATATTAGGCAGATATAAGCAGATTAAACAAATAAATGGTGAAATGATTGTTTGTTCTGTTCCACCATCAATTGAACGATTATTTAATATGTCAGGATTATTTAAAATCGTTCATATTGATCCAACTGAAGAACAAGCTTTACTTAGATTGGGGGTTGCCTAATATGAATAACGAAATGTACTTAAAATTTCGTGCACTAAGTCAAAATGAATCTTTTGCAAGAGTTACTGTTTCCGCATTTATTGCACAATTAGATCCGACAATGGATGAGTTAACAGAAATTAAAACAGCTGTTTCTGAAGCGGTTACAAATGCCATCATCCACGGTTACGAAAATAAAGGAGAAGGATTTGTTTATGTATCTGTCCGCCTTGATGGTTCTATTGTTGAATTAGAAGTTCGTGATGAGGGAATAGGCATAATGGATGTAGATGAAGCTAGACAACCATTATTTACGACAAAGCCAGAATTAGAACGATCTGGTATGGGTTTTACGATTATGGAAAATTTTGTAGATGAAATGACGATCGATTCTGTTCCAAATGGAGGGACAACTGTCCGTTTGAAAAAAAAATTGTCAAATGCAAATGCAGTGTACAATTAAGGGGTATTGCCAATGGATGTGGAGGTTAAAAAAGATACCGATCAATCTTTTACGAAAGATGTAGAAATTAAACATCTTATTAAAAGAAGTCAGTCGGGAGATCAAGAAGCGCGAAATGAAATTGTCGAGAAAAACATTCGCCTTGTCTGGTCTGTTGTGCAGCGATTTTTAAATCGTGGCTATGATCCGGATGATTTGTTTCAAATTGGTTGTATCGGTTTATTAAAGTCGGTGGACAAATTTGATTTGTCCTATGATGTGAAATTTTCTACTTATGCAGTACCAATGATTATCGGTGAAATTCAACGATTTATTCGTGATGATGGCACAATTAAGGTTAGTCGTTCATTAAAAGAAATAGGAAATAAGATTCGCCGTGCAAAAGATGATCTGGCTAAAGAATTAGGGCGTGCACCAACGATTTATGAAGTAAGTGAACATTTGCAAATCCCTGTCGAAGAATTATTACTAGCTCAAGAAGCGGTAATGGCACCGACATCCATCCATGAAACGGTTTATGAAAACGATGGTGATCCGATTACATTACTTGATCAAATTTCAGATCAAGAAGATGGGAAGTGGTTTGAGAAAATTGCCCTAAAAGAAGCTATAGAAGGATTAGATGATAGAGAAAAATTAATTGTATATTTAAGGTACTATAATGATCAGACACAATCAGAAGTAGCGAGTCGATTAGGTATTTCTCAAGTACAAGTTTCAAGACTAGAGAAAAAAATATTAAAGCAGATAAAAAGCCAAATGGACGTTTAAGTCATTTGGTTTTTTTTGGTTTTCATGAATTTCTGTTTCTAACAAATACTATTTTTACAAAGAAATTAGTTTAATTGGAAGTGATGTTTATGGACACAACCATATATATCCGTCTCCGTCATCGAGTACAAGTAGGAGGCGATAAGCCTGTTTATCTTAAAGATATAGCCTCTATTAATGCTCCAGATGTGATCATACATGATTTAAAAAAATTGATTGTTCATAAAGTAACGAAGGAAGATAACAATATTATTATCATTGATGGAATTCAGATTATTGAAGTGATTACAGACAAATTAAATATAAGGGACATTCAGCTGATTGGACCACAGCAAACAATTGTTGAAGTGGTAATGAGAAAGGTGAAAATGTCCATCCCATTATTTTTGTTAGTTTGGTTACTACTATTTATTGGATCTGCTATTTCTATAATGAATTTTCATGAAGATGTTAGCATGCAAGTTGTTCACCAAAAGTTATTTTATTTATTAACAGGAATTAAAGATGAGAAACCTTTAACGATTCAAATCCCTTATTCAATTGGTCTTGGTCTTGGAATGATTTTATTTTTTAATCATGTATTTAAAAAGCGAATTAATGATGAACCGAGCCCACTGGAAGTTGAGATGTTTAATTACCAACAAAGTTTAGATCAATATGTCATTATGAATGAAAATAAAGAAAGTATGAAAAGAATGGATGAATAATGGGGTTAAAAATTTTATTTGTACTCGCAGTGGGGCTAGCTTGTGGTTTAGCGGTAGGTGCTGGCTTTGTCGCATTTATAACAGTATTAGGCGTAATTCCGCGGTTGATGCAGTTAACAAAATCAATGAAAATGATTTTATATTATGAATGGGCAGCTACTCTTGGTGTTATATTTGGGGCTATATTAGGCTTACAACAAATTCAATTGACGATTCCGAAAGTATTAATGATTTTTGTTGGTTTATTCCAAGGGATTTTTGTAGGTATGTTAGCAGCCGCATTATATGAAGCTGTCAATGTATTGCCTTTAATATTCAAACGAATAAATCTTGAAGACCGATTATTATATTTATTAACTGCACTCATTTTAGGAAAAATTTTAGGCTCACTATTCCATTGGTTGTATTTTATTAACTTGTAAAGTTGTGAATTTGTTTTTACTACTAAGCAACTTCTTTGAGAGGACGGCAGTTATCCAAGAAAGGTGTTGTAAACATGTCTGCAATAAAAAAGATGAAACCCATTCCTAAACAAATAACTGAAGTAGAAAAGTATATGAAAGATAACGTTGGTTTAGGAACAAGTTTTGATTTAGGCATTCGGAAGTTTAAAGTTTTAAATAAAGAAATACAATTATATTATGTGAACGGACTGACGGATACTTTATTTATTTTGCGGGCAATGCAAGAACTCGTCCACTTAAATGACATTCATAAAGATTCTCCACCTGAACAATTTGTAGAACTTATTAATAATCGAATAAATAATAATTCAGTAGAAAAAGTATCAACGTTAGATGAAGTCGTTGATCAAGTATTATCGGGACTCATTGCTATTTTAGTGGAGGGTTACGAGGAAGCCTTTATTGTTGATACGCGAAGTTATCCTGGTAGACAACCGGAAGAACCTGATACAGAAAAGGTTGTTCGTGGATCAAGAGACGGATTTGTGGAAAATATTATTAGCAATTCCGCATTGATTCGGCGTAGAATCCGTGATGAACGACTCCGATTTGAACTACTAAAAGTGGGAGAACGTTCGAAAACAGATATAGCAATAGTTTATTTGAAAGACGTTGCAAATCCAGATTTAGTAAATATTATTAAGAAAGAAATTAAAGCAATTGAAATAGATGGCTTGACGATGGCAGATAAAGCGATTGAAGAATTTTTAGTGAAACAAGGATATAATCCATATCCCCTTGTCCGATATACCGAACGTGCTGATGTTGCAGCAACCCATATATTGGAAGGACATGTATTAATTATTGCCGATACGTCTCCGAGTGTAATCATTACACCGACAACATATTTTCACCATGTTCAACATGCGGAAGAATATCGTCAATCAGCTGCAGTAGGGACATTTATTCGTTGGACACGTTTTATTGGTATTTTGGCCTCGTTGTTTATTCTTCCTCTTTGGCTACTTTTTGTTATCGAGCCAAGTCTATTACCAGATAGTATCGAATATATCGGGCCAAATAAAAAATCCCATGTACCTGTCATTGTACAGTTGTTTATTTGTGATTTAGGTATTGAGTTTTTAAGACTGGCCGCGATTCATACTCCAACACCTTTATCGACTGCTATGGGTCTAATTGCTGCTGTATTAATTGGGGATATTGCAGTGAATGTTGGTCTATTTATTCCGGAAGTCATTCTCTATGTTTCCGTTTCTGCAATCGGAACGTTTGCGACACCAAGTTATGAGTTAAGTGTGGCAAATAAAATAGCAAGATTAGTTATTTTAATTTTAATAGCGATATTTAAAGTTCCAGGTTTAGTTGTAGGGGTAACATTGTTTATCATTTACTTAGCATCAATACGTTCACTCAATACCCCGTACTTATGGCCTTTTATTCCGTTTCACCCAATAGCTTTTATGCAAATTTTAGTTAGACGTTCAACTCCTGGGTCAAAAATCCGACCAAGTATCGTTCAACCGAAAAATCGTTTAAAGCAGCCTACGTAATTTTAAGGCTGCTTAAATTTCCCTTGTAATTTCCACAGTTAGGACGACGGATGCAGGCGTTAAGATGAGGAGTGTGTATGTAACTTACCTCCGCAAAAATGATGGGTAAGTAGAATCAATTGAAATTCTAGTAGATCACCAATCCACATCCACACCGTTACAGTTTTGAGGGTGAAAATCATATCACACGTTATGTTGGGTGGAAATAAATATATAATTGCATTAGATTACGAATTGTGATAAAGTTTTTCTTATTATAGATTAGTTACGTATTAATAGTAGGATTTAATTTTTGTAACGGGGTGACATAAGTTATGTTACATGGAACGGCGAATGTAAATCGGTACGGTCATTTAGAGATAGGTGGATGTGATACGCTGGAATTAGCAAATACGTATGGAACACCACTTAACGTTTATGATATTGAGTTAATTCGAACTCGAGCAAGAAGTTTCATTCATACATTCAAAAAAGAAAATGTAAAGGCCCAAGTTGCTTATGCAAGTAAAGCATTTGCATCAATTGCTATTATGCAACTAATGCAGGAAGAAGGGCTTTCTCTGGATGTTGTTTCCGGTGGGGAATTATATACAGCGATTAGGGCAGGATTCCCTGTAGAAAAAATTCACTTCCATGGAAACAACAAAAGTATTGAGGAAATTGAAATGGCAATAGATTATGAGATTGGTTGCTTTGTTGTTGATAATTTCTATGAGTTACAACTATTAACAAAACGATGTATAGAAAAAGGAAAAAGAGTAAATATTTTGCTTCGTGTTACTCCAGGAATTGAAGCGCATACACATGATTATATTTTAACAGGGCAAGAAGATTCGAAATTCGGTTTTGATTTACAAAGTGGTCAAGCGAAACGGGCGTTGGAAATCGCATTATCTTCAACTCCATTAAATGTACTAGGTCTCCATTGTCATATAGGTTCGCAAATCTTTGAAACGACTGGCTTTATTTTAGCCATTCAAAAGTTGTTCACCTACATTGATGATTGGAAAAATGACCTTCAGTATATTCCGAAAGTAGTTAATGTTGGCGGAGGGTTTGGTATTCGTTATACAAAATCAGATAAACCTCTTAAACCAGAGCAATATGTTTCAGCTATCATTCGTGAAATAAAAAAACAATCAGTAGAAATAAACATTCCATTACCTGAAGTGTGGATTGAACCAGGAAGGTCGCTCGTTGGTGATGCGGGAACAACACTTTATTCAATCGGTTCTACTAAACATATTGAGGGTGTGAGGAAATATGTATCCGTTGACGGTGGAATGAGTGATAATATTCGCCCAGCCTTATATCAGGCAGAATATGATGCAGTGGTGGCAAACAAAGTTCTTCACGATGAAAAAGAAGTTGTTTCGATTGCCGGTAAAGCTTGTGAATCAGGTGATATGTTAATCTGGGATATTCCATTAGCAAAAACGGAGCCGGGAGATTTATTGGCGGTTTTCTGTACTGGTGCATATGGTTATTCTATGGCAAGTAATTATAATCGTCTACCTCGCCCAGCTGTTGTTTTTGTTGAAGATGGTCAAGCAAAACTAGTTGTGAAACGAGAAACTTATCAAGATTTGGTAAAATTAGATTTACCTCTTTATGAAGTGATAAAGAAAACTCAAGGGTCAGAGCCTTTAGCGAAAGTAGAGCCGTAGTTCGCAGAGCTTTTCGGCTTTGTCATGCTGCCGAAGCTCATCTTGAGAGCATATGCGTATTGGAAAGTAGAAAATGAACATTTATACTCTACCATTAGCTAAAAAATTCATAAAATCGTTAAATTCTATTCAAGTATTCTATTAGATACCTAGAAAAAAAGCTAGAAATGTAGTAAAATAATTTCGCAACTAGTAAATTGTAGCCGTCATTATCTTAGAAAAATGCCATTCAAGAGATGAGAATTAGAATTTTAATTGTTTGAATGTACGACAGTTTACAGGAATACTCGTATAAAATATTCTCATTATGGAAAAAATATAAGAACACGCCAATTGAATATTTAAAAAGGGTGTTTCAAAAAATGCGATAAATGAATAAGTCGATTTAGGCTTATTTTTAGCATTGGAATAGTTTTATATAATGAGGGATCAAAATGTTAATTCGATATAAAAAAGCATTTGAAAAGATTGCGATGGGTTTACTGTCCTTTATGCCTAATGAAAAGGATATAAAAAAATTACAACAAACCATAAAAGAGTACGAGGCAAATGATAAATGGACTTTGTTCTTATGGAAGCAAGAAGACGACCTAGTCGCTATTATTGGTGTTTATGAGTTGGATGATGATGTATTAGAGGTACAACATATATCAGTTAATCCTTCTTATCGGGGGCAAGGCATCGGTAAAGGGATGGTAAGGGCGTTAAAAGAGATGTTTCCTGATAAACAAATTATACCGACAAAAGAGGTCCAATCTTTTTTTTATCATTGTGACCAATAATTGAGTTTAACGGCTGTTCACCAAAAATGTCTCTTATCTAAATGGATAAGGCGAATGTCGGGAACAGCTTTTTTTCTAGCTTAAACGAGTAATTTTATATAAATTAGTACGTGACTCTATTGAAATAGTGCCTTTCACTTAAAATGTCTATATTGGAATATAGTCGAGTTTATTCTATACTATCTATACTAAGTATGAAAATTTAATATGGTGGTAGTACAAATATGTTGATGAATTTTAAAACAGCTGGTTTTGAAGGCCCATTGGATTTACTTTTACATTTAATTAAAACATTGGAAATTGATATATATGATATTCCAATGCATGAAATAACAGAACAGTATTTATTATATATACAAACGATGCAAGAATTGGAACTTGATGTAGCCAGTGAGTACCTTGTAATGGCTGCGACTCTTTTGGCTATAAAAAGTCAAATGTTACTTCCAAAATATAATGAAGCAATCGATGAAGATGGCATGTACGAAGAAGGATTCCAAGAAGATCCCCGTGATGAGCTCGTGACAAGATTAATTGAATACCGCAAATATAAAGAAGCTTCGATTAAATTGAAAGAAAAAGAAGCAAATCGGCTCTTAATTTATACAAAGCCACCGAGTGATTTATCCGAGTACTCTTCCCAAGTTGCAATGACGAATACGGATAAAACTGTAACTGTATATGATATGTTAGGTGCCTTTCATAAATTAATGCGTCGACAAAGATTACAAAAACCACTCCATACTAAAATTACCCGTGAAGAAATTTCAATCGAAAAACGAATGGAAGAAGTGTATGAAGTTCTGGAAAATGCTTCAGACTGGATGAATTTTTATGATCTTTTTCCTTATACAGATAAAAGTAATATAGTAACAACCTTTCTAGCAATTCTCGAATTGTTGAAGAGAAATCAAATTTTCATTCAACAGATGGGTAACTTTGATGATATATGGCTAACTGCAAAAGGAATGGAATAAGAAGGTGATGAAATTGAACCAGGAACCATCGTTTGGTATTTTAGAAAGTTTATTATTTGCTGCTGGTGATGAAGGGTTGTCACTTAAGCAAATGGCAAATGTGATGGAAATCCCTGAACAAGAAGTTTTGGAACTGTTAAATCTGTTACAAGAGGAATATGAAAAGAATAAGCAAAGAGGAATCACAATCGTTCAATTTGCAGGTACTTACCAACTAGCAACAAAAAAAGAATACGTAAATTATTTGAAACGATTAGTAGAAGTTCCGAATTCATCGACATTATCTCAAGCCGCGTTGGAAACTTTAACGATTATTGCTTATAAACAACCAATTACAAGAGCTGAGATTGAAGATATTCGAGGGGTGAAAACAGAACGTCCAATCCAAACGTTAACAGCAAAAGGACTAATCCAAGAAGTTGGACGAGCTGAAGGAACTGGCCGTCCAATTTTGTATGGTACAACAGTAGAATTTTTAGACTACTTTGGTTTAAAAGATTTGAAAGAACTACCTCCTTTGCCTGAAACCGATGAAAATGACATAACGCAAGAAGAAGCAGATCTTTTCTTCGAGAAATTAAAATAAGGTTCAAGTATACGTGTGATACTTGAACCTTTTTTCTTTTTATACTTTTTTATCATAAGTTAAAAAGTACAACCATAAACTTGTACAAAACTTAAAAGGAGAAGATGGACAAGTATGTGGAGAAGCATCAAGCGGTTCCTAATTATAATCGTTTTCATTTCATTATTTCTAAACATGTTTTCATCGATACATACTTCTGCTAGTCCAATTGGAGGAGTAAATTCATATAGTGCTATTGTAATGGATCAAAAAACAGGACGTGTATTTTTTGAAAAAAATGCTCATGAAAAAAGACGTATAGCGAGTATTACTAAAATTATGACAGCAATCATTGCCATTGAGTCAGGTAAGCTTGATGAAGTTGTAACAGTAAGTGAAAATGCTGTTCGTGCTGAAGGATCATCTGTATTTTTGAAACAAGGTGAGAAAATCAAGCTAGAAGATCTCGTCTATGGTCTTATGCTTCGTTCTGGAAATGATGCTGCGGTAGCGATAGCAGAACATGTTGGGGGAAGTAAAGAAGGATTTGTATTTATGATGAATGAAAAAGCAGAACAAATTGGTATGAAAAATACTCATTTTGCTAATCCACATGGGTTAGATGACCACGAAGAACATTATTCAACCGCTTATGATATGGCCATTTTAACAAAATATGCGATGCAAAATGATGAGTTTCGTAAAATTTCAGCCGCAAAAGTTCATTACGCACCAAATCCAGATAGTCAGTGGCAACGAAAATGGACAAACAAAAATCGACTTCTTACAGAGCTATATAAATATTCAACGGGTGGAAAAACAGGTTACACAAAACGTGCAAAGAGAACATTAGTATCGACAGCATCTAAGGATGGAATGGACTTAATAGCGGTGACATTAAATACACCTTCTCAAACGGATTGGACGGAACATATTCAGATGTTTGAGTATGTATTTGAGCAGTATGATTACCATGTTGTTGTTCCGCACGGGCCGATTGAAAAAGTGAAAAATAAAGTATATAAAGACCACGCTCAAATCGCACATGATTATGTGTATCCAATAAGTGAAGAAGAAAAAGATTTCTTTAAAGTGAAGTACCGTTTAATTAAACCGAAAAAATCATGGAAGCAAAATCGTGATGAAATACCAGAAATTATCGGAAAAACAGAAATCTATTTCAAAGATGAAGCCATTCATTCAATGCCTATTTATTACAAAAGTGATGAAGAGACAAAAAACTCGTTTTTTGATCAATTTAAGCAAATCTTTGGATCAATCATAGGGGTTAGGCAAATATGATTAATTTGATATGGGTAATGATGATTATTGTTGGAATTGTTTTTGCTTTATTTAATGGGACGATGGATGAAGTGAATAAAGCGATTTTTCAAGGGGCACAAGATGCTGTTACATTATGTATCGGATTTATTAGTGTTTTAGTTTTTTGGTTAGGTTTGATGAAAATTGCACAAGTATCAGGATTGCTAGATAAACTTTCCAATGTGTTTAGACCGATTGTAAAAAAGATTTTTCCAGATATTCCGGATGATCATCCAGTAATGGGATATATATTATCGAACATGATTGCCAATATGTTTGGTCTCGGAAATGCGGCTACTCCTTTAGGTATTAAAGCAATGGAGGAATTAAAAGAGTTAAATGGTGGGAAAAATGAGGCTTCGAGGTCGATGGTTACATTTTTAGTTATTAATACAGCGAGTATAACGATTATTCCAACGACCGTACTATCCATCCGAATGAATTATGATTCCGCATCACCTGCAGAAATCGTACTCCCAACCATTATTGCCTCTGTTTTCGCAACGGTTTGTGCAATAATAATCGACCGAATGTTGTACAATCGAAAAAATAGAAATCGGGTGAAATAATGGAAATCATCTCGAAAATCTCGTTATGGATTATACCAATTTTAATAGGCTTTATTTTAATACATGGGACGTGGAAAAAGGTACCAACTTATGAAGTATTTGTGGAAGGTGGTAAAGAAGGAATAAAAATCGCCATCTCAATTATACCGTTTTTAGTTGGTATGTTAGTAGCAATCTCTATTTTTCGCGCATCAGGTGCATTGGAGTTTTTTGTTAGTTTATTGAGACCTATTTTAGAATGGATTGGTGTTCCTGCTGAGATCGTTCCGCTTGCGATACTCAGACCAATATCTGGTAATGCAGCCTTAGGTGTAACGAGCGATCTAATTGCAACTTATGGACCTGATTCTTTTATTGGTAGACTCGCATCGGTCATGCAAGGAAGTACAGATACTACATTTTATATATTGACCGTGTATTTCGGTGCTGTCGGGATAAAGAAAATGGGGGATTCATTAAAAATAGGCTTAATCGCAGACTTACTTGGTTATATTGCTAGTATTATTGTCGTCACATTATTTTTCGGAATGAATTGATTTTTACTCTCGAAGTACGTTATTTTTATTATATAGATAGACTGGGAATTTGACTTTATCCAGTCTTTTTTCGATTTGGGTGTAAGAGTGTTTCCTTTGTTTTCACAAGATAGTTATGGCATAATTCAGACAAGGAAAAAACAATCGCATGAAAGATAAATATATGTATAATAGATATACATCCGTTTTCATCGTATTACCGATTCTTATTAAAGGAGTGCTTTTTATTTGGAAAGATTACAAAAGGTAATTGCACACGCAGGTATTGCATCAAGAAGGAAAGCAGAAGAGTTAATAAAACAGGGGAAAGTGACTGTAAATGGAAAAGTCATTACTGAACTTGGGGTAAAAGTCAGTTCAAAAGATAAAATAGAAGTGAACGGAATCAAGATTGAACAAGAGGAGCCAGTATACTATTTACTGTATAAACCAAGAGGAGTCGTATCGACTGTTAATGATGATAAAAATAGAAAAACGGTCATTGATTTATTTCCTAACGTGGAAAGCCGTATATATCCAGTCGGTCGATTAGACTACGATACTTCAGGATTATTATTAATGACAAACGATGGTGAATTTGCAAATCTTATAACCCATCCTAAATATCAAATTGATAAAACGTACGTAGCAAAAGTAAAAGGAATTCCAACAAGAGAGGATCTAAAGAAGTTACAGCGTGGTGTTAAGTTGGAAGATGGGCTAACCGAACCAGCACAAGTGAAATTTTTATCGGGTGATCGAAAAAAAGGAACCGCGATTATTGAGATTACGATTCATGAAGGGAAAAATCGACAAGTTCGTCGTATGTTTGAACATATAGGTTACCCTGTAATGAAATTAAAACGGGAACGGCTTGCATTTTTAACATTACAAGGACTTAATGCTGGAGAACATAGACCGCTTACGCCACATGAAATAAAAAGATTACTTGCACTTGCAAATAATGGCTCGGCAAATTTATAAGAATCAACCAGCTGCATGATAATCGTGCGGCTGGTAAAAACCATTTACATAATAGCACGATAAAATAACAGAAAAATTGAGGAAATTTAAACAGTTTTATTACTGAAAAAACATAAATAATCGTGGGGGGGTACAAGTGAATAAGAAAAGAAGACTCGTTCTTAGAACAGTAATTCTAATCGTGTTAGCCGCTGCAATTATATTTACTTTATATGCAAATTTTACAAAGAATGATAGAAAAATAGCTACAGTTGGTGAACAAGCCCCTGATTTTGTACTAGAGGACTTGGATGGGCGCAAATACCGATTATCTGATTTCAAAGGAAAAGGTGTCTTTTTAAACTTTTGGGGAACATTTTGTGATCCTTGTAAAAGAGAAATGCCTTATATGGATAATCAATATAAGAAATTTAAAGATCAAGGTGTAGAAATTATTGCTGTAAATGTTGGAGAAACTGATTTGGCAATTGAAACCTTTGCTAATCAATATAACTTATCGTTTCCGATCGTCGTAGATAATGGTGAAGTTCAAAAAGCATACGGTATTTACCCTTTACCGGCGACTTTTTTAATTAGTCCTGAAGGAAAAGTTGTTGATTATATCGAACAATCATTAACAGAGGATATGATTGCGGATTACATGAATCAAATAAAACCAGAGTAGGGGGATGGTCATGGAAAAAGTAAAATGTGATTGTGGACATGTAAACCCCCATGGAACGATTCTTTGTGAAGCATGTGGGAAAGTTTTAGTTGAAGAAAATAAGAAAAATAGACTACTAGATATGCGTTATGAAGGAAGTGCAAGAAGATCACAAACATATAAAAAAACGATAATTGATAAAATATGGAATTTCTTTTCTTCAGTAAAAGTTGGTGTTGCCTTAATTATCATTACACTCATCGCTTCAATCATTGGAACAATTTTACCACAAGAAGGAAATATTTCAATACAGGGCGCAATAAGCGACTATTACGAGGAACATTATGGTGCTTTTGGAAAGATATACTATCTGCTTGGTTTTCATCATTTATATAGTTCTTGGTGGTATTTATTATTAATTGCTTCAATTGGAGCATCACTAGTTATTTGTAGTCTTGATCGTGTTATCCCGTTGTATAAAGCATTGAAAAATCAAAGGGTTACCCGAAATGTTAACTTTTTGAATCGACAACGGCTTTATAATAACAGTGAAATAAAGTTAACAGACAACGATTTACAAATATTCAAGAAACATTTAAAAAAAAAGCACTATAAAATACGGGAAGAAAATGGAAACATACTGGCGGAGAAAGCAAGATTCTCAAGATGGGGTCCTTATATTAATCATATTGGATTAATTATTTTTCTAGCTGGCGCGATGCTTCGATTTGTTCCTGGCTTGTATGTCAATGAAGCGTTATGGATAAAAGAAGGAGAGACATTAGTAATTCCGGGAACAGATAAGGAATATTATTTAACTAATCATCAATTTATTATGGAAGTTTATGATGAATCAGACGGGGAAGTATTCAAAGCGGCGTTAAAGGAAAAAGGTGGAGTTGTAAAAAATTACCAGTCTAACGTGACACTTTATAAAGCAGAGGCATCATTACCTGGTGAAGAACCAGAGTTGAATAAGGTAAAAGATTATGAGATTAAAGTTAATAAACCGTTGAAGTTTGATCAGTTTTCCCTTTATCAATCAAGTTATCAATTAAATGAAATGACAAAAATGACGTTTACTTTAATGAATAAAAAAACAGGTGAACAATTTGGTGATGTGACGATTGATTTAGAAGAGCCGAAGAAGATTTATCATTTATCAGACGGCTATACTGTTGAGTTATTAAGCTATTTTCCAGATTTTGAGATTAGTGATGGTGTTCCAAAAACAAAATCAAGTAAACCGTTAAATCCAGCTTTTGCTTTTAAAATGATTACCCCTGATAGGCCAGAAGGGGAAGTGAGTTTTGCAGCCATTCAACAAACGATTGAGCCGATGGGTGAAAATGAGTATAAAATGTCTTTTAAAAATGTAGATACAGTAAATTATTCAGGGATAACCGTTAGAAAAGATTTAACATTACCTTTCATTGCTTTAGGTGGAGCTATATTTTTGATAGGGGTTGCACAAGGTTCATTCTGGTATCATCGAAGAATATGGTTAAAACAAGAAGAGGGTCTATTACACATTGCAGGACATACGAATAAAAACTGGTACGGCTTTTTGAAGGAAATTGAAAAAATTGTAAGCGGTACAAATATACCGATACCAATTGATCAAACAGCCGAGAGAGAGACAAAGGATGGAAACATTGGACAAGGGGTGGATGTAAATGGTTGAGCTAAGCAGTAAGTTATTGTTCCTGTCATTTATTTTATATTTAGTAGCCATTTTATTTTTTGGTGGTGCAATTCGGCAAAAAAAAGGGTTAGAAGGGAGTCCGTATAACAATAAACCTGTACGCAGTGGAACAATAGCAATGGCATTAACAGGCTTAGGCTTTATTTCACAAATTGGTTATTTTATAACGAGATGGATTGCTGGTGGTCATGCTCCGGTAAGTAATATGTTTGAGTTTTCCACCTTTTTTAGCATTATGATGGTTGGTGCGTTCATTATTATTTATTTCATCTACCGCTCAGCGACCCTTGGGTTATTTACTTTGCCTATTGTTTTAATCATTATTGCTTACGGTAGTATGTTTACAAAAGACATTACACCATTAATTCCTCCTTTACAAAGTTACTGGTTGCCAATACATGTTATGACAACTGCAGCTGGTCAAGCAATTCTTTCTATTAGCTTTATTGCTGGATTAATTTATCTAATTAAATATATAGATAAATTTAATAGTCCTATAAAAGGCTTTTTTCTTGAAACAATCTTATATTTTATCCATATTGTTCTCGGCTACATTATCGTTACATCAATCTTCTCGATACTTAAGTATCAAGCAAGTTTTGAATGGGTTAATAAAGAAGGAAAGATTGTTACTTCTATTTATAAACTTCCCGCAATTTTTGGATTAAACGAATGGCAACTGTTATCACCAGGAAAGATGGAGCCATTAGTAGAATTGCCCGCTATTTTTGATGCTCAAAAGTTTAACACAGTATTGTGGTCTTTTATTGCAGGTTCTTTTTTTTATATTTTAATACGATTACTTGTAAGAAAACGAACTTCACAACTATTACAACCATTTGTAAATAAAATTAATGGTGATTTTCTCGATGAAATTAGCTATCGTTCGGTATTAATTGGCTTCCCTATTTTTACACTTGGAGGATTAGTGTTTGCAATGATATGGGCGCAAATTGCTTGGACCCGTTTTTGGGCTTGGGATCCGAAAGAAGTGTGGGCATTAATCACTTGGTTGTTTTATGCGGCATTTCTACATTTACGGTTATCACGAGGGTGGCATGGTGAAAAATCAGCTTGGCTCGCTGTTATTGGTTTCGGTATTATTATGTTTAACTTTGTTTTCGTTAACTTGATTATTGCTGGTCTACACGCATATGTGTGAGCGTTTTATTACTATTTCGTGAGCATAATGAGAATAAATTTTATTAATATAGTAAAATACTTGTAGCAACTTAATGAATAATTCCTTTTGTATGTTACATATTAGTCAAATTTCAAACGTCTCCATTTGCTGTTTTTGGAGACTTTTTCTATTGAAACATATATACTATGATTATCAAGATATTTTTTAGAAACGATTTTATTGTCCCGTATATATAGAAAAATGTTGTCGATTTTTGTACAATATTTTTAAGGAGGTAAGTCCCATGGAACAAGACGTAAAAATATTAATTGTTGATGATGAAGAACGAATTAGAAGATTGTTGAAAATGTATTTAGAGAGAGAAAATTATATAATTGATGAGGCACAAGAAGGAAATGAAGCATTAGAAAAGGCACTTCAAAATGATTATGACTTAATTATACTTGACCTGATGTTACCAGGTAAAGACGGGATTGATGTGTGTCGTGAAATCCGTGATAAGAAGGCAACACCAGTTATCATGTTAACAGCTAAAGGTGAGGAAGCGAATCGTGTACAAGGATTTGAAGTTGGCACGGATGATTATATCGTCAAACCATTTAGTCCAAGAGAGGTTGTTTTACGTGTGAAAGCGTTATTAAGAAGGTCGAGTACAACTGGTTTTCTACAGACCGATACAACTGCAAAAAACATCCTTGTTTTTCCACATTTAACCATTGATCATGACGCCCACAGAGTTGTGGCTGAAGGGAAAGAAGTTAGTTTAACACCTAAAGAATATGATTTATTATATTTCTTAGCAAAAACACCTGACAAAGTGTTTGATCGCGAACATTTATTAAAAGAAGTATGGCATTATGAATTTTTTGGTGATTTACGTACCGTTGATACACATGTGAAAAGATTAAGGGAAAAATTAAGTAAAGTTTCTGAGGAAGCGGCAAAAATGATTGTTACTGTCTGGGGAGTAGGGTATAAATTTGAGGTTGTTCATGAATGAAATGGAACAGTGTCGTTGGGAAATTATGGGCAACAATCCTATTACTTGTCGCAGTCGTTCTCGTTGTTTTGTCCTTACTGGGTTTACAGTTTTTTAATAGCTTAATTGTTGAAAGAGCTACCGATTCGTTGACAAATACAGCATCTAAAATTGCTGTGAACTTAGAGCGGCATGATGATTTAGAATTTGGCCTTGAAGTTGCGTGGGAATTGCTTGACGATGTAACAGAGGCTATTATTATCACTGACGAAAATCATGTTTACTATTCGAATGAAGATGATAAGAAACGGTTTCCTGTTACTTATTTTTACAATGATAAACAATTTAATACAGTATTTTCTAAAAATCAAAGTGTAAAAAAGGAAATTAATACTCCGGCCAATCATGATGAAAATGATCAAGTTTTAATGGTAGGTGTTCCATTAGATAAATATTCGAATAAAAATGGTGCAGTGTTTATTTACCAGTCATTAGATGTAATGAATGATACGATAAAGGCAACAAATGAAATAATTTCTTGGTCTGCCATTATTGCATTTATATTGACGACCGTTTTTGCATTCTTCCTATCTTCCAGGATTGCTGCCCCTTTAAGAAAGATGCGAGAATCGGCTGCAGAGGTAGCGAAAGGGAAATTTGATGTAAAGGTTCCTATTTTAACGCATGATGAAATTGGTGAATTAGCGGTAACTTTTAACCAAATGCGGAAACAATTAAAAATTAATATGACTGCACTAAAACAAGAGAAGGAACAGCTTTCGAATATTTTAAGTAGCATGGCAGATGGTGTGATTACATTTGATAAAGATGGGGTTATTTATTTAACGAATCCGCCAGCAGAAAAACTGTTAAAGGCTTGGAAGAAAGAACGGGGTGCAAATACGGATGAGGAAATCCCGTTAAAATTAAAAGATTTAATCAATCATGCTGTTACAGAAGGTAATAAGCAAATTGGTGAGATTGATTTTCAAGATAAATATTGGACTGTTATTGTGACGCCACAATTCGATGAACAGTCAATAAGAGGCGCTGTTGCTGTTTTACGCGATATGACCGAGGAACGAAAACTAGACAAGCTTCGAGAAGATTTCATCGCGAATGTTTCCCATGAACTTCGAACACCAATCTCGATGCTTCAAGGTTATAGTGAAGCTTTACTGGATGATATTGCATCAAGTGAACAAGAAAGAAAAGAAATTGCTACAGTTATTAACGAAGAATCATTGCGAATGGGAAGACTTGTTAATGAACTATTAGATTTAGCTAGGCTAGAATCCGGTCAAATGAGGCTTTATACAGAAAATGTCGAAATCAAACCATATATTGAAAGAATTGCAAAAAAGTTCACAGGAATTGCAAAGGAAAATAAAGTAGTACTTCAAGCACAAATAGAAACGAAATACGACGATTATATTTTTGATCCAGATCGAATTGAACAAGTATTAACAAATTTAGTTGATAATGCAATACGACATACAGAAGAAAATGGGGCTGTTTATATAAGCGCAAATTCGGTTGATAAGGGGCTACAAATTTCAGTTACAGATACCGGAACCGGAATTCCTGCTGAAGACCTTCCGTTTGTATTCGAAAGATTTTATAAAGCTGATAAAGCGCGAACGAGGGGAAGATCAGGTACTGGTTTAGGGTTGGCTATTGCTAAAAATATTATTGATGCTCATCACGGTACAATTGAGGTTCTGAGTGATATTGGACAAGGAACGACCTTTGTTTTTGTTTTACCTGATGAAAGATGAATAATTATGTAATATTTTGGCGAGAAATCTTGTTTCATACGGAACAATATAAAATAGTTAACAATTTAAAATGAGTTTTTTCAAAGATCCTTATTGGGTCTTTTTTTTAATTTGTTGAATAAAATATGGGAGAAGTTACATAATATTGTAATGTCTTTTAAATGTCATTTTTTGGACAAGCAGGGTACTCGAATAATTTAATAAAAAAATAGGAATCAGTAAGAACTATTTTCAAGGAGGAAAACAATGGTTGAATATATAAAAAGACTGCTGCTTGGAATCGTTATGGTGATTATTATTACCTTCTTAATTATTGGGAGTAAACAATCAATCGCTAAAGCAGAAGGACTTGAAAAAGGGGGGGAAGGCTGGATTTGGCCAGCAAATGGTGTAATTACTGATACTTATGGTACAAGAGGTGGACAACATAAAGGTATTGATATAGCTGAAGTTATTGGAACACCAGTTTATTCCGTTGATAATGGACAAGTTACGAAATCGTATTATTCCGATACATATGGAAATGTCGTTTTTATTAAACATAAAGTTGGTTATGAAACTGTTTATGCACATTTATCTGATCGGAAAGTTCAAGAAGGTCAACACGTAAAAAAAGGGGAAATCATTGGTTTGATGGGGAATACTGGTGAATCATCGGGTCCCCATTTGCATTTTGAAATACATAAAAATGAGTGGACAATTACAAAAGAAAATTCCCTTGATCCAACGCGACTTTTTGGGATGGGTGATGTCGGTCAATATGTACAAGCAGGAACAAGTAATGGTAAAGATGTGGAAGTGACAAAAGAAATTGATATGGAACAAGGCAAACGTAACCATACTGTTAAACGCGGAGATACATTATGGGATATTGCAAACAAATATGAAACAACTGTAACAAAAATTAAAGAGTGGAATGGTTTAAAAAGTGAAAGAATCATTCCCGGGCAAGAAATTACAATTAAACAAATCAACTGAAGTCAATCGTTTAAGCATTCATTTTGATTAGATAACAATTAAATCGCTTTACATATGAGGAGATATATTGTATATTATTAAAAAATACATTTAGATTCATCTTCGGGGCAGGGTGAAAATCCCGACCGGCGGTAATAAGGTAAAACCTTTAGCCCGCGAGTCTATTTATTAGACAGGATTTGGTGAGATTCCAAAGCCGACAGTACAGTCTGGATGGGAGAAGATGGAGGTTTCGATTCGTTCTGTAATTATTATTCTGAACGTTTATTTATGATACCTTCAGATATTGCCCCCGGGGAAATTTGTCCTCGGGGTTTTATATTTTGCAGGAATCGAAGCTGATTCTTCTTCTTTCTTTGTGGTGAATCACAAAAAAGGAGAGGTAGAAATGAAAAAATATGAAGTTAAATCGTTTGTGGCAATTGGTATGCTAAGTGGGGTCGCTTATGTACTTATGTTGTTAAATTTCCCATTACCCGTGTTTCCTACGTGGTTAAAAATTGATTTTAGTGATATCCCTGCATTAATTGCAGCGATGATTATGGGGCCGCTTGCTGGTGTAATAGTTGAGTTGTTAAAAAATATTTTAGATTTATTATCGACAGGTAGTGAAACAGGTGTTCCAGTTGGTCATATTGCTAATTTTGTAACGGGTATTTGTTTTATTCTTCCCACTTATTATATTTATATAAAATTAAAAACGAAAAAAGGTTTAACTCTTGCATTAGGTGCTGCAAGTGTTATTACTGCAGTAGTAATGAGTGTTTTAAACTACTTAGTCTTTTTACCAATGTATGGATATTTTCTTGATTTCCATTTAAAGAATGAAGTAATCGTACGGTTTATTTTCCCATTTAACTTGCTAAAGGGAATATTATTATCTATTGTATTTTATGGTTTATTTTTAAAAATGCAACATTGGATTCAAAAACAAAATACGTTATTTAGAAGAATATAACCGATTAAAGATAAGAAAAGGGCCGAGACTCATTTGAGTGTCAGCCCTTTACTATATAATAGATTATTCGAATTTATTAGGATCACCGTCGAAAGGTTTATCACTAACGCGAATAGAATCACTTGGACATCCCTCGAATGCATCCATCATATCATCTTCTAATATTTCAGGTACTTCACTTGTACCAGTATTATCATCAAGAATGACAAATGCAATACCTTCATCATCATAGTCGTAAATATCTGGAGCAGAGGCACCACAGGCACCGCATGCAATACATGTTTCTTTGTCTACAATTGTATATTTTGCCATTTGTAAACCCTCCTTAAATCAATGTTGTCATAATATGCGGCAATTGTAACCCAAGAATAGGACAACATTTTAATTGTAAATCTCTATATAATACTTTTCAATAGAAATAACATGAAAATACACAACAAATGTTATTTCGTGACAATTTTATGGCATATTTCGACAAAGAAATGATTGCTTATAATAATGATGTTGATATCGGGTCAAAGTCCTCATGTACGAAAAATCGTGTTAAAATAAAAGGTGGTGAGATGAATGGATTATCTTTCAACTTTAATATTATACTGTGCTAACCGATATAAAGGTGAACGATCGACTAATGCAATAAAATATATGTTACAAGGAAAGCAATCAATTCAAACGATTCAAGATACGGTTTGGTACTCATTAAAAGCTTTATTTGGTACGTTACCAGAACTGTCTGATTATGCATTTACGAAGTCGGTTACAACTTTGGAAAAGTTAGGATACATAACTTTTAATCATAAATCAATTATTGTGACAAATGCAGGAAAGAACCAATTAAATCAAGTTCTAATAAAGAGGCCACTTCCCTTAAATTTAAATGGATGGGATTTTTATCGTTTGGAAAATCCCTTTTGGCAAAGAATAACCCTTTTAGTGCAAATTTTTTCAAATTGGTTACGAAACGAAAGAAAATTTTACCCAATTGAAAGAGATTATGCTACTCAAAAGTTGATAAAGCATTGGCTAATAGAAAAAAGCAACTCGTATGAAAAGAAACAATTAGCTCTATCTTTTTACAAAGAACTATATACGATTTTACAAAAAAGTGAGGACAACAATGAACAACCGAATTTACTTGTTTGGAGATTTACTGGATATAAAAATCCAGGTTATACCTCATCACAAATAGCGGAAAAAATATCAATGGATGAGATATATTATTTATTAGCTTTTCGAAGTACATTACATTACATGATAGACACTATTTGGAATGAGAGAAGTGACTTTCCACTGCTTGTTTCTTTAATTGAAAATGAACTTGGGGAACATGAATTAACGAATTCAGGAAAACTGACTTATCAATTGTTAAGAAATGGCAAGACCATAGAAGAAATTGCAAAGTTGCGGAGGTTAAAGAGAAATACAATTGAAGACCATATCGTTGAAATTACATTGAAAATTTCTTCCTTTTCAATAAATCAATATGTGCCACTGGATAGACAAAAACAAATCATTGCGATTGCGAACCGATTACAGACAAGAAAACTTCAAAAGATAAAAGAGCAGTTAACGGATGTAGATTATTTCGCGATTCGTCTAACATTATCTAAATATTCCGAATTTAATATAACGAATTAGGTGAAAGTATGAAGTTAGAAAATATACTTTATAAAAAATTTTCATATACAAAGTTTCGTAAAGGACAGAAAGAAATCATTGAATCCGTCTTAAACGAACGTGATACACTCGCACTTTTACCAACAGGTACAGGGAAATCACTTTGTTACCAATTGCCTGGCTATTTAATGGATGGATCTGTAATTATTATTTCCCCCTTACTATCATTAATGCAAGATCAAGTAGAGCAAATGAAGGTGCGTGGCGAAAAAAGGGTTGTAGCCATAAATTCATTTTTATCAAACGAAGAACGAGAATATGTACTGAATAATATAAACTATTATAAATTTATATACGTTTCACCTGAGATGTTACAAAATAAATATATATTACATTTACTAAAATCCATGAAAGTTTCTTTATTCGTTGTGGATGAGGCTCACTGTATTTCTCAATGGGGATATGACTTTAGACCAGATTATTTAGAATTAGGCAGAATTCGTGATGAACTAGGAAACCCTGCCACACTAGCTTTGACAGCTACAGCTCGTAAAGATGTACAAGAGGATATAAAAAAATACTTACATATGAAAGATGTCGCTGAATATATTTATTCCATGGATCGATCAAATATTGCGTTACAAGTTGTAAAGGTAGAAAATTACGAGGAAAAGAAGCAGCGATTATTTGATTTCGTTCAAAAATTAAAAGGACCGGGAATTCTTTATTTTTCAAGTAAAAAACTAGCTGATGAATTAGCGAATGAATTAAACGAACGAGGTCTCGGACCAGCTGCGGCTTATCACGCAGGAGTCGAACAGGATAAAAGAATTTTATTACAACAGCAATTTCTCTATGACAATTTATCTGTTATGTGTGCAACTAGTGCTTTTGGAATGGGTGTAAATAAGGAAAATATCCGATATGTTATTCATTTTCATCCACCAATCAACTTAGAATCTTACTTACAGGAAATTGGACGTGCGGGTCGTGACGGGAATAACAGCATTGCCATTATGTTATATGCAAATGATGATATATTTATCCAAAAACAACTTATTGATATGGAATATCCGACTAATATGCAAATCGATTATTTCTTGAAGGAATTTGGAGAAATGAGAAACGTCATAGACAAGAGAAATATAAAATTAGATATACCCGAAGGATTCACCGATGTGCAGTGGCGTATTTTATGGAAATTTAATCAACAGAGTGAAAATAATCATGAGTTTAAAGAAAAATTACAAAACTTTATTGATGAACGAATTGCAATGAAGAATTACAAACTACAGGAGATGACGAATTGGATTTTATATGATGGCTGCCGGAGGGATAAATTACTTTCTTATTTTGAAGAAAGGAAGTCTGGGAAAATCGATAATTGTTGTGATTATTGCGGGGTTAATTTTAATGAGTATGTATTAAAAAAAGAAACAAGTAAAAAGAGAGAGTTAGTAGATTGGAAAATGAGATTAGCAGATATTTTTAATATATAATAAGGAGAAGGAATTTGAAAAATCGCCAAAAAGACTTAATTGACCAGTTATCTGATCGGGATTTAATGATAAACTTTTATTTATCTCAATTTATGATTTTTTGTATTGGCTTATTGTTCGCCTTTATATTGTTCCCAAGTATATTTGATGTTTTTCATTTATTTAATTTTACAGAAATGACCCAGATTTTAGTTATCGGTGGCGGTGCTGGGATATTTGTTGTTAGTGTTGACCTCATAATGATGAAATATTTACCTAGTTCTTACTTTGATGATGGTGGCATTAATGAGCGAATATTTAAAAATCGAGGAGTTCTAAACATTATTTTTATTACACTTATCGTTGCATTTTGTGAGGAATTCTTATTTCGAGGAGTTTTGCAAACTAAGTTTGGTTTGCTAACTGCAAGTATTATATTTGCGCTCGTTCATTATCGATACTTATTCAATAAATTTCTGTTGAGCGAAATTATTTTATTAAGTCTATTTATTGGGGTTATTTTCGAATGGACCGAAAATTTAGCAGTTACGTTTTTTATGCATTTTATCATTGATTGTTTATTAGGCCTTTACATATATTATACAAACTCGACAAAACCATTCGAATCTTAAGTATTGAATTGTAAAGCTCAAATCATTGATTATTTTTACATCTCATTTTTAACACAGAGATGGAATAAACGGCTAAGGGAGTGGCTGGCTATGGAGCAACAAGATCAGGCAGCAAGTTTGAGGGAAATGTCTCAAGGATATGAAGAGAAAGAATCGACACTTTCTAATTTGCCAACAAGAAGTGAATATCAAAGAAAAAAACGGGAAAGTGAAAAATTAGCAAAAAAACAGCGAGGAAAGAAAGCAGATCAGGATAAGAAAAAAGGAAAAAAGCAAACTCCTTTAATAACAATTTTAGTATCCATTTTTTTATTGTTACCCCTTGTAATAGGACTATTATATTATTATCAAGTTATTAGTTTTAAAAATGAACCTAAAAAAGTAGAGGATAGTAAATATTTTGAGCATGTTGAATTTGAAAAGGACCAAAGTGATGGTAAGTAACCGTTTCATATATATAAAGTAGGTGTTTCTTTACCTGTTTTTTAATGCTTTTATAATATTTTATAAAATTAAGAATAACCTTGAATGCTTGCCCATATTTTTATAATAAAGTGTCCCGTGAGGATTGTTTGAAGTCCTTATGTTAAAGAATGTATAGGGGTGAGTGTTCAGTGGAAGAAACAATAAGAAACTTGGAAAATTGGACCGATGAAGCAACAAGAGAAATGCTTCAAAATGTCATTAAACGAAAATATAAGTTTGATAAATATGAAAAACGTCACCTATTCATTATATGGACAACTATTTTTGCCTTCGTTGTTTACGGTGTGTATCTATACATTGCAGTCTACATCCCTTATTCCTATTCAGCTGAAGATATGTTTTCTGCATATTTATCTCTTCCAAATAACGGATTCTACCTTTTCTTTATTTTTGGCTTGTTAGGATATATGAATGTTTTAAAAAAGAAAGTAGACAAGTACGAAAAGGAATACCATGCGTTAAGATGTGAAATTATTGATAAAAGTACTGATTTGTGGAAAGGGAAAGCTTGGGAAAAAAGGCATCTTGTATTTGAAGTAATGAAAAAGAAATATGATATTAATCTATATCATGAAAACAAATAAGAACTGCCTCTTGAAAATCATTTTATATGAGAACATTACTACGATTGATTTCATAAGATGCATTAGGAGTGCTGCAAGAGTCAGGAGGCTAAGTATATGCGGTTGGAACGAGTTGGTGGAAACCAGATTAACATATTTCTAACCTTTGAAGAGTTAGCGGAACGTGGCTTTACAAAAGAAGATGTCGAATATAACACGACAAAATGGCATCAACTCTTTTTTGAGATGATAGATGAAGCTTCTGAGGAATTTGAAAAGTTTTTTGATGCAACAATAGTTATCGATGTGTATGCTCTTCAAACACAAGGGATGGTTGTTTCCTTTACGTTAGATGACGAAGATGTATTTGATTATGATCCATATTCGTTTTATTCGATTGAATGGTGGAATATACCAGAAAGACATTTTCAACTATTTTATCGTTTTCCTGATATTGAAAACGTAATCCAATTTGCTCATCGAATGCAGTCGATTTTGGATGGGGGCTCACTTTACCATTATAAAAATAATTATTACTTACATTTAACAATTGAAGATGAAAACCAACTTAAAATGACGAATACAATTATCTCTGATTACGGTGAACGTTCTTCAGAAACGATTTATTATATTAAAGAATATGGAAATTGTATTTTAAATATGGAAGCGATTGAAAAAATCATTGAGTATTTTAAAATATAGTCGAGCCAGTCCATGTGGCTCACTATTAATCTTTTGTACAACCAGTTTAGTGGGGTGTTACTAGCAAATGAATAAACCCCTTTCATTTTTCTTGCATTATGTAAAATTCAGTGTATACTTAGTTTTGAATAAAGAAATTGTTACAGTTAATGGTAGGAGGTTTACACATGACCACCCAACAGGGTCCTGAGCATATGGATACAGAAATGAAAAATGATGTTTTATCATCGACTCAAACAATTATTCACGAAGCACTTGATAAATTGGGGTATTCAGAGGATGTATACGAATTATTGAAAGAGCCCCTCCGTATGATTACAGTTAAAATTCCAGTTAAAATGGATGACGGAACAACAACAGTATTTACAGGATATCGAGCACAACATAATGATGCAGTTGGTCCTACAAAGGGAGGAATCCGCTTTCACCCGGGCGTTACAGAACGTGAGGTTAAAGCATTGTCAATATGGATGAGTTTGAAATGCGGTATTGTTGACTTACCATATGGTGGAGGGAAAGGTGGAATCATCTGTGATCCACGGACAATGTCCATCCGTGAGCTAGAGGCGTTAAGTCGTGGCTATGTACGAGCTCTTAGTCAAGTAGTTGGTCCGACGAAAGATATACCAGCTCCGGATGTATTCACAAATTCACAAATCATGGCATGGATGATGGATGAATATAGTCATATTGATGAATTCAACTCACCTGGTTTTATTACGGGTAAACCATTAGTTCTTGGTGGCTCTCATGGACGTGATTCTGCTACAGCAAAAGGTGTCACGATTTGTATTCGTGAGGCAGCTAAGAAACGTGGAATTGACTTAAAAGGTGCACGAGTAGTTGTTCAAGGTTTTGGAAATGCAGGTGGGTTTTTATCGAAGTTTATGCATGATGCAGGTGCAAAAGTAATTGGTATTTCCGATGCACATGGCGCTTTATATGATCCAAATGGTTTAGATATAGATTATCTTCTTGACAGAAGAGATAGTTTTGGAACAGTAACAAATCTATTTAAAAACACAATATCCAATAAAGAATTACTAGAATTAGATTGTGATATTCTTGTACCAGCTGCGATTGAAAACCAAATTACTGAAGAGAATGCACACGATATTAAAGCAGAAATTATTGTTGAAGCAGCAAATGGCCCTACAACGCTAGAGGCAACAAAAATATTAACTGATAGAGGGAAATTAATTGTTCCTGATGTATTAGCTTCTGCCGGTGGTGTTACTGTTTCGTATTTTGAATGGGTACAAAATAACCAAGGATATTATTGGTCGGAAGAAGAAGTTGAAAAGAAACTAGAACAAATTATCGTTAAAGCTTTCGAAAATGTTTATAATACATCTGCTTCCCGTAAAATTAACATGAGATTGGCAGCATACATGGTTGGTGTTCGTAAAATGGCTGAAGCTTGCCGATTCAGAGGCTGGGTTTAATTCAATATAAAGTTAACAGTAGACAATTTCCCGTCTTTCTGGGAGATTGTCTTGTTTTTATATAATCAATTCATCATAGTTTTCCGTTGAAGAAATATAAAAGTTCTCCTATCATTATAATTACGGATATTTGATTAGTTGTGTGCTTAGTTTAAGGAGGATTTTATATATGCAAAAGGAAGAATGTATTATCATTGGTGGAGGTCCGTGTGGCTTAGCTGCTGCAATTGCACTAGAGGAGATTGGGAAAGATCCGTTAGTAATAGAAAAGGAAAATATAGTAAATGCGATTTATCGGTTTCCTACCCATCAAACTTTTTTCAGTTCAAGTGAAAAATTAGAGATTGGTGAGGTTCCGTTTATAACTGAGAATCGTAAACCGACACGTAACCAAGCACTCGCTTATTACCGTGAAGTAGTGAAAAGAAAAAAATTACGAATTCAATCTTTTGAAAATGTTTATTCCGTTGAAAAACAGGGATCAGTATTTCATTTAAAAACTTCTAAGCGAGAATATGAGGCTAAATATGTTATTCTAGCTACCGGGTACTATGATCATCCCAATTATATGAATATACCAGGTGAAAATTTACCAAAAGTATCACATTATTTTAAAGAAGCACATCCGTTCTTTGATAAAGATGTAGTCGTCGTTGGCGGAAAAAATTCGAGTGTAGATGCAGCATTGGCGTTACAACAAGCAGGAGCGAGAGTAACTGTTCTTTATCGAGGTTCCGAATATTCACAACATATAAAACCGTGGGTCCTTCCTGAATTTGAAGCGATGGTCAGAAACGGGAAAATTAATATGATTTTTCATGCTAATTTAATTGAAATTAAGGAAGAAACAGTAGTTTATGAAGTAAAAGGGGAGAAGAATGAAATAAAAAATGATTTTGTTTTCGCAATGACTGGCTATCATCCCAATCATGACTTTCTTAAACAAATAGGAATTACAATTGACGTAGAAACCGGGAGACCAACTTTTAATGAAGAAACAATGGAAACGAATGTAGACGGGGCTTTTATTGCTGGAGTTATTGCCGCTGGTAATAATGCAAATGAAATATTTATAGAAAATGGTCGATTTCATGGAGTTTTAATTGCGGATGCAATTAAAACTCGTGAACATTTATAATATAGTTAAAGCGGTCCTTCTCAATACAAGGAGAACCGCTTACTTTACTTATTGGAGAAACAGTGCATCAATTTGGCCATGTTCGTTTGTTATTTCTAAAGCCACTTGTAGTTTTATTCTAGCTTTTTGACCATTTAATCCATTTGATAAAATGATTCCCATATCTTTTAAATGAACACCCCCACCTTCATATGCATATATATCTTCAACAATTCCATTAAAGCAACGAGAAACGAGGACAATTGGAATATTTTTATCCAACAACGCTTTAATTCCTGGAAGGCACATTGGTGGTAAATTTCCTTGCCCTAACGCTTCAATAACAAGCCCATCAATATTCATTTTACTTAAAATATGAAATAGGGACGAATCCATTCCAGCGTAGGCTTTCACTAACTCTACACGTTTTGAAAGTTGTTTTATTGGTATTTTTGCTTCTAAATTTGGTCGATGATGAAATAAAATATCTTTTTTTGTTACAATACCAATTGGTCCATATTGTGGACTTTGGAAGGTTGAAAGGTTACTTGTATGAGTTTTTGTGACGTTTTTTGCTGTATGGATTTCATCGTTTAAAACAACTAGAACTCCTTTTCCTCTTGCATCATCATTTACAGCGGTACGAATGGAGGTTAGAAAATTATAATAACCATCTGTTCCAATTTCATTACTTGAGCGCATAGCACCTGTAATGATAATTGGTAAGTCGGTTTGAACAGTTAGATCTAAAAAGTATGCAGTCTCCTCTAACGTATCTGTTCCATGAGTAATAACAAAGCCGTCTACATCACCTTGATTTAAATATTTTTCAATAATATTTTTGATGACAATCATCTCATTAGGTGTAATATGTGGTGATGGAAGATTGAACGGTGCTTCAAAAACGATATTAGCCATCTTTTCAATTTCATCAGCCTTATTTAATAATGGGTTTGTTCTATTCGGTTTTACCGATTTTGAACTTTCATCTTCATACATTGAGATTGTTCCACCGGTAAGAATAACAATAATTTTTTTCATTTTATACCTCCAAGGGCAACTTTTTTCATATTTTCATATTTGTTTATCCATGTTACGATAATAGAAAAGATTTTGAAATGGGGTTTTTCATGTTTTCAATTATTTCAGCTGGCATAGCACCGAGCTTTGCACTTTTAAGTTTTTTTTATTTAAAAGATGAATTCGAAGCAGAACCTTTAAAAGAAGTACTCAGAATATTTTTTCTAGGGATGATTATTGTTTTTCCCATTATGTTTATACAATATATCCTTGCGGTAGAGCAAGTACTAAATATTGACTTTGTAAAAGCTTTTTTTTCAGTAGCGTTACTAGAAGAGTTTTTTAAATGGTTTTTTTTATTTTTCACAATATATAAATCTGTAGAATTTGACGAACATTATGATGGAATCGTTTATGGAGTTGCCATTTCTTTAGGTTTTGCAACAGCAGAAAATATTTTATATTTATTTGGTAATGGTTTGAAGTATGCAATGGGTCGTGCATTGTTACCTGTTTCAAGTCATGCATTATTCGGTGTCATTATGGGTTATTATCTTGGAAAAGCAAAGTTTTGTAATTTAAAAGAAAATCGCATATTTATTTTATACTCATTGTTGATACCAACCCTCTTACATGCACTATACGATTATATCTTACTGAAAGAGAAAATTTGGTTACCAGTTATTATCCCATTTATGTTATTTTTATGGTGGCTCGCATTGAAAAAAGTAAAAGCAGCAAGGCAAAATCAAAATAATTACCATCATACAAGTAACTCATTTTTTCATGATTCGGGCAGGTAGGAAAGGATGTAAACAAAAGACCTAATCGATTTTTCTATAGGCTAACATATTTTTCCTGCAATTCCTCTGTCCGATCTTAACCTTTCACTTTCTATTACATCTTAAACTACCTCGTCTTACCGTATTTCTGCATTATACTTTATCCATATTTTTTTCTGAAATTTTCCAACCATCATTAACGAAATATATTTATTTTTGTTTATATATTGGTAACACGTTAATATTTTTGTATAAAAAACCAATTCCTACAAAAAATACAGGTACTGATTATTTACATCTGGAGGGACATCATTATGTTAAAAACACGGAATTGGTTAAAAATGATCATCGTAATGGTCATCTGTTCTTCTGTTCTTGTTTCTGGGATCCAACCTCGAATGGCGGGAGCATTTACAAGTCAGGTGATTCAGCAAGGAGCAGTTGGTGATGATGTTATAGAATTACAAGCACGTCTACAATATTTAGGGTTTTATAATGGGAAAATCGATGGAGTTTTTGGCTGGAGTACATATTGGGCGTTACGTAATTTTCAATATGAGTTCGGACTACCAATTGATGGGCTAGCAGGGGAAACAACGAAACAAAAACTTGTTAAAGCTAGTAAATATAATGAACAATATGTGAAAGAGCAAATAAATAAAGGAAATAAATTTACTCACTACGGTGGTGTCGATTTAAATAAGCAAGCTTCAAAAGGAAACAAGAATAAAGGGAATCAAGGGACAAATAATAGTATAACAAATAAAGGTACAACAAATAAAGGCAATAACAATGCCACTCCAAATAAAAGTAATAACAATGCTACTCGAAATAAAGGCACGAGCGGTAATAGTGGAAAAACAACAACTAGTAAACCAACTGCGGTAAATGTGCCAAATGGATTTTCGCAAAACGATATTAACTTAATGGCAAACGCAGTACACGGAGAATCTAGAGGAGAACCATATATTGGTCAAGTTGCGGTAGCAGCTGTTATATTAAATCGTGTTAAAAGTTCCTCTTTTCCTAATACCGTCGCAGGTGTCATATTTGAACCAGGCGCATTTACTGCAGTAGCTGATGGACAAATTTGGTTAACACCGAATGAGACGTCGAGAAAAGCCGTTCTTGATGCACTTAATGGATGGGATCCAACGGGCGGAGCAATATACTATTTTAACCCAAATACAGCAACAAGTGCATGGATTTGGTCAAGACCACAAATAAAACAAATAGGCAAACATATTTTTTGTAAATAAGGGGTGAAATAATTTGATACGAAATATCTTAATTGGGGTTTTATCGGTTGCTGTTATAAGTGTAGGTATTTGGGGCTATCAAGAACATAAAGAAAAGAATGCAATTTTAATTAATGCAGAGAACAATTACCAACGTGCATTCCATGAATTGACGTATAATATTGATACATTGCATGATAAAATAGGGACGACTTTAGCGATGAGTTCAAGAAGTAATTTATCACCGGCACTTGCAGATGTATGGAGAATTACTTCGGAAGCAAATAATTCTGTCGGTCAATTACCATTGACATTATTACCATTTAATAAAACAGAGGAATTTTTATCAAAAATAGGTGATTTTAGCTATAAAACTGCTGTTCGCGATTTAGATAAAGAACCATTAACCGATAAAGAATATAAAGCTTTACAATCTTTATATAATCAAGCAGGAGAAATAGAAAAGGAATTACGAAAAGTTCAACATTTAACATTGAAAAATAATTTACGTTGGATGGACGTAGAGATGGCAATTGCCAATGGTAGAGAGTCAGCAGATAACACCATTATTGATGGGTTTAAAACAGTTGAGAAAAAAGTAGAAGGGTATGAAGAAACTGATTTTGGCCCCACGCTTGTAAGTGTCAATAAAAAGGAAAAAAGCTATCGAAACTTACCGGGTAATCATATCTCAAAAAATGAAGCATTAAACATTGCAAAAAAATATACAAATGTTTCAGCAAATGCGAAATCAAAAGTAGTTGAAAATGGAAAAGGATCAGACTATGGGTTTTTTAGTGTATCAATGATAGATAAAAATGGCGAAACGAATATGGATATAACAAAAAAAGGCGGTTATCCTATTTGGCTAATAAGTAATCGTGAAGTTAATAAACAAAAGTTGAGTCTAAATGACGGGAGTATAAAAGCGGAAAACTTTTTAAAAGAACGTGGCTTCAAAAATATGGAATTATTTGAAAGTACTCAATATGATAATGTTGGATTATATAGTTTTGTAACTTCAAGAGATCATGTTCGAATTTATCCTGAAACTGTACGTATTAAAGTGGCATTAGACAATGGAAGTATCGTTGGTTTTTCTGCTGAGGATTATCTAGGTGCAATAAATAGTAAAAGGGAAATTCCTAAAGCAGAACTTTCAGAGAAAGAAGCAAAGAAATCAATTAACAAAAAGGTAAAAATTATGGAGTCTCGATTAGCCATTATTAATAATGAATTAAACGAAGAAGTCCTTTGCTATGAATTTTTAGGAACTTTAGGAAACGATACGTATCGCATATATGTGAATGCATTAAATGGTAATGAAGAATATGTTGAAAAGTTACAAAATGCAGAACCAATCTACGAAGATGTTACAGATGGAAAAGCTTAAATAACGAGTAAGTACGTTATGTTTTAGAACTATTGAAGTTTCTCCCGATGCATGTCATACTTTAAAAAGTAAGCGTTTTTCAGAAAGAGGGAGAAACTTGTTTAAGATTGGAATGGTATTAAATATAGAAATAATCGAAGGTAAAAAAGTTAATCGATACAAAAGTAAAATAATGGACTTGGGCGAGAGTGCGATACTAATTGACTATCCGACGAATATCGAAACGAATAAAATGTTATACTTAATGAACGGTTCTCAAGTGAATATTTCTTATGTAGAAGAGGAAACTGAGCAAGCCTATCAATTTAGTGCATTCGTTATAGGAAAGAAGAAAGAGAATATCCCATTAATCATTTTATCAAAACCTCACGAAGAAGATCTTGTTCAAATTCAACGCCGGGAATTTGTAAGAATTAAATGGCCAGTTGATGTTGCAATTCACTCTGTAACAAATGATTTTGCTCCATTTCAAACGATTACAGATGATATTAGTGCAGGAGGGGCATCTGTACTTGTTTCAACAGAAATTCCTATTTATAAACAACAGCAAGTTTACGCATGGTTTGTCTTGCCGAGAAAGACAGGGGAATACAATTATTTAAAAATAAACTGTGAAGTTGTTCGGATTATTCCGCTAAATGATCAAAAAAATATTGCATCTTTAAAATTTCTTAACAAAGGTAGATTTGAAGAACAAACTCTACTTCAGTTCTGTTATGAGATACAAGTTGCGTTAAGAAAAAAAGAGACGAATATTTAGTATAATCTTCAAATGCTTATTCCATAATAGTGAACAAATGCATGAATGTAGGTGATGGAGTGAAAGCAGTTGAAAGAATCTTAATAAAAATGGTAATTATTCAGGGGATATTTCTCATACTTTGTCAGTTCGTCTTTCATCATTTAGGGTCATTTCCAGAGTTAAATGAGTTAACTCATTATGAAGGTGTTAATGAGCAAAATTTCACAAAGGTACTTGAAACTTTTAATAAGCCATAAAGGTAGACGGATTTCTTTAGCCGAAAAAGGTTTGTTTTTCCGGTAGCTATGGCTTCACTCCCTAGAAAACTCGGCAATCGCCGAGTTTTCTTTCGTTACCGGAAACGTATATTTTTTTACATTAATACGTTTCTATACATTCAGCGCAAAGATAGATTTCGGCAGCATGACCTAAAAATCTTTCGGTGAACTTAAATAGACTCTCCACTCTTCTAGGGTTTGGACGCCCGGTTTTCTTTAATATTTTCGCTGGAAAAATGACGACCTACTCTGTACCTAATGATTATTTATGATAAAATAAAGAGAAAACGTCCCATCTTAAAGGATTAACATTGATTGAAAGAGGTAAAACATATGAAAGAAAAGATTTCAATTGCTATTGATGGACCTGCTGCAGCGGGGAAAAGTACGGTTGCAAAAATCGTAGCCAAACGACTTTCATACATATATATAGATACAGGTGCAATGTATCGAGCCATCACATGGAAAGCAATGAAACATCATATTGATTTAGAGAATGAACAAGCGTTATTTAACTTATTAAAGAAAACTGAAATTGTATTAAAGAAAACGGATAAAGGACAAAGTGTTTACGTTGATGGTCAAGATGTTACAAATGATATCAGGCTACCTGACGTATCAAATCATGTATCAATCGTCTCTAAACATGAATCTATTCGTAAAGAAATGGTTGCACGACAAAAGCTTTTAGCGAGTGATGGTGGCGTCGTTATGGATGGTAGAGATATAGGAACTCATGTTTTACCAAATGCAGAGGTAAAAATATTTTTAAAGGCAAGTGTTGATGAAAGAGCCAAACGTCGTCATGAAGAAAACATGAAAAAGAGGATTCCATCAGACTTAGAACAAATAAAAAGTGATATAGCAAAACGCGATAAATTGGATTCCGAACGAAAAATAGCCCCATTAAGAAAAGCTCATGATGCTATTGAAATCGATACAACATCATTATCTATTGAACAAGTCGTCAATCAAATTATGACCCTTGTCTCTGAAAGGATTGGATAAGATGGATTTTTATAGATTTGCCCGTGGCGTCGTTAAAATCATTCTTTCTCCTTTATATCGAATTGAGACAATTGGTTTAGAAAACATACCAAAAGAAGGCGGAGTGCTCCTCTGTTCAAATCATATTAATAACTTAGATCCACCAATTGTTGGCATCACAATGAAAAGGTCAGTCGTATTTATGGCGAAAGATGAATTGTTTCACGTCCCTATTCTTAACAAAATTCTTCCCTATTTACATGCCTTTCCGGTGAAGCGGGGAAAAGCAGATCGCGAGGCATTAAGAAAAGGATTAGAAACGTTGAGAGCCGGTAAAGTATTAGGGGTTTTTCCTGAAGGTACTCGGAGCAAAACAGGAGAGTTAGGTAAAGGTATGGCTGGGGTTGGTTTTTTTGCATTAAAAACAGATGCTCGTGTGATCCCATGTGGAATAATAGGTCCATATAAACTTTTTCGAAAAGTAAAAGTCGTTTATGGGGAACCTATTTCTTTTGAAGAACTACGAAATAAAAAAGCGTCTGCAGATGAGGCAACAGAATTAATTATGACTCATATTCAAAAAATTTTGTTACAATATAAGTAATGAGTTGACAAAGTGTTTTTTTTATTAGAAGTTATGTAAAGGGATTGATTTCCTTTTATAATAAATAATGGTGCTTTTAAGGAGGATTACATATGGTTGAGAATACAAATGAAACGATGAATGAGATAGAAGTTCAAAGTTTTGAAATCGGGGATTATGTTTCCGGAGTAGTAACAAAGGTAGAAGAAAAACAAGTTGTCGTTGAAATACCTAACAGTAAATTGGATGGAATTATTCCTATTAGTGAATTAACCGCATTACATATTGAAAAAGCTGAAGATGCGGTGAATATTGGTGATGAATTAACATTAGTTGTTACAAAAGTAGAAGATGAAGCACTTATTTTATCGAAACGCCGTGTTGATGCAGAAAAAGCATGGGAACATTTAGCTGATAAATTTGCTAAAAGCGAGTATATTGAAGCTACAGTAAATGACGTTGTTAAAGGTGGACTTGTCATTGATGTTGGTGTACGTGGCTTCGTACCTGCTTCCCTAGTTGATGACCATTTTGTTGAGGATTTATCTACTTATAAAGGTAAATTAATGGAATTTAAAATTGTGGAGTTGGATCAAGAGAAAAATCGTTTGATCCTAAGTCATCGTGATGTGGTAAAAGAAGAAAAAGAAAAGAATAAACGTGAACTTCTTTCAAATATTAAAGAAGGAGATGTGCGTGAAGGTACTGTTGAACGAATTACAGATTTTGGTGCATTTATAAACATCGGTGGAGTAGATGGATTAGTACATATTTCCCAACTTTCATTTAACCATGTAAACCACCCATCTGAAGTAGTTAATGTTGGAGACAAAGTGACTGTTAAAGTACTTTCCGTTGACCCTGAGAGAGACCGAATTTCCCTATCAATTAAAGATACATTACCTGGACCATGGGAAGGGATCAGTGAAAAACTCAAAGTTGGATCAGTTATTGAAGGAACAGTTAAACGTCTCGTATCATTCGGTGCTTTTGTAGAAGTATTACCAGGTGTTGAAGGTCTTGTACACATTTCACAAATTTCACAAAAACATATTAATACTCCACATGAAGTATTAAAAGAAGGTGAAACTGTAAAAGTTAAAGTATTAGACTTAAATGAAGCTGAAAATCGCTTATCATTGTCTATGAAAGAATTAGAAGAACCTGAAGTGAAAGAAAAAGTAGAATTGCCACAAGAAGAAAGAGGATTCCAGTTAGGAGATGTAATTGGAGACCAATTGAAAAAGTTAAAATTATAATCATTTGAATGAAACTTAAGACTTGATTCGTTTGGATCAAGTCTTTTTTTATGTCTTAATTTACATAGTTTTGTTCATAATGGGAAAGATAGGAGGTAGGAAATGGAAGGTTCATTATTTTTCTGGTTAAGTTGGTTTATTTGGATATATGTTACGTTTATTATGGATAAAAGAAATAAAATTCGATTTCCACTCGCATTTTTTTTGTTAACTACGATTTGTTTAATAGGGATTGAAGTAGAATTTTTTGGATTACAAATAGCAATAGCAGCTATATACCTATTATTGCTAAGTTATCTTGCTTTTTTAAAAGAATCTTTTTGGAATCTCATTTACAAAATGATAAGTATCTTTATATTGTCAGCAGCAGTTGCATTCTTTTTTTTATTTTCTCTATATGATCCAGTATGGATATTTATTAACCAAGAAATTTTATTTGGTCTCTTCATTACCTTACTTTCGATTCTTTTATTTACAAATTTTAAAACAAGATTGTTTGCAGTCATTATCGGACTTATACAAGGTGAAATACTTTATGGTATAACGTTAAATCATTTGTCAATTCATTATCAAATTGGAAGTTTACAGTTTATGGACTATTTAGCATTTACTTGTTTACTCATTGCAATTTGGTCAGGAATTGAATATTTGCATATTTTATTTCAACATAAAACTTATCAGCAAGAAAAGGAGAAACAATTATAACATGAGTGAGTATGTTTACCCGGTTTTATTTGGAATGGGCTGTGGACTCCTTGTGCGAATATTAATGCTTAGAACCGATTATCGCCAATATCCAACGTATTTACATGGAAAAATTATACATATTGCCCTTGGATTTATCGCATCTGCATTAGGTGCGGTTGCGGTTCCTGCATTAAAAGAAGGGAATATTACTGCAATAACTTTTTTAACAGTAGCTGCTTCACAATTTCGGGAAGTACGGAATATGGAAAGAAACACGTTAGACCAATTAGATTCCTATGAACTTGTAACAAGGGGAAGTACATATATCGAAGGGATCGCGATTGCTTTTGAAAGCCGTAATTATTTAGTTATTTTTACTTCGATGATAACGACACTTGTCTATATTTCATTTAATGTTTATGTTGGGATTGTTGCGGCTTTAGCCTGTTTTGTCACCTCAAAAATCTTAATGGGTGGAGGGAAACTAAAAGATATTGTTGATATTGAATATGTAAAACCACATTTTGTCGATGAGGGCTTATACGTAGATAATATTTATATAATGAATATTGGTCTTCCAGAAAGACAAAAAGAAATTTTAAAGTACGGGATGGGGTTTGTCCTAAAGCCAAAAGACTTTAATGCGCGAACGACCATTTCTAATTTAGGTCAACGTCAAGCGATACTCCATGATGTTGCAACAGCACTCGGGGTTTATCGTGACTCAGGTACACCGGCCCTTGTTCCTTTGGCAAAACGTGACTTGGAAGACGGAAGAGTAGCGGTCTTTGTATTACCGCAAAATAGAAATGTGGAGCGAGCGATTGAAATAATTGGTAATACACCAACACTAGAAAATGCTATAAGGATGCCGACAGAGAGAAAGAAAAAAGAGGAGTGATTTCGTTTGTCTATAGAAAAATTAATATTGGCAACTGTTACGACAAACCCAAAAAAAGCTCCAGTTGGCTTGGCAGTTTTTCATTGTGATACAGAAGAGGAAATGTATAAAGTATGTAGTTCATTAGAAGCGATATTAGATGGGATTGCCCATAAATTAACGGATGAAATTATGATTATCGTTAAACATTAAACTTTTTCATACATTTGGCAAAATGGTAATTATTTGATAGAATAAAGTGAAATATTTTTTGAAAACCTGGTATTATTGGAGTTGAAATAAACCCTTCTTTACAGTAGAAGGGTTTATTTGCTATCGTATATCATTTTAGATGAAAATAAAATAAGAAGATGGAAGTTAAAGAGGTGTAAGTTTATGTCATTGCCTGTTGTAGCAATAGTTGGTCGGCCAAACGTAGGGAAATCAACAATCTTTAATAGGATAGTTGGAGAACGAATATCCATTGAAGAAGACATTCCAGGTGTAACAAGAGATCGGATTTACGGTAAAGGTGACTGGTTAAATGTTGATTTTAATATTATCGATACTGGTGGGATAGAAATAGGTGACGAACCGTTTCTTAATCAAATTCGCATGCAAGCACAAATTGCAATTGATGAAGCAGATGTTATTATTATGTTGACAAATGGCCGAGATGGTGTAACAGCTACAGATGAAGAAGTAGCAAAATTATTATACCGTTCCAAAAAGCCAGTAGTATTAGCCGTGAATAAAGTAGATAATCCTGATATGCGCGAACAAATTTATGACTTTTATTCGTTAGGCTTTGGAGAACCTTTTCCTATTTCTGGAACACACGGACTAGGATTAGGAGATCTACTAGATGAAGTTGTTAAGCACTTTCCGAAAAAAGGCGAGGAGTTATATGAAGATGATGTAATTAAATTTTCATTAATTGGACGACCAAATGTAGGGAAATCGTCGCTTGTAAATGCGATGTTAGGTGAAGAACGGGTAATCGTAAGTGATATTGCTGGGACGACACGAGATGCTGTTGATTCTCCATATACATTTGATGGAGAGAAATATGTCATTATTGATACAGCTGGTATTAGAAAAAAAGGAAAAGTATACGAGAGTACTGAAAAATACTCTGTATTAAGAGCACTGCGGGCAATTGAGCGATCTGATGTAGTTTTAGTTGTTATTAATGCTGAAGAAGGTATCATTGAACAGGACAAGCGTATTGCTGGTTATGCGCATGAGGCTGGGCGAGGTGTAATTATTGTTGTAAATAAATGGGATGCAATTGAAAAAGATGATAAAACAATTAATGAATTTGAGAAGAAAATTCGAAATGAGTTTTTATTTTTAGACTATGCTCCTATTATTTTTGTTTCAGCTAAAACAAAGAAAAGATTACATACATTAATTCCAATGATTAAAATGGTGAGTGAAAACCATGCGTTACGAGTGCAAACAAATGTGTTGAATGATGTCATTATGGATGCAATTGCAATGAACCCGACTCCGACTGACAAAGGGACAAGATTGAAAATTTATTACATAACACAGGTTGCAATTAAACCACCAACTTTTGTTTTATTCGTCAATGATCCTGAATTGTTACATTTTTCTTATGAGCGGTTTTTACAAAATCGAATTCGTGATGCGTTTGGTTTCTTAGGTACACCGATAAAACTAATACCGAGGGCACGGAAATAAGGAGTGTTTATGATGACAAATGAAAACATTACAGTGTTAGGTGCTGGGAGTTGGGGAACGGCACTATCTATCGTATTAGCTGACAATGGACACCATATTCGATTGTGGAGCTATAATCGCAAACAGGTTAATAAAATAAATCAAACAAAAATGAATGAAGATTACTTGCCGAATATTGCATTACCGGATCATATTGTTGCAGTATCTGATCTTGAAAAAGCAGTAGAAAATACCCATACAATTATTGTCGCTGTTCCAACAAAAGCAATTAGAGAAGTTATGCAAAATCTAATAAAATACTTAAAGAGTGCTGTAACAATTGTACATGTGTGTAAAGGGATAGAACCTGAATCTTTAAAGCGTGTTTCGGAAATGATTGAAGAAGAAATTCCAAAACACTTATTAAAAGACCTTGTTGTATTATCTGGACCATCTCATGCGGAGGAAGTAAGCTTACGTCATCCGACGACAGTTGCAGCATCATCTAATAATATGGAAGCAGCTGCACGGATACAAGATTTATTTATAAATGCAAATTTTCGTGTGTATACAAACCCTGATGTAATTGGAGTTGAAATGGGAGGAGCACTAAAAAATATTATCGCTCTTGCAGCAGGGATTTCAGACGGGCTTGGTTATGGTGACAACGCAAAAGCGGCACTAATGACAAGAGGTCTTGCCGAAATTGCCCGACTCGGAACGAAAATGGGGGCAAACCCATTGACATTCTCTGGCTTGACTGGTATTGGTGATTTAATTGTAACATGTACAAGTGTACATTCAAGGAACTGGCGAGCAGGAAATGCGTTAGGAAAAGGTGAAAAGTTAGAAACAATATTAAATAATATGGGACAGACGGTTGAAGGGGTTCGAACAACAAAGGCAGCATTCCAATTAGCTGAAAAATACAATGTTAAGATGCCAATTTCAACAATTTTATATAAAGTTTTATTCGAAGGCTTAGATCCAAAAGCAGCGGTTGATGAATTAATGACCAGAAAAAGGACTCATGAAATGGAAGACTTAGTCAATATTTTGCAACTTGAAGATTAATAAATAGAATGTGTATTAATGAATAAATTTTATGAAAATGGGCCTTCGAGGAGGCGGAAGAAAAGCGAGTGCATAGAATATAGTGAGTAATAATCTAGGGTTGGGTATTTATTGTCGAGCTGGATGAAGTGAGCGTCCCCACTTCATTCGGCTTTTTTTGCTATTAGGAAAGTATCAATTTTCCAATTTCTATTTTCCTATACGTATAAGCGCACATGGAAGGCTTTAGCAGCATGATATCAAAGTCAAAAACTCTCTTTTTTATCAAGCGAACTCTAATCTCTTTGGTTGCCTAAAGGCTCGAGCGACCTAAAGTTTTCTTTTTTTGGAATAATTTTAAACCCTTGAAAAAAATTGAACTTGATGGAGCTCAATTCGCATTGGTTTATTTCGGATTACAGCTTTAAAAAATTATGCTAAAATAAACTACAAAATACTTTCAAATAATTAGAATAATAGAAAACGGAGGGATTAAAATGTCTATTGCCTTAACAAAAATGTGGATTTCATTCGCAGCAATGGGATTTATGTTTTTGTCGATTGTATTAATTTACTTAAGCAGATATAAATTAAAGCAAAAGTTTTTTCGTATTGTTACAGCTATTTTCGCATATGGACTGATGATTTATGCAGGTATCATTATTTTCTTAATTGTTTTTTCAGGTCCAACTTCTAGCTAAATACATAATTAAATCACATATTACTTTTTAAGGATGTGAACTGTTTGAGGCGAATTCATTTTGCTTTACTATTGATATTGGTTAGTATTTTACTCACTGGATGCCTTTATCCAAATGATAAAAACGTCATCCGTATACCTGATGAGCAGCAAATTCAAGATGTACAAAATGCAATCAATGCTTATCGAAAGGATCATGATGGGTTATTACCAATTAAAAATAAAGATGATGAAACAGATTACTTTATTAAATATTTAATAGACTTCAAACGTTTAGTACCTCTTTATTTATCAAAGATTCCGGATAATGCATTTGAAAACGGAGGTGTTTTTCAATACGTTATCCTTCACCCAGATATAAATCCTACTGTAAAAGTTTTTGATTTACGAATTGCTGAGAAAATTCGAGAGATAAAATTTCGCCTTTCAACAAAGGAATATCCACCATTTAAAGACGTAATAGGAAAAAATGCATTTACTTTAGAATATGGAAAATTAGGATATAAAGAGGAGCCAATAATTGTAAGCCCATTCACAGGGGAAAATTTATCTTTTTTTATTACTGGTCAAGGTGACGTTTATGTGGATTATTCACTTGATATAGAAATTTATAGAGAGAAAGTCGATTATCAAAAATTTCAAGATGGTTCAGACATTCGATTCATCCTTGCTGAAAATTCAATATTTGTACCAGCCTATTCCCTTCCGTATACGATAAATAAGAGTGGCGAATTAGTTTTTATGGAAAAAAATAAAAATTTGGAATAACTATCAATTCGTAAAATATATTGTATGAGAGGGTTATTCATTATTTGAATTATAGCTCTGTTATTTTAAAACGATCTAAATAGGAATGGAACGGAGCGATAAATGTAAATAAATGAATAGGGAGGTAAAAATAGTCATTTTATAGTCATAAGTTGGGTGGACAACATCATAAATATATACTGTCCACAGGAGAAAAAAGGATAATATCCCAGCAATCGAGGAACGGGAGGGGATTTCTTGGAAAAATTTGATATTTTTAAAGATATTGCCGAACGGACTGGCGGTGATATCTATATTGGTGTTGTCGGTGCCGTCCGAACAGGGAAATCAACATTCATTAAAAAGTTTATGGAATTAGTGGTTCTACCAAATATTGAACATGAAGCAGAACGTGCGAGAGCCCAGGATGAGCTCCCTCAAAGTGCGGCAGGTAAGACGATTATGACGACAGAGCCAAAATTTGTACCGAATCAAGCAGTTACAGTTCATGTAGATGAGGGTTTAGATGTAAATGTACGATTAGTTGACTGTGTTGGTTATACAGTTCCAGGTGCAAAAGGCTATGAAGATGAAAATGGACCGAGAATGATTAACACACCTTGGTATGAGGAGCCAATTCCATTCCACGAGGCAGCCGAGATTGGTACACGTAAAGTAATTCAAGAACATTCAACAATTGGCGTTGTCATTACAACCGATGGTACAATTGGTGAAATACCACGAGACGCTTATGTTGAAGCAGAGGAAAGAGTTATAACTGAACTGAAAGAAGTTGGAAAGCCATTTATTATTGTTATAAACTCAACAAAACCACAGCATCATGAGACAGAGCTATTAAGACAGGAACTACAGGAAAAATATGATATACCTGTTCTAGCCATGAGTGTGGAAAATATGCGAGAAGCTGACGTTCATAATGTATTAAAAGAAACGCTGTTTGAATTTCCAGTTCTTGAGGTGAATGTGAATTTACCAAGCTGGGTGATGGTTCTAAAAGACGGTCATTGGCTTCGTACGAGTTATCAAGAAGCTGTAAAGGAAACGGTAAAGGATATTAAAAGGTTAAGAGATGTTGACCGAGTCGTCCAATCTTTTACTGAGTTTGATTTCATTGAACATGCAGGCCTTGCAGGTATCGAAATGGGGCAAGGAATTGCAGAAATTGATTTACACGCACCTGATGAGTTATACGACCAAGTATTAAAAGAAATTGTTGGTGTTGAGATTAGAGGTAAAGATCATTTACTTGAACTAATGCAAGACTTTGCTCACGCGAAAAAAGAATATGATCAAATTGCTGATGCCTTGAAGATGGTTAAACAAACTGGATATGGAATTGCAGCACCGACAATTGAAGATATGAGTTTAGATGAACCGGAAATTATTCGCCAAGGATCACGATTTGGTGTACGTTTAAAAGCGGTTGCTCCATCGATTCATATGATTAAAGTAGATGTTGAAAGTGAGTTTGCGCCAATTATTGGTACAGAAAAGCAAAGTGAAGAACTTGTGCGGTATTTAATGCAAGATTTTGAAGATGACCCTCTATCAATTTGGAATTCAGACATTTTTGGTAGAAACTTAAATTCCATCGTTCGAGAAGGAATACAAGCAAAATTGGCATTAATGCCGGAGAATGCTAGATATAAACTAAAAGAAACACTTGAGCGAATTATTAACGAAGGCTCAGGTGGACTAATTGCAATTATTCTATAGATCATACAGACTCCAGAAATAATGGGGTCTTTTTTAGTTTCAGGGAAAGTATACGTACTTTTAAATTCTATTTCCTATACACATAAGCTAGAAACTACAGTTCTCTTCATGCCAAGAATCCACCCCCTTGTTTTCTTATCTTTTATGTTAAGTTCATGTTTAAAAATAATTAAAATTGGAAAAAAAGAAGATAAGGTTTTATAAAAGATATGTTAAAGACATCGCTAAAGGTTAAAATAAATGAATAAAAAACAACGATTTATAAAAACTCGTCAAAAACCTTGAAAAATTTACCTTCTTTGCTTAATAAATCTTGCTATGCCTTGAATGATGTGATAATCTTTTAACAGAATTGTTCTTGTTTCACTTTCCAAAAACGGAAATAAAGAACAAGTATAATTTAAAAAATAGATGCAATTCACATATTGCACCAATTACTCTTGGGAGGAGGTGAATGGCATGAACAAAACAGATTTAGTAAATGCAGTTGCAGAAACTGCTGAACTTTCTAAAAAAGATGCGACAAAAGCTGTTGATGCTGTTTTTGATTCAATTTTAAATGCTTTAAAACAAGGTGATAAAGTTCAACTAATCGGATTCGGTAACTTTGAAGTTCGTGAACGTTCCGCTCGTAAAGGACGTAACCCACAAACTGGTGAAGAAATCGAAATCGCAGCAAGTAAAGTTCCTGCGTTTAAACCAGGTAAAGCACTTAAAGATGCTGTTAAATAATTACATATCATATGTGTAGTAGGACCTGTCGTTATTCGGCAGGTCCTATTAATTATTTGCTTTTTGTTCTGTCAATTTAAGTAAATTACCTCCTCTAGGTTTTTCTTTTTGCTCGATAACTTTTGATGTGCTAGTATAAAATAGATTACAATTTTTAGTAAAACACCTAACTTTTTTGTTTTTTATAGGGGAGGACACTATTTATGAAAGAAATGGATTTAGAACAAATAGAACAAGGTGTTCGACTTATTCTTGAAGGTATCGGGGAAGATCCGAATCGAGAAGGTTTATTAGATACACCAAAACGGGTTGCAAAAATGTATGCGGAAATGTTTCGTGGTTTAACTATAGATCCAAAAGAATATTTTGAAACAATATTTCATGAAGAACATGAGGAGATTGTACTCGTTAAAGATATACCGTTTTACTCTATGTGTGAACATCATTTAGTACCGTTTTATGGACATGTTCATGTTGCTTATATACCAAGAAATGGACGCATAACAGGATTAAGTAAGTTAGCAAGAGCTGTTGAGGCCGTTGCAAAAAGACCGCAACTTCAAGAAAGAATTACACGTACGGTGGCAAATGCTATTATGGAAAAGCTGGATCCACACGGAGTAATGGTTATTGTTGAAGCAGAACATATGTGTATGACTATGCGAGGGATTAAAAAGCCTGGTTCAAAAACAGTTACTACGGTTGCGAGAGGTTGTTTTGAAGTAGATGCTGAAAAAAGAAAAGAAGTATTAGCGTTAATTAAATAACTAGATGGAGGGCAAAAAATGGAAAAGAGATTATCATCAAATGATTATGTAATCATTAAGGCGCTTGATGATGGAGTTAATGTCATTGGACTTACACGTGGTCAAGATACTCGTTTCCATCATTCTGAAAAACTGGATAAAGGTGAAGTGATGATTGCCCAATTTACAGAACATACTTCGGCTATTAAAGTTCGTGGAAAGTCACAAATAATTTCTCCTTTTGGTGAAGTTTTTAGTGATGGAAAATAAGTTTTATTCATCATCTAGTGATTTAGTAATTGCATCTCAAAAAAGAAACTTATTTATGTTATAATTGTAATAGTTTAACTTCTTCAAAATTCTTACGTGAAATTAACGAATGGTAGTTGAGGGTGATTTTGTGCAATTTACTGAAGAATATATCGCAGAAACAAAAGAAAAAGTATATCAAAAAATATTTCATTCGTATTTATCAAGTCAACTAGAATTACCAGAAATAGATCATGATAAACTATTTTTGCTCTTAAATATATTACAATGCCAAGATTTGCCTAAAGAACAGTTTGATGCGTATGTAACAACCGTTATGTATATTCAAATTGCCCTTGATACCCATGATCGTGTAAAAAATGATGATGAAGATATGCCTCACCAAAAGCGCCAGTTAACAGTGCTTGCAGGTGATTTTTATAGTGGCTTATACTATCATTCTTTGTCCAATGTACCAAATATCCATTTGATAAGAAGACTTGCTGAAGGAATAAAAATTGTTAATGAAAATAAAATAAAAATTTATAATAAAGAAGTTCTCACATTTAATGAATATATGCAAAGCATGATGTATAAAGAGACAGCTATTTATCAACAGTTGGCATATTTTTTTAATCACCCACATTCAGAAATCCTTTCTACGAATTGGTTACATGTCAATCAAATCATTAAGGAAAAGAATCAGTATATTTCATATATAAAAGAAAATGATTTATTAAAGACATCAACAGTAGACGAACATGAATTGCATGGAATCATATCTAAGCAAATAGACAACTATATTGAGTTGAAATATAGTCCTATATTGAATAGAGTACCCGAATCATTAATAGAAGGTTTTCTCGAACGAACAGCTGCTAATAAAGAAAAAGTATCAACAATTATTTCATAATCCGTCTGATAGAGGGAGTCGTTAAAGATGGAACAATCAAAAGAAGAAAGAGTTCACCATGTTTTTGAAAATATTTATAATAAGTATGATCAAATGAACTCGATTATTAGTTTTAGGCAACATATTCGTTGGCGGAAAGATACAATGAAGCGAATGAATGTACAAAAAGGAAAGAAAGCACTCGATGTATGTTGTGGGACCGCGGATTGGACAATTGCTATGAGTAAAGCAATTGGAAGCGACGGGGAAGTTATTGGTCTTGATTTTAGTGAGAATATGTTAAAGGTTGGGAGAGAAAAACTTGCTAATGAACAAATAACAAACGCGAAATTAGTTCATGGCAATGCAATGGAGCTACCATTCTCAGACGACTCTTTTGATTACGTTACGATTGGGTTCGGTTTACGAAACGTACCAGATTATATGCAAGCATTACGAGAAATGTATCGGGTGTTAAAACCTGGTGGAGTGATTGCTTGTTTAGAAACATCACAACCTACAATGTTCGGTTTTCGACAAATTTATTATTTTTATTTCCACTATATCATGCCGTTGTTTGGGAAATTATTTGCGAAAAGTTATAAAGAATATTCTTGGTTACAAGAATCGGCACGAGATTTTCCAGAAGCAAAAAAATTAGCCATGATGTTTGAACAGGCAGGTTTTAAAAATGTTTCATTCAAAAAATATTTTGGTGGGGTCGCTGCACTACATCTAGCACATAAAGAGTGAAAGTACTAGGCTTTACATAACCGGGTGGTACAAATGAATTATAAAACTGTTTACTCAATACTAAATAAAGATTTGAAAAAAATAGAATATGAGTTAGAACACGTATTAGATGCGAAATCTCCTTTACTCAAACAATCTTCTCTACATTATCTACAAGCAGGGGGAAAAAGAATTCGACCTGTCTTTGTCATCTTATCCGCTAAATTTGGACGATATAATTTTGAATTAGTAAAAGATGTTGCAGTAAGTCTAGAATTAATTCATATGGCCTCATTAATACATGATGACGTAATTGATGATGCGTATACTCGTAGAGGAAAACCAACTGTAAAAGCGAAATGGGATAATAAAATTGCAATGTATACTGGAGATTACATACTTGCACGTGCACTAGAGATTATAACAAATCTAGACGATGTTGATGCACACAAAATTCTTTCAAAAACAATGGTCGAATTAAGTATAGGTGAGATTGAGCAAATTCGTGATAAGTACAATTTTAATCAGTCGATTACAAATTATTTCCGAAGAATTAAAAGAAAAACAGCACTATTGATTGCTGCAAGCTGTCAACTCGGTGGAATTGCTGCTGACCTACCAAAAGAAGTTCATGAAAATCTTTATAAATTTGGCTACTACGCTGGGATGGCATTTCAAATCACAGACGATATTTTAGATTTCACATCAACGGAGGATAAATTAGGCAAACCTGCTGGAGAAGATTTATTGCAAGGAAATATCACTTTACCTGTTCTTTTTGCCATGAAGAATCCTCTATTAAAGGCTGAAATCGTAAAAGTGCATGAACGAATTGAGCCTCAAGAACTAGAAAATATAATAGAATTAATTAAAAATACAGATGCAATTGATAAGTCATTTCAAGTGAGTGATTTGTATTTACAAAAGGCATATAAAATTTTAAATGAACTTCCAATGAATGGAACGAAAACCTTGTTAAGTACAATGCTAAAGTTTATTGGGAAACGGAATTTCTAAAATGTAAACATTTGCAAACATAGGAAACAAATGGTAATATATTTTTGGTAAACTTTTAATAGAAACAAATGGATGGAGAGAAAGTAAATGGAGAAAACATTTTTAATGGTGAAACCTGATGGTGTACAAAGAGGGTTAATCGGTGAAATCATTACTAGGTTCGAACAAAAAGGTTTTCAACTTGTAGGGGCAAAATTAATGCAAATTCCAACTAGTCTCGCTGAAGAACATTACGGCGAACATAGAGAAAAACCATTTTTTAGTGAGTTAGTTTCATTTATTACTTCAGGACCAGTCTTCGCAATGGTTTGGCAAGGGGAAAATGTTATTTCAACCGCTAGACAAATGATGGGATCAACTAATCCGAAAGACGCACAACCTGGAACGATACGTGGAGATTTCGGTCTAACTGTTGGGAAAAATGTTATACATGGGTCAGATTCAAAAGAAAGTGCTGAAAGAGAAATCGCCTTATTCTTTAATAATGAAGAATTAACGAACTATACGAAGTTAATCAATGAGTGGATTTATTAATAATATAACGAATAAATGCTAGGCTATATGGGTTCGACTCTTTTAGCCTAGCTGTTTCATTTTTATAGAAGATAATTTTTTTCACTATCATGTCTATTAAAGAAGTGAGGGTTGAAAAATTGGATCGGGATTATGAAGTGTTTATTCAAAAAGTAAAAAATAAAACTGGTATTGATTTATCTCTGTATAAAGAAGCACAAATGAAAAGAAGGTTAACATCTTTGTATGAAAAAAATGGATTTACTTCTTTTCAAGACTTTTTTCAAGGGATGAATCATAATCGAAAATACCTATATGCCTTTCTTGATCGGATGACAATTAATGTATCTGAATTTTATCGGAATCAAAAAAGATGGGAAGTACTCGAGAAAAAAATATTTCCTCAATTACTAAAAAGTAATAAACCTCTTAAAATTTGGAGTGCAGCTTGTTCTACTGGTGAAGAACCTTACACAATCGCCATGGTTTTAAGCAATTTTCTTCCATTGTCACAAATAAAAATTTTGGCAACGGATATCGACGAAAACGCGATTCAAAAGGCAAAAATTGGTGTCTATCAAGAACGCTCACTACAAGAAGTTCCTGATGCGATGAAGAGAAAATACTTTAAAAAAGAAAACAACCATTATATTATAAGCGATGAAATTAAAAACACGATTACATTTAAGAAGCATAATCTACTAGCGGACCCTTATGATACGAATTATGATTTAATTGTTTGTAGAAATGTTTTAATTTACTTTACAGAAGAAGCAAAAAATTTGATTTATAAAAAATTCAGCCAGGCGTTAAAACAAAATGGTGTCCTATTTGTCGGAAGCACGGAACAAATATTCAATGCAAATCAGTATAGCCTCGACTCAATTGAAACATTTTTTTATAAAAAGATTTAATTTTAGAAAAAAGTTCATTTCCTTCTATTTATGGATAAATGCAAAAAGACCGAATAACTCAGTGGAAGAGTGAGAGCCCCTAAGTATTTCTCTCATATTTAGGGGATGATTCTTGTATTTTCATTGAAAAGATATCATTCTTGATGTGAAATATTTAACAAACGCAAAAAAACAAACACCTCCAAAAAATATGTATAAATTTATCGCTAAAGTCATAGCTTGTCTTAAGACTAGTGGAGGTGGACGTATGACATATATTATTGAAAATGTAAGTTTATATAAACAAAACGAACTAATTACAACTTCACTTCTTGTCAATAATGGAAAAATTTTGTCTGTACAACCAAGTTTTTCGAAATATTTGTATATGAAAATGAATACAAGTAATTTCCTTATGACATCCACTTCTGTCTACTATACAGACGGACTACCACAAGGAGTGAAGACAGAACAAGTAAAGGAATATTTATCCTCGAAGTATATAGAAAACGGTTGTACTACCGTATTTGTTTCTGCATCCATCAATGATGTTAAAAATGTTGATCATCATATTAGGGAAGTACGTAATTTCTATGATCATAGCCCCGTCGATTATACAATCGCTGTAAAAATTCCGATTGAACAGTTTACGGTCCCATTTGTCCAAAAGTGTAAAAGAAAAAGGATTCCAGCAATTTTTATTGAATTTAAAGATAAGAGGGAGTTATATAAAGTTCCATGGGGGTGGATTCGTGAAGCACTTTTTCCTTATAATAGCCCATTAATACCGGTATTAGAAAAAGAGATAAGCGACAAAGAATTACTTTTACATTCATGGAATACGATTTTACAACGTGAAAAAATCCCACATATTCAAGAACCGATAAGTGAGCAAACTCCTTTACCAATTGACATATTAAAGCAAATTGGTATTTATCCTTTAAAAGGATATTTACAAACTGGTGGTGAGTTAAGTTATAATTTATATTTGAATCAAGATAATAAAAATACTGTCGACTCAGTTATTCAAGGAAACATTACGCCTACAATAACTGTTCATAAAGGGAAAATCGTACGTGCTGGAACAAAAGTCTTTCCTAACGTAAATCAAGGAGAAGAATTTATAATAAATCGCCCAGCTTTTTTTAAGTAGTAAGTATAACGATGGTCTAAGTCAGTCCAATACATCGAATTAAAAACTTTCACGTTTATAAGGAGCAATGAATGATGTTTGAAACGAAGCAATATACATATTTATTAGAGCAAGGAAAAGTGGAAGAAGCAAATCAATTTTTTAACAAAGTATTTAGTGAAGGTACAGACGAAGAAGTGTTTGATCTAGCAGAGGAAGTTCGTCAATTAGGTTTTTTAGAGGAAGCAAAGAAATTATATAATCGTCTTCTTGAACGTTACCCTGACGAGGGTGAGTTACTCGTTGCTTTGGCAGAAATTTATATTCAATTAGATGAAGAGGATGAGGCACTTTCAATATTGGAGAAAATTACAAAAGATGATCCTTTTTATGTCCAATCTTTGCTTCTATTAGCAGATTTATATGAAGCACAAGGTTTATTTGAAGTAAGTGTTCAAAAACTCCTTCAAGCCGAGAAAATCGCACCAAATGAACCTATTATTCAATTCGCATTGGCTGAACTATATGCTTCGATTGGGAGATTTGCAGAGGCTGTTTATAAGTATGAACATATCCTAAAAGATACAACCGAAATTGCTAATATAAATCTTCATAAACGACTTGCTGATGTTTATGCTGCAAGTGGTGAATTTGAAAAAGCATTGCATCACTATGATCATGCTTTAGAAGACCAACTTGATATTGATGTATTATTTGGATACGGCCTAACAGCATATCAAGCTGGTTTTTATGAGAAAGCAATTGAGAAGTTAAGCGATGTAAAAGAGCTAGACCATGAATATTTTAGTTTGTACTTACCGCTAGCAAAAAGCTATGAGCATATTGAAGACCTTGAAAATGCACTAAAAACGTTACGAGAGGGTCAAGAGGTAAATCCATTCCAAAAGGAGCTTCATTTTCTTGCTGGGAAAATTAATTTAAAGCTCGGAAATGAAATGGATGCAGAAGAATGTCTTCTTGAGGCAATAAAACTCGATCCTTCTTATTTAGATGCCTACTTAACATTAAACAAATTATATTTATCCAATGAACGAAATGAAGATCTTATACATTTGGCGGAACCTCTATTAGCAGAGGGAGAAGAAGATCCAGATTTTCTATGGGATTATGCGATTGCTTGTGAAAAAGAAGAAAAGTATTCTGATGCATTAAATGCGTATCGAAGCGCATATAGATATTTAAAAGAGAATAATGAGTTTCTCCAAAGCTATGGGTTTTTTCTAATTGAAGAAGGAAATTACACAGAGGCTATCGAAGTATTTAATAAACTACAAAAAAGTGACCCAACAAATGTTGAATATATGGATGTTTTGGAAAGATTAAAAACGAATCTTAGTTAAACAAATTTCTCATTCAACGAGGAGGGAAATTAGATGGCCGCTCCTATTTCTGTAAATGAAAAAAAGGAATTTATTCGTTGGTTCTTAAATCATTATCAGTTAAAGCGAAGGGAATGTGTCTGGATTCTAAATTATTTAATGAGTCACGATCAATTGATGGAAAAGGTGCATTTTGTCGATCACGCAGATTATTGTCCACGTGGAATAGTGATGAGTACCCAATGTGTGGACGATGTTCCTTTTCGGTTTTATAAAGATTCAGTTATGACGACAGATGCAGAAAAGTCGTTCCATGATATTCGTCTAAATCGCGATCAAGATATCTACATTCAATTAAATTTTAAATCGGTTCATAAATCACACCAATACGCGCTAGTCCTTGAAAACAACCCTTATATGCCAGAACACCTTCAAATTACAGATAAAGACCGTGAACTTGCTGAATTATTTCTAAAAAATACGATCAAAAATTTCCAACTTGAACAGTTAAGAGAGAAGATTGATCAAGCTTTGGATAAAAAAGATAAAGATTTGTTTATTGAGCTTTCTGAACAATTTAACCACATCATGAATCAATAAGGTGTCTAACCCATGGTTGTATGTAGAGTCAAAAGATTCTGCTGTACAAAACACCATGGCGTTTGACACCTTTTTATAAGGTAATAAAGAAGACACAAAATATACGAAAATAATTTGAAAATAATACAAATTATTGAATAAAATAATAATATTAATTATAATTGAATATAAAGATATTTACAAAAAATGAGGGGGTGGAAGTTTGCGCTGGGGAGTTGTAAAAGATTACTCTACTTTTTTCCAATCGAAAGAATATATTGATACAGTATTCGTTCCTATCATACCTGTTTCATTTGATAAGAATGGAGAGGCTGAGGCTAATGCATCCGAGTTTATCCAGCTTATTGCAACTGAAGTAGAACGACAATTTAGAGGGAGGATATTATTACTGCCTCCTCTTGTCTACTTTACGACTTATACAGTGAATGATAAGCAAGAAATAATAACAAGATGGATCAATAATATCATTAAAGAAAAATTCAATCATATATTTTTTATTAGTTCTAATTCCGCATGGACGAACATAATTGAAAATATAGGTGGAAACCATATTTGGATTCCAACCATTCCACTAGAGTATGTTGATGAAAAAAATAAAAAGCGATTGATTGAGAAACAAGCGAATCAAATTTTTGACTTTTTTATTACAGAGTGGCAAAAGGCAGAGAAATTAAATAATTAAGAACGAGGAAACTATTCTATTATAGTTTTCTAATATTTTATAATATTAATTATATTGACCTTATTCAGTTAACGGTATATCATTAATAATACTTACTATTAACCAACCACTTATAGTAAGTAATGGGTTGAGATAACCAAATATATAAAATCTACCATTAAAATTGTAAGTGTTTTCTTTTAATAAAGATTATGGATGGGGGGAGAAGTGATGGGAGAACAAAAAGTATCAAGACGTCAGTTTCTAACCTATACATTAATGGGTGTAGGTGGATTTATGGCGGCTTCAACAGTGATGCCGATGTTAAGGATGGCGGTAGATCCTGTACTGCAAGTTGAAGCAGGTGGAGACTTTATTGCGACAAATGTGAAAGCGGATGAGTTGACGGATGAACCAACTCGAGTCGATTTTCAATTTGAACAAGAAGATGGATGGTATGTATCAGATGTAACACAGACAGCATGGGTCTATAAGGATGAAAAAGGTGAAATAATTGCATTATCACCAATTTGTAAACATTTAGGATGCAATGTGAACTGGAATTCGAATAAAGAACATCCTAATATGTTTTTCTGTCCATGTCATAAAGGCTTGTATGAAAAGGACGGTACAAACGTGCCAAATACTCCACCGAGAGGACCGCTTGATCGTTATCAGCATAAAGTGAAGGATGGTATTTTGTATTTAAGTAGACGTGCAAGTGCAGTTGGGGGGGCATAATTTTGTTAAATAAAGTATACGATTGGATTGACGAACGATTAGACATTACTCCATTATGGCGTGATGTTGCAGACCATGAAGTACCAGAGCACGTAAATCCTGCCCATCATTTTAGTGCATTTGTTTATTGTTTTGGCGGATTAACATTTTTCGTTGTTGTTATCCAAGTCCTTTCAGGAATGTTTTTATCCATGTATTATGTACCTGATATTGAGCGGGCATGGGAATCCGTTTATTACTTACAAAATCAAGTAGCTTTTGGGCAAATTGTACGTGGTATGCATCACTGGGGTGCAAGTATTGTCATTGTGATGATGTTTTTACATACATTAAGGGTATTTTTCCAAGGTGCCTATAAAAAGCCTCGGGAATTAAATTGGATTGTCGGAGTCCTCATATTTTTTGTTATGTTAGCATTAGGTTTAACTGGTTATTTACTACCTTGGGATATGAAAGCATTAAACGCAACAAAGGTGACTTTGGATATAGCGCAATCAACACCATTAATCGGTGATATGTTGAAAACGCTATTAAGTGGGGATGAACACATTGTTGGTGCAGAAACATTAACAAGGTTTTTTGCCATTCACGTATTCTTCCTACCAGCAGCTTTATTAGGGCTAATTGGCTTACATTTTCTAATGATTCGTAAGCAAGGAATCTCTGGTCCATTATGATTTTATCAAGATTGTTTGATTTAAGAGGTTTATAAAGGAGGGGAACCAAATATGCATAGGGGAAAAGGAATGAAGTTTGTAGGGGATTCACGTGTCCCTGCTAATAATAGAAAACCGAATATTCCGAAAGATTATTCGGAATATCCGGGTAAAACAGAAGCCTTTTATCCAGATTTTCTTTTAAAGGAATGGCTTGTAGGAGCAGTTTTTTTAGTCGGATTTTTATGTTTAGTTGTCGTTGAACCACCTCCATTGGAACGAATCGCCGACCCTACGGATACAAGTTATATTCCATTACCAGACTGGTATTTTCTATTTTTATATCAACTATTAAAATATACATTTGCATCAGGACCATATAATGCAATCGGTGCATTTATCATACCCGGTATTGCTTTTACTGCTTTATTATTAGCACCATTTATAGACAAGGGACCAAAGCGTAGACCAAAGGATCGCCCGTTTGCTACAGGCTTCATGTTACTTGCTATTGCTAGTATATTTTATTTAACATGGGAGGCAGCAGCGCATCATGACTGGGAAGCATCAAAAAAACAAGGGGCAATACGTGATGTTGTAGAGGTTGATAAAGAAGATCCAGCTTATGAAATTCTTGAAGAAAATACGTGTTTGAGCTGTCATGGAGGCAATTTGGAAGGTGGCTCAGCACCAGCTTTAGCGGGAACTGATTTATCAGTCGATGAGATTAAAGATATTGCTAAAAATGGGGTTGGAAATATGCCATCGGGTATCTTCCAAGGAACGGATGAGGAACTACAACAAATTGCGGAGTTCATTAAAAGCATAGAAAAATAATTAGAGTCAAGCTGTCCAAGTTACAAATCATATAAGAAGATGTTAACGAAAGGTGTGACACAGAATATAGGTAGGTGGTTTACCTTTTTCTGTTGTCACATCTTTTTAGTTATTGGGAAAGAATATATTTTTCCTATAAGCGAACAAGGAAGGTTTCGGTGGCAGTACATCAAAGCCTAAAAAAGCCTTTTTTAGCTAATAGGAAAGTATAAACTTTTCCAATTTCCACTTTCGTCTGAAGGCTCAAGCCCAAAGTTTTCTTTATTATCCAGAGTATATTAAATTGTATTCCTTCAGTTTATAATAGAAATGAGGTGAAATAATTGATAAACATCCAATATTTGTTAACAAGGAAAAATTTTCTTTTTTTATTATTACTAATAAATATCGTTGGTACTGTGTATGGCTATTACTGGTATGGATACCAGTTAAAAGAAACACCATCGATTTTCCTACCATTCGTACCGGATAGTCCAACCGCTAGTTTGTTCTTTGTTTTTGTGTTAATCGCTTTTTTGTTTAAAAAAAACTGGCCATTATTCGAAGCTCTTGCAATAATGACTTTATTTAAATATGGAATATGGGCGGTTGTAATGAATATATTAACATTAATTGTCACAGGGTACTTACCTTGGCAAGGATATATGTTAATCGCTTCACATTTAGGAATGGCCATTGAAGGAATATTGTATTCTTCTTATTATCGTATAAAATTAAAGCATTTATTTATTGCAGCTATATGGACTTTACATAATGAAATGATTGATTACATATTTTTCATGTATCCGCGTTATGGAGCACTTGATCACTATATTCCACAAATAGGTTATTTTACATTTTGGCTTAGTATTTTGTCCATTTGGCTTACATATTACTTTGGTATGAAAAAACAAAGAAGGACATTATTGTAATGCATTTTTCTGTTGAATAGAGTTAAAAATATGAATTTCAAGGTCTATACTTGTCCACTCTATCATACATTTTAGTAGGAATAGGGGGGACAGGAATGAAACGAATCATTGTTCTATTGACTACAGTTTTTTTGTTTCTTGGAGAAGATATTAAATTTGCTGCTGAAAACGATAGTAATTTAAATATGTTAGATTCGATGGCGAATGAGGCCCTTCAACTTTCAAAAACAGAAAGATATGAAGAAGCACAAAAAGTATTAGAGAACATAGGTGTAATTCTTAACAATACAACGACACTTACAAGCGATGAGAAGAGAATATTACGAATTTCTTATCACGAATCAATGAAGTTATTTGAAAATGACACATATACAAAAGACGAGGTAATTAAGCGTCTTACAAAATTTCGGCTTGTAGTAGATGCTGTTATAACAGATTACGAACCATTATGGACAAATATGGAAAGTTCATTATTAACTGCTTTTCAATCGTTTAAAGAAAAGATTGTCCAAAGAGACTACCAGCATTTTCATGAAGAGTTTAACCATTTTTTGAGTGTATACGATACAGTTTATCCTAGCATCATGTTAGATGTACCAGTAGAAAAAGTACAAAAAGTTGATGCTCAAATCCAATATTGGGAACAATATTCAAGTAAACTAATGGATCGGGAGGATAGTATTGTTGCCATTGAAGCTTTACAAAGGGATTTGCAAAGTCTTTTTGATGAAACAGAAGAAGATGAAGCAGACTTATCTTTATGGTGGGTAATTATTTCAACAGGTGGAATAATTATTATGACATTATCGTATGTTGGTTGGAGAAAATACAAAGCAGAGAAAGATATTCGTAAATCAGTGAAAAAGGGGCAAAAACATTGACAGTAATAGTTATATTTTATATGATTTCTTATAAATAGATTGTAGGGGGTACTGCTTGAATGAGTATGCTTATATACTTCATTACCATAATGTTTTTACCGTTATTAATACAAATGTATTTGTCTTCAACCTATAGTAAGTTTTCTAAAGTGGGCACGTCATCTGGAATTACTGGTGCTGAAGCGGCTCGGCGTGTTTTAGATGAGAATGGCCTATATAATGTGACTGTTGAGCCCATTCGTGGAAAATTAACAGACCATTATGATCCGAGAAGTAAAGTTGTTCGCTTGTCAGAAGGTAACTATTACGGGACATCTATTGCTGCAATTTCCGTTGCGACTCATGAATGTGGGCATGCTGTCCAAGATAGCGAAGGATATGCTCCTTTAAGGATTCGACACTCTCTCGTACCAGTTGCAAACCTTGGCTCTAATTTGTCTTGGATCTTTATCCTAATCGGGATTGTCTTATATAGTTCAAGTATGTTATTACTAGGTATTATATTTTTTGCTGCTGCAGTACTCTTCCAAGTAGTTACGTTACCAGTTGAGTTTAATGCTTCTTCTCGGGCGCTTAATCTTATGGTTAGTTCTGGTATGATTCGTAATGAAGAAGAATCAGGGGCTAGAAAGGTTTTAAATGCAGCAGCTCTAACATATGTAGCGGCAACAGTTGTTGCAATTGCTGAATTATTACGTTTTGTTTTAATGTTTGTCGGCATGAATAATGATGATTAATGAATAAAAAAACCGTGGACGTGCATGATTCCCTATTTGTTAGACAACTATCGAACGAATGGGGCTCAATTCATACCGTTTCCACGGTTTTTTCCTTAGCTGCTAGGAAAGTATAAATTTTTCAATTTCTTATTTTCTAATCCGCTCGGCAAACTGCGACTCTTTGGTTGTCTAAAGGCGCTGACCCTAGCGTTTTCTTTATATTCTACTAGCATATTCTCAAGATTTTATATGTACTAAGATTAACGAATGGGGTTACCGTGTTCGTCTAGAGTAAATCCTTCACCCATTACTTCGTGTACATGTGTAATGGTAACAAACGCGTTTGGGTCAATAGATGTGACGATATTTTTCAATTGTATCATTTCCCGTTTTGCCACTACGCAATATAGTACTTTTTTATTAGTCTTCGTATAGAAACCGTGCCCTTCAAGAAAGGTTACCCCTCGATACATATCTTTAGAGATTTTTTCCGCGATTTCATTATTTTTATCTGATATAATAAATGCGCCTCTTCCAGAATAAGTACCTTCTTGGATGACATCGATAATCTTTGCACCGATAAAAACAGCAACTAATGTATACATTCCTTCTCTAGGTGTTAAATAGGTAATGATTGATAATGTAATGACTGTTGCATCAAACATAAACATCGTCCGACCAATTGGTAAGCCTGTATGTTTGTTTATGAACTGTGCAATAATATCAACTCCACCTGTTGTTCCACCATTTCTAAAGATAATCCCTAGACCTATACCGATAAAAACTCCAGCGAACAAAGCAACTAGGGTCATATCATTTTCAAGATGTATAGTAAATTGATAGCGTTGAAATATTTCAAGGAATATAGATAGACTGACAGTGCCAACAATTGTATAGATAAAACTCTTTTTACCTAATACTTTCCAACTGAGAATAAAAACCGGTATATTTAAGATTAAATTCGAAATAGATGGATTAAACGAAAATAAAAAATATAGTAGTAAAGTAATACCTGTAAATCCACCTTCTGCTAAGTTGTTTTGCATATTAAAATGAACGAGTCCAAATGAAAAAATCGCTGCACCTAACATGATAAAAATTACTTGCCTGAGTTTTATCGTACTTAATATAGACTTCATGTGCACCATCCTTTTTAAACTATAGTTTACGTTTATAAAGAATTTATAACCATAATTTAAACGTCGCTAATTATTTTACTCTTTTAAACGAAGTGTAGCAATTACTATAGCGTAAGAAAATAATCATTGTCATTTTCTACGGACTTCAAGTAACATATAATATGAAAATATATCCATTTATCTAAATGAGGTGATTTTTTGAAAACAATGCAAGAACTCCAAAAAGAAGTGGATCTCTATATTTCACAATTCAAGGAAGGGTATTTTAGTCCACTCGCTTTAATGGCTAGAATGACTGAAGAACTTGGGGAATTAGCACGAGAGGTAAATCATTATTATGGTGAGAAACCGAAAAAAACTGAAGAGAAAGAAAAAACAATTGAAGAAGAATTAGGTGATGTTTTATTCGTGCTAATTTGTTTTGCTAATTCATTGGAAATAGATCTAGAAGAAGCACATAATAGAGTTATGGAAAAGTTTAATACGAGAGATGCGAATCGTTGGACAAGAAAAGAATAGGAGGAAAATAAAAATGACTGAAGGTATTAAAGTTGTTATTGCCGGACCTCGAGGAAGAATGGGGAGAGAGGCTGTAAAAATGGTGACGAATCAAGAACATTTACAATTAGTAGGTGTAATTGATCGCCAAGACAATGGTCGTGCTCTTTCTGACATAGATCCTCAATTTAGAGAAGTAAAGTGCCAAGTATATACGAGTATACATGAATGTTTAATGGAGCAAAGGCCAGATTGTTTAATTGATTTAACGGTTCCAGAGGCTGCATTTTATCATGCCAAGACGGCAATGGAGCTAAACGTACGGCCAGTTGTTGGAACTACTGGGATTACACTTCAAGAGTTAGAGGAATTAAAAGCAATTGCAAATCATAAAAAAATTGGTTGTATTATTGCGCCGAATTTTGCCATTGGTGCTGTATTAATGATGAAGTTCTCACAAATGGCAGCCAAGTATTTTCAAAATGTCGAAATTATTGAATTACATCACGACCAAAAATTAGACGCGCCAAGTGGGACGGCGATAAAAACTGCTGAAATGATACATGAAGTAAGAGAACCAAAGACACAAGGTCATCCTAATGAAACAGAAAAATTACAAGGAGCACGCGGTGCAAACTTTCATGGAATGCATATACATAGTGTCCGCTTACCAGGGTTGATTGCTCATCAACAAGTTTTATTTGGAGAAAAAGGGGAAACATTAACAATTCGTCATGATTCCTATGATCGCGAATCGTTTATGACCGGTGTAAAAGTAGCAGTAGAAACTGTAATGAAACTGAATGGGTATGTGTATGGATTGGAAAATATTTTAGATTAAAAAATATTAGAAACTGTTGGCCAAAGAGGAAAAAATTACCAAGGGTTCATCAATAAAGTATAGGAGTGAATATGAATGAATATTGCTTTAATTGCCCATGATCGCAAAAAAGATGATTTAGTCCAGTTTGTTACAGCTTATCGGTATGTTTTTGAAAAACATAGTTTATTTGCAACAGGAACTACAGGTAAAAGAATTCAGGATGCTACAGGACTTCATGTTCATCGTTTTCAATCAGGGCCACTTGGAGGAGATCAAGAAATCGGGGCGTTAATTGCGAAAAATGAGATGGATATCGTCATTTTCTTTCGTGATCCATTGACAGCTCAACCTCACGAACCTGATGTATCTGCACTTATACGACTTGCTGATGTATACCGTGTTCCACTAGCAACAAATATGGGCACTGCAGAGATACTCATCCGTGGCCTTGAAAGAGGTGATATTGATTGGCGTAAAGTGATTAAAGATATGAGATAGTTTTCTCATTTATATGTTAGTCACTAAAAAGGGGTTTTAATAATGAAATTAAAAATAGGTATTATATGTTACCCAACTGTAGGAGGCTCGGGAATCATTGCAACCGAGTTAGGACAAATGTTAGCGGAAAAAGGTCATGAGATTCATTTCATCACATCGAATGTTCCTTTTCGTTTGAAGAAAATATACCCAAATATTTTTTATCATCAAGTAGAAGTGAATCAATATGCTGTTTTCCAATACCCACCATATGACATACAGCTAGCAAGTAAAATCGCAGAAATTGCAGATCGTGAGAAATTACATATTGTCCACGCACATTATGCGATCCCACACGCGATATGTGCGATATTAGGTAAACAAATGGCGACAAGGCACTTTAAAATTGTAACTACTTTACATGGAACGGATATTACTGTTTTAGGACAAGATTCCTCTTTAAAAAAGGCAATCCAATTTGGAATTAACTCATCTGATTGCGTTACGGCAGTTTCATACGCGCTTGCACTCGAGACAGAGCGATTAATTGATCCTAACAAACGTATTCACCCTGTATACAATTTTGTTGATGAAAGAGTTTATAAACCAAACCATCAATCTCACAAATATTTAAAGAAACAATTTGGAATTGAAGAAAATGAGAAGGTAATAATTCATGTATCTAATTTTCGAGCAGTAAAGAGGGTCCAAGATGTTATTGAATCATTTCGTCTTATTGCAGAAAAGGTTCCAGCTAAATTACTTTTAGTAGGAGACGGGCCAGAAATGTCAAAAATTGTCCAGATGGTCGATGACTATCATTTAACAAATCGTGTTTTATTTTTAGGAAAACAGGAAAATCTCGAAGAACTATATGGTATTAGTGATTTATTACTATTATTATCAGAAAAAGAAAGCTTTGGTTTAGTAGCTTTAGAAGCAATGGCATGTGGTGTACCTTGTATAGGAACGAATATCGGTGGAATACCTGAAGTGATTGTTCATGAGATAACTGGTTTCATTTGTGAGGTGGGCAATATTCGAGAAATTTCAGCAAAATCGTTAGACATTTTACAAAACGAAAGTCTACAAATGCAATTTCGCGAAGCAAGTTTAAGAAGAGTACATACTGTTTTCTCATCGGAACAAATATTAAATCAATATGAAACAATTTATTACCAATTAGTGGAAATGGATGAGTTTAATGATTGATAAATTTAAGAAAGCTGTACCAGTATTAGAAAAAATAGAGCAAGCAGGATTTGAGGCGTATTTTGTTGGTGGATCTGTTCGTGATTTTCTATTAAATCGAACGATAGACGATGTAGATATTGCAACAAGTGCATTTCCAGAAGAAGTAAAACAAATTTTCCCAAAAACAATTGATGTTGGAATAAAACATGGAACAGTTGTTGTTATTTACAAAGGTGAAAATTACGAAATCACAACCTTTCGAACAGAAGGAGAGTATACAGATTTTCGTCGACCACGTGAAGTTACCTTTATTCGAACATTGGAAGAAGATTTAAAACGCAGAGATTTCACAATGAATGCGATTGCTATGGATAAAACAGGTATGTTAATTGATCCATTCTCTGGAAGGATGGCTATCAAGCATAAAATAATTAAGACAGTGGGAGAAGCGGATGAACGATTTAGGGAAGATGCACTAAGAATTATGCGTGCCGTTCGGTTTATTAGTCAGCTTTCATTTCAAATAGAGCAAGAAACATCGATTGCTATTAAAAAAAATGGCCATTTGTTGTCTTACATTTCGATTGAACGAATTTATGCTGAATTCAAAAAAATAATAATGGGAAAAAATCGGCAAGCAGCTATCTATTACCTTGTCGAAGCAGATTTGCATCATTTTTTACCAAAATTAAAAAGTTATGGTAAAGAACTAAAACAAACAGCTCAACTAATGAGTACGATGATGTGGAGTGAGTCTGAATTTTGGGCAATATTACTCATTCTCATAAAAGTAGAGTCGGTTGAAAGTTTTTTAAGAGCTTGGAAGACGCCAATAAAAACGATTAAGACTGTCAAGCAAATTGTTAAAGCTTATGAATTACGAAGCAAGGAAGACTGGAATGAAGAAAACATTTACTATACCGGGATAGAAATTTGTGAAAGTGCAGAAAAAATTTACGCTATGATCAATGATCTACCTTTAAGTGATTATTTTAAAGCAATTAGAGACATATATGAAAATTTGCCAATCAAATGTCGAACTGAGTTAGTTGTATCTGGTAATGATTTAATGGAATGGACAAGTCGAGAAAGTGGCCCGTGGATTAAAGAAATGATTGAGAATATTGAAAAGGCAGTAATACATAAAGAAGTTGCTAATGAAAAGGATAAAATCAAGGAGTGGTTGTTCTCGTGAAATCCAATGTCCGAAAAGTAATATTAAATGCTTTTCGCGAAGCTAACGGTGAATATATTTCAGGTGAAAAATTAGCAAATAAAATTGGTTGTAGTCGAACAGCTGTATGGAAACATATTGAGGAGTTAAAGAAAGAAGGTTTTCAAGTTGAAGCAGTTCGCAAAAAAGGGTATTTACTTATTGATCATTCGAAAAAACTATCTGCAGATGAAATTTATTTAGGGTTACATACCGAAGAGATTGGTCGTTCCGTCTATTTTTACGAAACAGTACCTTCTACTCAAAAATTGGCAAAAGAATTGGCATTAAATGGTGCAAATCACGGAACATTAATTGTTGCAGATGAACAAACAGAAGGAAGAGGTCGACTTGTAAGAAATTGGTATTCACCTAAAGGAACCGGTCTCTGGATGAGTTTAATTATTCGTCCTGAAATAGCAATCCAACAAGCACCGCAGCTTACTTTACTAACTGCTGTTGCCGTTGTTGAAGCAATAAAAGATGTAGCTGGGATTCAACCAGAAATTAAATGGCCAAACGATATACTAATTAGTGGAAAAAAGGTTTGTGGAATTTTAACTGAGCTACAAGCTGAAGAAAGTCATATTCAATCTTTAATTATCGGCATCGGGATAAATGTAAACCAAAAACAAGAAGACTTTCCAAGTGAATTGCAAACAATTGCTACTTCTCTAAAAATAGAAGCGGATAAATTAATTGATCGAACAAAACTGTTGCAATGTTTTTGTTATCGATTTGAAAAACTATTAAATACGTATATTGACAATGGATTTTTACCAATTAAACAACTTTGGGAAGGTTATTCATGCTCAATAGGTAGAGAAATAACTGCGAGAACACTTAACGGAAATTATCATGGGATAGCCTTAGGTATTAATGAGGATGGGGTATTACTATTAAAACAGCAATCAGGTGAAATTCGCGAAATTTACTCAGCAGATATAGAAATTACATAGCCTTGAATTGAATCATTCATATTCTCATCTTTTAAAATATGTTTTTCTAGTCAAGACTCAGTTTTATTTGTATAATATTTTCAGATAGATAGAACTACACCATGTTATGGGTGGTATCAATCTATTATAAAAAATACTTTTTGAAAAATCTGCCTGTAGCCTAATGTGGACCGGGACAGAGGGATGAAACTACCTTTATTAAAATCCTTCTGCTCAAGAAGGGTTTTTTGTTTCATTTCCTCTGAATTTTAAAGGAGGATATGGAAAAATGAAAAAGACGTCTGATTTTGCAAAGATGAAAGCGAGTTCCGAGAAAATTACGATGATGACAGCGTACGACTATCCATCAGCAAAACTAGTAGAAAAGGCCGGAGTAGACTGTATATTAGTTGGTGACTCATTGGGTATGGTTGTACTCGGCTACGAATCGACCGTTGAAGTGACGTTAGATGATATGGTTCATCATGCAAAAGCGGTAAATAGGGGGGCACCTAATACGTTTACAGTTGTCGATATGCCATTTGCAAGTTATCATCTATCAAAAGATGAAACATTGAAAAATGCAGTACGGTTAATACAGGAAGGGAAGGCAAATGCGGTGAAAGTAGAAGGAGCCGATGATGTATTAGATGTCATACTCCATTTAACGAAAGCCGGCGTACCAGTTGTCGCTCATCTAGGTTTAACTCCACAATCTGTTGGTGTTTTAGGCGGCTATAAAGTACAGGGGAAAACGATAGAAGCTGCGAAAAAATTAATTAAAGATGCAAAGCGTTGTGAAGAAAATGGAGCATTTATGCTTGTAGTTGAGTGTATTCCTTATCAACTGACAGAAGAAATAAGTAGACAATTATCAATTCCAGTCATTGGTATTGGTGCAGGGAATCAAGCAGACGGTCAAGTGTTAGTCTATCATGATGCAATCGGGTACGGTGTGGACCGGTTACCAAAGTTTGTCAAGTCTTACGGAAATATTCAATCAGACATCATAAACGGTATCATGGAGTATTGTCATGATGTAAAAATGAGCACATTCCCTAATCAAGAAAATAGTTATTCTGCAAATGATGAATTGCTTGAAAGTTTATATGGGGGAATGAAAGCGTGAAAATTATTCGATCAATTGATGAAATGACAAGACTGACTGCCGATTTAAAAAGGAACAATGAAACAATTGGGTATGTACCGACGATGGGATATTTGCACGAAGGACATTTAAGCTTAATGAAAAAAGCAAGAGAGGAAAATTCAGTTGTAGTTATTAGTGTGTTCGTTAATCCATTACAGTTTGGTCCCAATGAAGACTATGACTCCTATCCTCGTGATATTGAAAGAGATGAATTATTAGCAAAAACAGTCGGTGTCGATTATTTGTTTTATCCATCTGCACTAGACATGTATCCAGATGAGATGACAGTTGAGATTAAAGTTAAAAAAAGAGTGAATGTTCTCTGTGGAAGAAAACGCCCTGGTCACTTTGATGGAGTAGCAACAGTGTTAATTAAACTCTTTTCGATTATTCAACCAACGAATGTCTACTTCGGGTTAAAAGATGCACAACAGGTAGCTGTTGTAAGTGGTTTAATTAAAGACTTTAACTTCCCTATCTGCCTATGTGCAATTGAAACAGTTAGGGAAGAGGATGGACTGGCAAAAAGTTCAAGGAATGTATATTTAACAGAAGAGGAACGCAAGGAAGCACCGTATTTATATCAGTCTCTTTTGAAGGCGAAAAATGAAATAGTTGCTGGGGAACGTAATCCAGAAATAATCACGACTAAAATGAAAGAGTTATTACAAGAATTCATTAGTGGCTCAATCGATTACGTAGAAATATATTCATATCCAGAATTAGAGGAGCTTCAAGTTATCGAAGGCAAAGTAATAATTGCTTTAGCAGTTCGTTTTTCTAAAGTCCGATTAATTGACAATATTATTTTTGAACTGTAAGTATAGCAAAAGGTGGCGTCTATTTATGTTTCGAATGATGATGAACGGGAAACTTCATCGTGCCCGTGTTACTGAAGCAAATTTAAATTATGTTGGCAGTATAACCATTGATGAAAATTTAATTGATGCAGTAGGAATGTCCCCTAATGAAAAGGTGCAAATTGTAAATAATAATAACGGTGCCCGTTTTGAAACATACATTATCCCTGGAGAAAGAGGCAGTGGCGTTATTTGTGTGAATGGAGCAGCTGCAAGACTTGTTCAACAAGGTGATGTCATTATTATTATTTCTTATTGCTATCTTGACGAAAGAGAAATAAAAAATCATAAACCTAAAATTGCAATCTTAAATGAGGAAAATAATATTGTAGAAATAATTGGAGAGGAAGACGCGAGAACGGTTATTGAATCATGATGAATGAAGGTTTCTAATGAACATTTTTTATTTTTTAAAAAGTCTGGAGTAATCAGCCAGGCTTTTTTTAATAAACGGATGTATGAAACAATCAAATTTTCAAGTACGACAATAGAATAAACGTAAAAAAGGAACAATTGGGCGATGAGCTACTTTTCTGTAGTGCAAAATTATGGTACTGTTTTGTTGATAGATTATGAGGTGTTTAATTTGAATAAATTCGTTGTTGTAGATATTGAAACAACTGGACATTCACCGAAGAATGGTGATCGAATGATCCAATTTGCTGCAGTTGTGTTAGAAAACAAAAAAATAATTGACACTTTTACTACATATATAAATCCCGAAATTCCTATTCCACCATTTATTACAGAATTGACGGGAATAGATAATAATGTAGTGATGAATGCTCCAATGTTTTCAGAAGTTGCAGAAAAAATTATCACTTTATTGGATGGTGCTTGTTTCGTCGCTCATAACGTCCAATTTGATTTAAAGTTCTTACAAGAAACGTTAGAAGTTCATCATTATCCAGAATTACATATTCCAATCATTGATACGGTAGAAATGACTCGCATCCTCATGCCAACATTAGAGAGTTATAAATTAAGTGACATCGCTGATTTCGCTGGATTCGATCACAACCGACCTCATCAGGCGGATAGTGACGCGATTGTAACAGCAGAATGGTTCATAACGTTATATGATAAGATAGCTAGTTTACCAAGTATAACGTTACATCAACTTCAAAAGTTATCAAAGAAACTTAAATCCGATTTGTTTTATTTAATTGACAAAATAAGTAGTGAGAGAAAATCAGTCAAACATGATACCGAAAAAGAAGTTGAAATCATAAACGGTATCGCAATAAAAAAAGTTTCAAGTATAGATGAAAAACAAGTTAACGATGATATTAAAAGTGACTCTTCCTGTTTGAACCATTTATTAAAAGAAAATAACCTAAATAGCGCGAACAAAGAATCAATGAGTACATTTATTTATCACTCATTGAAGGATGGTGAAATATCGTTAGTTGAAGCAACTGGATGCAATCGGTATGATGCTTATCTTTTATCAGCATATTATTTTTCATTAGAAAACAACCAACCAATTTTGATAACGGTAAGTTCTAATAAACAATTGCAATTGATGGCTGAAGAGGTTATACCGAATCTCCGGAAACGAACGTATGATTCATTCAATGTTCAAATCTTAAAGGGGCGTAATCGTTATATAAATTTATGGAAATTCGAACAATCATTACGTGAAGAATCTGAACACTTTGATGAAGTATTGACAAAAATGCAAATACTTGTATGGTTAATCGAAACAGAAACAGGTGATGGAGACGAATTAAATCTGACTACTTTTGGCCGCCAATTTTGGCAAAGAATTGCAACGGGAGAAACGAAAAATTCAGTGACAGATTTTGATTTTTATAACCAAGCACTTGTGCAAGCTCAATCAGCAAAAATTGTATTAACAAATCATCACTACTTTATAAGTGACTTAGTAGGACAGGTAAAGGATTTTGACCATTTTGAATATGTCATTATAGATGATGCACACGTATTTGAAAAAAATGCGTTACAAATTGTTGGAAATAAATTTAGTTATCGACAAATTAAATACATATTAAATCAGTTAGGGAATGCTGACCAGTTTAAAATACTTAGTAAAATGAATCGTATTTTAATGAAATATCGTTTGAAGACGAAGATCGCTTTCAATCATTTAGATAGTCAAATACGCGTCTTCTCAGAATTATTCGATGAATTTTCTCGACTTTCAATTAGTAGTGTTATGAATAGAAATCAACAGAACAAACATGCTGTTGTAGATGAAAATCTGAAAAATTACCGGCAAATTATGTATAGTTGGGAAAGAGTTTATAGTGCTTATATTGAACTATTTACAAATTTCGAGAATTGGTTAGATGTGTTAAATCAGAATTATCATGAACTATTAGATAAGGAAAAGATGGTTGTTGGACATTATTCTTTATTGGTTAACGAATTAAACTGTATCAAAGAATTTAATGATGAGTTTCAACAATTACATATGAATAAAATTATTTGGATTGAAATGGATGAACGAAATCCACTTACATCTCTTGTTTATCGTAGCCAACCAATATATTTAGATGAGTTTTTTGCACAAACATTGTATTTACATAAAAAATCGATTATTCTCATATCAAATGCTTTCACCGTTGAACAGTCATTTCAATATATGGTTGAACGACTAGGATTACTACATTTTCCTATCGTTACTCGACAATTTCCGATTCAAAATTCATTTAATGAAAATATACGATTATTTTCATTAAATGATTTACCAAATATAAATGAAATTGATGAAAATGAATTTATTGAACAAATGAGTAATCGTATTCTTGCAATCGCCACAGCAGTAGAAAGACAAATACTCATTATTTTTAACTCGAATACGATGTTAAGGAAAGTATATGACCTTATTAAAGATAGTGGTGCTCTTGAGGAATATTTACTGTTGGCACATGGAATATCGAATGGAAGTGTGAACAGATTAACGAAGCAATTCATGAGTTTTAGTAAGTCCATTTTATTTACAACAACTTCCTATTTAGAATCCATGAATAATATTACTTCCTTGCAAACCGTAATTATGGTACGACTTCCTTTTACATCTCCATTTGAACCGGTTCATTTTAATCGGGCCAAATTGTTGAAAAATAAAGGTGAGAATCCGTTTTATTCACTGTCATTACCAGAAGCAGTGATTCGTTTTAAGGACACGATTGAGAAATTACTCACACCAAACATGCAGAAGAATTTAATATTGTTTGACAAAAGAATTTATACGACAGATTATGGTCGAAGTTTTTTACAGTCAATTCATGACATATCATTAGAAATTGTAGATATTAATCAACTATGCGAAGAAATTGTTGGAGATTCCAATAAGAGTAAGTATTAAGTTTTTACTTTATAAACGTAACCAATTTGTTAAAGATTTTAGAGTTCATTACACATTTCACAAATATATAAGAAAATGGTTATCTTCTATCTGTTTTCTTGATATAATAAAGGAAGATTTTTAATGTTTATACGTGAAGGAATCTCTAGGAGGATTTTTATGGTGAGCAAAAATGAAATACTTTCCACAATAAAGGTTGACTATTCAACAGATTTATATAAAATAGTCGACTTACTGAATCGGACATTAAAATATGAAGACTTAGTGTTTGGACTTGCTTTAGATAAAAACGATTCAACAAAAGCAATTTTTACAATTTATCGAACATAACTAGTAGAAAGAGTAGGATTGGCTAATGGCGAAAAAAGTTACATTGATATCTATATTAACGATTTTATTAGTCACGCTTGGCTCGATATTCTTATATAATTCGGCTACTAAACCTTTAGAAGATGGAAAAAATGAAGCAATAAAAAGGGCTAAAGAAGAAGTGAACTTGACGAAAGTTACGAATATAGATTGGTTCCATTATACAGATAGTTATTATGTTATTGAAGGAGTTACTGCGGATAATAAGGAAATTTACGTTTGGGTTCCAGAAGATAAAAATGGGACCGTTCATGTTGAGAACAAAAAAGCAGGGATGAGTAAGGATAAAGTTAAAGCTTTTGTTTTTAATGAACTAAATGATATCTCAAGGGATAAAAGACCGAAAGAAATTATGAAGATTAAATTAGGGATGATTGAAGAAGCTCCTGCTTACGAAATAACGTATCGTGATCAAGAAAATCGATATAGTATCCTTTATATTGACTATTTTAATGGTGATTGGTATCGGGTTTATAATCTGTAAGATGATGTAACTACACGATGAATAGATTATTCATTAATCTTTCTATAAAATCAAAGCGATATATAATGGAGAAGGCAAAGGGAGGAAAAAGAGATGGAATTAGCTGATCGTATTAAGTCATTAACCCCTTCAGCTACACTGGCAATTACAGCATTAGCGAATGAATTAAAAGCAAAAGGGGTTGATGTTATCGGACTAGGTGCCGGAGAACCCGACTTTAATACACCAGAATATATTATTGAAGCTGCCTATCAAGCGATGATTGGTGGAAAAACCAAATATACCCCCTCTGGAGGTTTAGGTGAATTAAAACAAGCTATTATTGATAAATTTAAAGTAGATCAACAATTAGAATATAATCCGGCGGAAATTATTGTTGGTAACGGGGCGAAACATGTACTCTATCTATTGTTTCAAGCAATCTTAAACGATGGCGATGAAGTAATTATCCCTACCCCGTACTGGGTAAGTTATCCAGAACAAGTAAAACTTGCTGGTGGTATACCAATTTTTGCTGAAACAGATGAGAATAGTCATTTTAAACTATCTCCACAAAAACTACGTGAACACATCACAAGTAGAACAAAGGCGTTAATTATTAATTCTCCAAGTAATCCAACAGGAATTACTTATACTGCTGAAGAGCTGATGGAACTTGGGAAAATATGTCTAGAACATCACGTGTTGATTGTATCGGATGAAATTTATGAAAAACTAATATATGGAAATAATCAACATGTTTCTATAGCTCAACTATCGAATGAACTGAAAAATCAATCGGTCATTATAAACGGAGTATCTAAATCTCATGCAATGACAGGTTGGAGAATCGGTTATGCAGCAGGGAATAAAGAGCTCATTAAACAAATGACATCACTAGCTAGTCATAGTACTTCGAATCCAGCTACTCCTTCACAATACGCTGCGATTGCTGCCTATCGCGGTAGTCAAGAACCAGTTGAAAAAATGAGGAAGCAATTTGAACATAGATTAAATATGTTTTATGAAAAATTAGTAGAGATTCCTGGATTTTCATGTGTGAAACCAGAGGGGGCTTTTTATTTATTCCCAAATGTGAAAGAAACTGCAAAATTAACTGGATATAGTACAGTAGATGATTTTGCTAAAGCATTACTAAGTGAAGCACATGTAGCGGTCGTTCCTGGATCTGGATTTGGTTCTCCTGATAATATTCGTTTATCCTATGCGACAAGCGAGAATCTACTCTTAGAAGCAGTCACTCGTATTAAAAATTTTGTTGAGAATAAAATGGTTAAGTGAGTACTTCTTGAAAATATAAACATATGACTTTACATGTTTAATACTTAAATAGTTTTTCTATACAAAATGTAAGGGATTATCCTTTTGGTTGATCTTCATTTACTAGTTTTTCTCGTAATTGTAGGTGAACTTATCGGATGGTCCCTGTTTTAATCTATTCGATTCCATGCTATACTTATTTTTGAGGTGCGACGAATATGAATAAAAATATGTTTCTTTCCTGGATAGAAGAAGGAGTAATTGCGATACCTTCTTTTTTATTTAGTTACTATAAAAAGATTGGTTTATCTGATATCGAATGCATGGTCATCTTGCAGATTTATCATTTTATTGAAAAAGGGAAAGATTTTCCAACAATTGATGAACTAGCAGAATATATGACTTTAACAACAGAGGAATGTTCACAAACAATATTATCTTTAATTCAAAGGGGATATTTAGAAATTTTAAATGGGAAAACGGAAGAGGGAATTTATTATGAGAAGTATTCTTTAAAACCCCTTTGGCTTCGCTTAATTGATGAACATGCGTTGTTAGAGCAAGAGAGTCGTGAATTTCAAATGCAATTAGAAGAAGGATCACTTTTTACTTTATTTGAACAAGAATTTGCACGTCCCCTATCACCAATCGAATGTGAAACGTTATCGATGTGGATTGATAACGACCACCATAGTCCATCTGTCATTAAGGCTGCCTTAAAAGAAGCTGTTTTATCTGGTAAACTGAATTTCCGCTATATTGACCGGATTTTATTCGAGTGGAAGAGGTCAGGGATTAAAACAGTACAACAGGCAGAAGAACAAAGTAGGAATTTCCGTTTAAAACAGCAAAAAAAGCAGACTCCGGAAAAAAAGAAAGATACAGAATCGGTTCCATTCTATAATTGGTTAGAAAATTAAGGGAGAGTTAACATGTTAACAATGAAAGAGATACGCTATTGTTTAGATGAAATGGGGAAAATGTTTCCTAATGCTCATTGTGAATTAAACCATTCGAATCCATTTGAGTTATTAATCGCTGTTGTTCTATCTGCACAATGTACCGATGCGCTTGTTAATAAAGTGACAAAATCCCTTTTTGAGAAATATAAAAAGCCAGAGGATTACTTACAAGTACCGCTCGAAGAATTACAATCCGATATTCGATCAATTGGGCTATATCGAAATAAGGCCAAAAATATTCAAAAGTTATGTCAAATTTTGCTCGAAAAATATGATGGAGAAGTACCGCAGGACCGAGATACGTTAATGGAACTACCCGGTGTGGGGAGAAAAACGGCCAATGTGGTTGCCTCTGTTGCTTTTGGTATACCTGCAATTGCGGTTGATACGCATGTCGAGCGTGTTTCGAAGCGTTTAGCATTTTGCCGATGGAAAGATAGTGTCCTTGAGGTAGAGAAAACATTAATGAAGAAAGTACCAATGGATGAATGGAGCATTACGCATCATCGAATGATTTTTTTTGGTCGCTACCATTGTAAGGCCCAATCTCCAGACTGTTTACAATGCCCCTTACTTTCCATATGTCGCGAAGGTAGAAAACGTACGAAAGGTATTGAAATAAAAAAATGAAGGTAAGTGAACCTTTAAATCATCGTTTTTTTTATGAAGGAAAGATGACACCTTCTGATTTCTTTGTTGATGAAAATAAGTACTACTTAGGAGATTTGGGTGATACACCTTGGCTTATGGGAGAAAGCGAGATTAAGAAAATACTCAGTGAATGGAACGAATTACGGATCAAACTATTAAAGTTATTTAAAGAGCGCCAAAATAAAGAAACACGACTATTCATGGTTAAAGGAATTAGCTTATTTCTTAAATTACTTTTCTGGACGAATGAGCGGCCAGTCGTACTAACTAGATTAGAAGAGGAGCTTAACAGGCTTAAAGTGAAACCAGTAAATATAGAAGACCGTATGCAATTTTTAATGAATCGTCCAACTTTACATCATGCTTTCATTCAACTATCAGAATTGATAGTTGAAACCGAAAAAATGTTTTATAAAAATTTAGTAATAAAGAAAAGAGTGAGCCATAAAATGGTACCTATGTCAAGGACACAATAAAAAAAGAGGTTAAGCAACTAGAAGATGATTCCTATATTGAATAGGGGTCATCTTTTTTAAATTCCATTGATATCGATAATTGTTATAGTAAACCATATAGTGATTTATTTTTGCTTTTAGTTCTTTTAAGGATTTACAAGATTGATAGTCTACTTCATCTTTTAAATGACCAAAGAAAGACTCTTGAGGGGCATTATCCCAACAGTTCCCTCTTCGGGACATAGATTGTCCTAGACCATATTTTTTTAATAACTTTTGATATCTGGGGCTCGTATAATGGCTCCCTTGATCAGAGTGGATGAAGGCATCTTTATGTAGTGTAATCTTCTTGTTTTTCATTAGTTTGTGAATCGTCTTTGTTGCGATGTCTAGAGTGATACGATCAGAAACATGGTAAGCTAGGAGTTCGTTAGTGGACGCATCTTTTATGGTTGACAAATAAGCCATGGAATTTCCGTTATATGGCAAATAAGTAATGTCCGTTAATAACACTTTTCCTGGAACTCCTTGCTTAAATTCCCTATTTAACTTGTTTGGAACAACCTGATGCTCCTTGGTTGCTTTAGCGATCCTTTTATAAGGATTTGGCTTTCTGTGAGGACAGATGATTCCATATTTCCTCATGATTCTCTGTATCTTTTTACGGCTAAACGTAATGTTAAAATCATTCTCCAGTATCATTTTAATGGAGCGTGAACCTTTCTTATATCCGCGCCGATTAAAGGCCTTTAAAATGATTTCCTTCGCTTCAAGATCCAATTTCTCCTTTGCTTCCCGGAGAGAGGAAGCCTTTAGGTAGCTATAATATCCAGACCGGGATACCTCTAAGAGGCCACATAGATACCTGGTCATCCCCTTAAATCCATTTTGTTCAATGGTCTCCTGAATCAATTGATATGCATTATTCGGATTTAGATTTTCGCTTGAGTTTAGCAGCCTCCTTTCTGTCGTTTCTAGCTTTTTTAACAGCTCAACCTGTCCTTCCAACAGTTCGATTCTTGCCTTTTGTCTTTCAATCACTTCGGACGGTGAAAGCTCACGTTTCAAGGGTCTGCCGGAAGCGTTTTTCCTCGTATCCGTAAGCCCAATCAAGCCATTCTTCTCATAGGCCTTTTTCCACCTGCAGGCTGACTGTTCGATTCGTTTTATTCCTATAACGTCCACATCGAAACCGTTCTCCGCAAAGATCTGACGAGGGAGTTTGCCAGCTAGGTACTCATCAATAAATCTATTTTTAAAATCGTCAGTATAGGTAATAGACCGATCGCTGACACGATGTATATTTGGATTCTGTTGAAGTGTTTTTATCTCTTTGGTTGAAAAAGTTATTTTACTCATGTTGTCCCCTAATCCTCATATTCTAAAATTCAAGTATATAAAAAAATACCTGTAGGTGAAACACTCTTTTTCAAGTGTCCTACCTACAGGTACCATTTTAC